>NZ_JBGCCA010000020.1:0-145433 GCF_041261265.1 Streptacidiphilus sp. MAP12-33
GGGCCGGGGGGTAACCGGCCGCCCGGGTGGGTCGGTTTTGGACCCCGCCCGGGGGGGGGCCCCCCCCGGGGGGGGGGGGCCGGGGGGGGGGGGGGGGGGGGCGGGGGGGGGGGGCCCCCCCCACGGCGCACCCGGTCCGTGACGCCCCCACGGCGTCACCGCGGACCGGGTGGTCCTGGGGTCAGCGCCCGCTCAGGAGAGCGTCCACTGCTGGAGCGAGGAGCCGCTGTCGGACTGCTGGGTGACCAGAGCGCCGGGGGTGGTCGAGGCGGTGGTGAGCAGCAGGCCGGTGTGGACGTTGGTGACGGTGTACCGGCCGCTTGCGAGCTTGGTCAGCTGCCAGTGCTGGTTGGCCGAGCCGGTGCAGGTCCACTGGATGACGGCGGTGCCGGGGGCGGTGAAGCCGCCGTTGTCGTCCATGCACAGTCCGGACTGGGCACTGACGATCTGGTAGGAACCGTCGGACTGCTGGGTGAACTGCCACTGCTGGTTGGTGCTGCCGCTCGGGGTCCAGGTGATGAGCTGGGTACCCGTGCTCATGCTGCGGCCCGGGTCGTCCAGCGCCACGCCGCTCGCGACCAGCGTGTGGGTGCCGTTCAGGCTCGCCCCGGCGCCCACCGTCCAGGAGAACGAGGTCTGCCCGGAGGCCGCTCCCGCCGTGACGGTGACGACCGCGCTGCCGCTGCCCGTGCTGGTCGGGGCGCCGGTGATCAGACCGGTCGAGGAGCTGATCGTCAGGCCCGCCGGGAGTCCGGTGGCCGCGTAGGCGAGCGTCGCGCCGGTCGAGGACGAGGCGGAGACCTGGAGGTTGGCGCTGGTGCTCACGGTCCAGCTCTGGGTGCCGACCGCTCCCACGGTGACGGTGCCGGAGACGGAGCCGACCGCGGTCATGGTCAGCGTCTGCTGGGCGGCGGTGCGGCCACCGCCCACGCTGCTCCCGCTGGTGTCGGTCCAGGCGCGGGCCGGGCTGGTCTCGGCGGTGCCGCCGCCCGCGGCGGTCAGGCCGACGACCAGGCCGCTGTAGCGGTTGACCAGGCGGTAGCTGCCGTCCGCCACCCCGGTGACAGGGGAGGTGTCGGGCAGGACGAACCACTGCTGGCCCACCGTCGGCCCGTTGGCGCCCGGCGCAGTCACGGTCGGCCTGGTGCCCCAGGCACGGTTGGCCGTGCTGGTGGAGTCGACCCCGAGGAGCCGGCCGCTGCCGGCGTCGATCACCTGGTAGGAGCCGTCACCGTTGGCGACGAAGGTCCAGTCCTCCAGGGCCGAGCCGGTCGCGGCGGCCTCGGCGGTGGTCGCGCTGCTGCCGGAGACCTGCGCGAGGAGCCGCCCGTCACCGCTGGCGATCCGGTAGGTCCTGGTCGGGTCGAACGGCGACGCGGCCGGGGCCGAGGAGCCCACGGTCACGTCGGCGTACTCGCCGTCCGAGCTGTGGCAGGAGATCGAGCAGTAGGAGCGGAAGCTCCTGCCGACGAGGGTCGAGCTGGTGAGGTTGGCGCCGTCCAGGAACCAGCGGTACCAGGAGCCGGAGGTGTAGCCGCCGGTGTCGCCGGCCAGGTACCACTTCTGGGTGGCCAGGTTGTCGGTGACGTAGAACTGCTGCGGGGCGGTACCGGAGACGACCTCGGGTTCGCCGATGTAGAGGCCGAGATAGGCGTCGTAGGCGATGTTCATGATGAACAGCGGCGACTTGGACGGCAGCACTCCCGCCGTGACCTGCTGGTCCACGGTGCCGGTGTTCGCGGGGCTGTAGTCCTTGGAGGTCGGCGTGTAGCCGCTGGGCTGGGCGGTGGTGGCCGGGACCATGTTGCTCTCCAGGCCGCCCACGCCGGGCTGGGTCCAGGCGCCGTTGTACCACTTCTGCCAGGTCCCGGCCGCCATCTTGCCGGAGATTGGCGCGCGTGCGACGTGGGCCAGGCCGCCGTTGCTGCCGCCGACTCCGCCCTTGGGGACGATCCGGGAGCCGTAGTAGACGTAGAAGTAGCCGGAGGCCGCGTCGACGAACAGGCGCGGGTCGCCGTCACCGTAGTCGTAGGTCTGGTTGGGGAAGGCGGTGGTGTCACCCCGGGTGGTGCTGTAGGGCGAGGTGATGGCGTGGCCGGAGATGGTCCAGGTGTGGCCCTGGTCGTGGGAGACCGCCTCGTCGATGGCGTCGTAGTGCAGGCCGTCGCCGAAGGGCTGCGGGGTGAACTCGTTGTGGACCAGGCCGTGCCAGTCGCCGGTGTCCGGGTCGACCCAGACCCCGACCAGGTCGCAGTAGTTCTTCTGGGCGTAGCCCGACCCCGACGGGGCGGCGGTGGACGTCAGCCCGGTGGGGCTGTTGTTGCAGCGCCAGGTGGTGTTGGCGTTGCTGTCCTGGGAGTTCGCGGGGTTGACCGCGTTGTCGAGCGCCGTGTCGGCGCTCGCGGAGCCGAGGTCGGTTCCGGTGTAGAAGCTCCACGACCGGCCGTCCGTCGCGCCGTAGAGCGAGTGCGACTCCTGGAAGTGGAAGCTGCCGTCCTTGTCGAGGTAGACGCCGGCCGGGGTGTCGTCGGGGAAACCGAACGACCCGGTCGAACCGACGGTGACGGTGTAGGTGGCGGAGGAGGGATCCGCCGCGGCGTGGGCTGTTCCGAGAGTGCCGGCGCCGGCCAGGGCCATGGCCAGGGCCGTGACCGCGCCGAGCACTCTCCTGCGAGCAGCTGACACAGTGACTCCTTCTTCTTCGGTCGGGGCCGCCCCTGCGGCAGGCCCCGTCACCCCGCCCGTGGGTGGGGCGGCGCCTCCCCGTGCCGTGGGTGGCGGCGCGAGGAGGGCCTGTCTCAGGCTTCCGACATGCGGAAGTCGTAGGCCGCCGGGAGCGGCAGGCCCGGGTGGACGGCGCGCCACAGCGTGTCGAGCGACAGCTCGCCCTCGCGCATGTTGTCGACCCTGATGCCCTCGGCCAGCAGCCGCCGCACCCGGTCGTCGTCGCCGAGGGAGTGGGCGGCGGTGGCCTCGGCCAGGCGGATCCGCCCGTGGGCGCGGGCCGCGGCCGGCAGCGTCTCGACGAGCGCGAGCGCGCCGGCGGCCCGGTCCGCGCGCAGCAGCGCCTGGAGCGCCTCGATCGTCAGCTCCAGCAGCTCCGGCCGGAGCCGGTGGGCCTCGGCCATCAGGTCGGCGGCCTGGTCCGCCTCCGGGGTGAGGGCGGCGAGCGCCCGCAGCGCCCAGGGGGTGCGCTCCTGGTCGAGGGAGCCTTCGAAGGCCACGCGGGCGCCGTCCCGGTCACCGTCGGCCAGGCGGAGCAGGCCGAGGTGGTAGCGGGCGTGCCAGTCCGCAGCCCGCTCCTCCAGCCGCTGCCGCCAGTGGGCTCCGGTGACGGGAGCCGCGGGCGGGTCGCTGACCGGCAGCGCACCGGTGGTCAGCAGCTCACGCCAGGGCTGCTGTTCGGCGCCCGGGCAGCCGAAGGGCAGCCACGGCGAGGACGGGAGGGTGCCCGCCTCCACCTCCAGGGCCGCCCAGCCGGAGCCCTCGGCCAGCATCTCCTCGGCCTCGCCCAGCTCGCCCGCCCAGGCGAGTGCGCCGTCGAGCTCCTCGGGCGTGACCAGCCGGTGCAGGGCGTCGGCCGCGGCTCCGCGCGCCTGGGTCCAACTGCCGTGCACGGACTCGGGATCGGCCTGGAGCATCCCGTAGGCCTCGGTCCAGGACCAGGTGGCCCCGGCGGGCATGGGCAGGTGCTCCAGCTGGGTGCGGGCCAGGCCCGCCTGGATCTCCAGGTAGCCGCTCTCCGGACCGGAGAGCCACTCCTGCCAGTGCTTCCCGCCGGTGGCCGTGCCCCAGCAGAACAGCTTGCGGCCGCGCAGCCGGTCGGTGGAGGTCTGCACAAGTCCGGCGCCGGTCTTGTCCAGCGCGGCGATCCAGCGCCGTTCCCGGGAGGGCAGGTCGAGGAAGAAGTCGGCGGCGCGCTCCACCCGTCCCGGGTAGCTGCGGTCCGCGCCGTCCAGGTCGGGGAAGGGGATGCGGCGCAGCTCGCTGACGTAGTCGGAGTAGAAGGCGTGGTCGGCCGGGCCGAGGACGCGCGTGTCCGCCTGTTCGGGGACGGCGATGTTGGACCACCAGTAGACCGGCGTCTCCTGGGCGGCGGGGTTGTGCAGCCGCACGTGGACGTAGAGCACGGGCGAGCCGCTGGGCAGCCAGGCGTCGATCCGCAGCACCACGCGGCGCAGCCGCTCGAACGCGTACATGCGCAGCACGGGGGTGCCGTCGGCGGCGGTGACCCGGGCGGCGTGCAGGGGTTCGCAGGTGAGCGGCCAGTGGCCGGTGGTGCCGAGGTTCCACTCCACTCCCCCGGCCAGCCACGCGTCCCGCAGGGCGAGGTTGGCGGGCTGGAGGACGGGATTGCGGTGCAGCAGTTCGCGGCCGGTCGGCCGGTGCACCAGCGACCACAGACGGCCGCCGAGCGAGGGCAGGAACGTCGCGGTCAGCGTCTCGTTCTCCAGCACGACGGTGGGCAGTTCACGCTCGGTGCGGAGCCGGTCGTAGTCGCTCTGGCGGGTGTAGGGCAGCAGCGAGTGAGGGGCGCCGTAGGCGAGGTTGCGGCGCATCTCGTCGTCGACGCCGGCGCCGTCGACGGGCAGCGAGGGGATGCCGTGCAGAATCGGCAGCACTCCCGGTCCCGGGTCGGCGGCCCCCTCGATCCGCAGCAGGTCCTTGCGCAGTGAGGAGGTCATTTGCCGATCCCTACGGTCATGCCCTGGACGATCCGGCTCCCCATCCAGGAGAAGAGCGCGATCATCGGGGCGAGGATGATGCAGACTCCGGCGAACATCGTTCCGTAGTCCATGCCGTTGAACTGCTGCGATGCGACGAACTCGGAGAGGGCCACCGGCAGGGTGACCTTGTCCTGGCTGTTCGTCAGCACGATCGCGAAGAGGGTCTCGTTCCAGTTGGTGATGAACTGCAGCAGGAACGCGGTGACCAGGCCGCCTCGGGCGACGGGCAGCACCACCTGGACGAAGGTGCGCAGCGGCCCGGCGCCGTCCAGGACGGCCGCCTCCTCCAGCGCGGCGGGGACGGAGCTGAAGAACCCGGTGAGCAGGAAGACGGTGAACGGCATGGCCAGGCCGACGTAGACCAGGCCGAGGCCGAGGTCGTCGTCGACCAGGTTCACCTTGGCCAGCCCCACGAACAGCGGGACGACCAGCACCTGCCCGGGCACGCCCAGGCCCATCGCGAAGGTCATCGTCAGCGCCGAGGACGTGCGCGACCGGCGCCGGGCCAGTGCGTAGGCGCAGGGCGCCGCGAGGGCGATCGCGACGAGCGACGAACCGACGGCGACCATCACGCTGTTGAGCGCGGCCCGGGCGAAGCCGCCCTGGTCGAGTGCCACGCCGTAGTTGCCGAACTCGGGGCGCAGCGGCAGGCCGAAGTTGTGCCGGAGGATGTCGGGGCCGCCGCGCAGCGAGGTGACGAAGATCCACGCGACCAGCAGCAGATCGGCCACGACGACGAGCCAGACCACGGCCGTCCCGATCCGTACGGCCGCGCCGGCCTGGTGCTGTCTGCTTCGCGGTCTGGTTCGCAGTCGGGTGCGCACTGGTGGTGCCTTTCTCAGTACTCGATCGGATCGCGGCGCATCAGCCTGCGCAGCAGCACGGTGACGAGGGTGACCATGGCGAGGCTGATCAGCGCCGCGGCGGTGGCCGTGCCGAGCCTCGGCACCGTGCCCTGCGGGAAGGCCTCGGCGTAGACGAACAGGGCGGTGTTCCAACTGTTGACCGGCGGAAAGCGGTTGGTGCTGCCACCGAAGAGCAGGATCAGCTCGAAGATCTTGACCGAGCTGACCGTCCACAGCACCGCGCACACCGAGATCACGTCCCAGGCGCAGGGCAGCGTGACGTGCCGGAACCGCTGGAAGGCGTTGGCGCCGTCGAGCTCCGCGGCCTCGTAGAGGTAGCCGGGGATCTGGTCGACCGCGGCCATGATGATCGAGGTGTAGTAGCCGGTCGCGGTCCACACCAGGGTGCCCAGGATCATCGGCAGCAGGTTGTCCGTGGAGAGCCACTTGGGCGGCGTGGTCACCCCGAGGAACTCCAGCGCCTGGTTGACCGGCCCGGACGGGGAGAACAGGAAGCCCGCCGCGATGCCGAAGACCATGCCGTTGACCAGTGAGGGGAAGAACAGCACGGAACGGGCGAAGAGCCGCGCCCGCATCTCCCGCAGCACCAGCGTCAGCGCGAAGCTGATCAGGAAGGTGATCGAGCCGCCCACCAGCATCAGTTCGAGGGTGTTGAGCATCGCGGTGCGGAAGTACGGGTTCTCGAAGAGCAGCACGTAGTTCGACAGGCCGCGCCACTGCATGGGCGACATGCCGTCCCAGCGGAACAGGCTGGTGTACATCGCGAAGCCGACGGGGGCCAGGAACAGCACCGCGTAGACGGTCAGCGCGGGCGCGGTGAAGGGCCAGAACGTCCGGCGCCGCTGCCGTTCCAGCGGACCGACGCCGCCCTTGCCCGGGCGGGGTGCCCCGCCCCGGACGCGGCTCGTCCGGGGCGGGGTCCGCACAGCGGTGGTGGCCGTGGTGGCGCTCGTGGTCGGGGTCGCCACGGTCAGCCCTGCGTCTGCCAGTAGGTGACCTGCGCGGCCTTGCACTTGGCCACGAACTGCCCGGGCGTGAGCTTGCCGTGCCACATGTCCAGGTAGTTCTGGTCCAGCACCTTGGGCGACCAGTCGCCGGCCACGCCGTCGAAGTAGGGCCGGACCGTCGGCGCCGCGAGCAGCTTCTGGGCGTCGGCCAGCTGCGGCGGGGCCGCGATGTCGGCGCGCGGGGTGATGTTGCCCGCGACGGTGGAGATCCCGCCCATCTCCTTCTTCTGCATGAAGAACGCGATGAACTTCTCGGCGGCGGAGGCGTTCTGGGCCCGCTTGGGGATGGCGAAGCCGAAGAGGGTCACGTCCGGGGTCTGCGCGGTCGGCGGCAGCATCGCGGACATCTTCCAGGTGGCCGGGATCTCCTTGGCGACCTCGGAGGTCACGTAGTTCCCGTCCATGTAGAACGCGGCCTTGCCGCTCGCCCAGTTGGTCTCCTGCGCGGGGTACTTGGTCGCGTCGTAGCCGGGGATGAGGTAGCCGTCCGAGACCAGCTGGTCCACCTCCTGCGCCGCCTTGAGGACGGCCGGGTCGTCCCAGGAGGCACCGGACCTGTCCTGGGCGAGCTTGGCGAAGTTCACCCCGGCGCCGCTGAGCAGGTAGTCGAAGTAGAGCTCGTTGGTCCAGGGGTCCTCGCCCTCGGACGCGATGCAGGCCTTGCCCTTGGCCTTGAGCGTCGCGCAGACCTTGAGCAGTCCGGCCCAGTCGGCCGGCGCGCTCGGCATCGCGGCGGAGACCGCCGGGTCCGCCGCGTTGAAGAACATGGCGTTGGTGGCGACCTCGTAGGGGATCGTGTAGTGGTTCGCCCCCGAGGGGTCCCTGGTCAGCGAGTCGAAGTACTTCGACGGGATGACCTGCGACACCGGCACGTTCTCGCCCGGTACCTGCATCGACAGCACCGGGGAGAGGTCGAGCGCCTGGCCGGCGGCGGCGGTGATGCCGTAGACGTTGTCGTTCGACTCGTCCCACAGGTCCGGCGCCTTGTTCGCGGCGATCGCGGGGCCCATCTTCTTGGCGATGTCGCGGCCGACGAAGTCGATGTTCACCTTGATCCCGGTCTGCGCGGTGAAGTCGGCGGCCGCCTGCTTCAGCACCTGCGCCTGCGGCTCGTCCGCGCGCCACATCGACCAGTAGCTGAAGCTCCCACCGGCCGAGGTGCCCCCGGCCGACGAGCCCCCGCTGCTGCCGCACGCGCTCGCTCCGAACGCCAGAGCCACCGCCGTCGCCACACCGACCAGGCGCGTTGCCGTCCTTCTGCTGTCCATGACGTGGTTCCTCCTCCGGGGCGCACCGCGCCCACACCACAGGTGACCGGTCAGTCCGCACACCGCGGTCTCCGGATGGGTCGGAACAGTAGGGTCTTTTGGAGCGGTAAAACAAGAGGGAGCTCGATCCGACTTCTTCGGGCGGACCCGACAGATCGGCCCTGTAGGCCGCGTAAGCTGGGGCTTGCCTCGGACCAACAGGCGGCCATTGCTTGACAGCCCAGGGGCCCGAGCCTACGTTTCTGGGCGTCGGCGTTTGATCGGTCAAAGAACTCGGGCAGGAGCGACGGGGAGTGTCATGGTGACGATGCAGGACGTGGCCGAGCGGGCCGGCGTCACGAAGCAGACCGTCTCCAACGTGATCAGCGGTCGCGTCCAGGTGCGGCCCGCGACGGCCGCCCGTGTGCGGGCGGCGATCGACGAGCTCGGGTACACCCCGAACCTGGTCGCCCGGTCGCTGGCCACCGGCACCACGATGACGGTGGGGCTGTTCGTGCCGACGGTCTCCGGAGCCTTCTACGCGGAGATCGTGGAGGAGGTCGAGGACGTCCTCCAGGAGCACGGCTACCACCTGCTGCTGTGCACCACCCGCCTGGACGGCGAGCGCGCCCGGCACCAGTTCGCCGGGCTGACCAGCCGCAACGTCGACGGCCTGCTGGTGGCCGGGGACCGGGACCTGATCGACCACCTGCCGCTGCTGGAGGCCCGCTTCCCGGTCGTGCTCTGCGCCTGGGAGACGGGCGTGCCGGAGAGCTACCCCGTGGTCACCATCGACTACGAACGGGCGGGCTATCTGGCCGGTCGCCATCTGCGCGACCTCGGCCACGAGCGCGTCGCGGTCCTGGCCAGCCCGGTGCACCGGATCCGCGTCGACGGCCTGCGCCGCGCGTTCGCCGAGGACGGGATCGAGGTCCCGGACAGCGCCGTGTTCATGGCCGACGAGCCCACCCCGCGCGGCGGATTCGCCGCCGCCACCGCGGCGCTGACCGCCGAGCCGCGCCCGACGGCCCTGTTCACCACCTACGACGCCCTCGCACTGGGCGCCCTGGAGGCCGCCCGTGCGCTCGGCCGGTCCGTGCCCGAGGACCTGTCGATCGTCGGGCACGACGACAACCCCGAGGTCCGGCTCACCCGGCCCGCCCTCACCAGCGTGTCCATCCCCAAGCGCGAAATGGGCCGCCAGGCCGTGGAGTTGCTCCTGCGCGAGGTCACCAAGTCGGGCACACCGGTCAACTCGTTGCAGCTGCTCCGCCCCCGGCTGATCGTCCGTGAGAGCACCGGACCGGTCCCGCCGCACGCGGGCTGAGTCCCCCTGCCCCACCAACTCCCCGAGAGGACAACGTCGTTGTCGTCGGCCCCCACCCCGCCTCCCGACCACCGAAGGGCCGGCACCGACGCGGCGCGGCCCCGGCTGTGGTACCGCCGACCGGCGACCGGCTTCCTCGAAGCCCTGCCCCTGGGCAACGGCCGCCTCGGCGCGATGCTCCACGGAGGGGGCCTCGGCGCCGCGGCCCCGGCCGGGGAGACGATCGACCTCAACGCGGACACCCTGTGGTCCGGCGGCCCCGGCCCGAACGACCGCGAGGGCGCCGCCCACCACCTGGCGGAGCTGCGGGCGGCCGTGCTGGAGGACCGCGACTACGCCCGCGCCGAGAAGCTCGCCGAGCAGATGCAGGGTCCCTTCACCGAGGCCTACCAGCCGGTCGCCACGCTGCACCTGGCCTTCGGGGACGGCACGGTCGCCGACGCCGCCTCCGGCTACACCCGCGAGCTGGACCTGGACACGGCCGTGCACCTCGTGCGCCACCGCCTCGGCGCGGTGGAGACCGTCCGGGAGTCCTTCGTCTCCGCTCCGGCAGGTGTGCTGGTCACCCGGGTCACCGCGTCGAAGCCGGGCGGCCTCGACCTGACGGCCCGGTTCAGCACCCCGCACCCGAACGCGCACCACGACGTCACCCGCGTTCCCGCCGTTCCCACCGTCCCGCTGCTCACCGTCTCCGGCCGCGCGCCCGCGCACGTCGCCTTCGGCGAGGAGGACCCGGCCACCTACCGCGACGACGCGGGCACGGGCTTCGCGGCAGGGCTGCGGATCCTCACCACGGGCGGCGCGGTCCAGGCCGCCGCCGACGGCTCGTTCACCGTGCGCGGCGCGGACGAGGCGCTGCTGCTGACGGCCGTCGCCACCGGGTTCCGCGGCTACGACCAGCCCCCGGCCGGGCCGGACGAGGGCCCGCTGGAGGAGATCGGACGCCTGCTCGACGCCGCCGCGGCCCGGCCCTTCGCGGACCTGCGCGCCGAGCACGTCGCGGACCACCGGGCGCTGTTCCGCGCCTCGGTACTGTCGTTGCACCACGACTACGACGGCAGGAGCGACCAGGCCACTCCAGCCGCCCAAGCCGGCCAAGACGGCCAGGACACCCAGGCCGCGCTGCCGACGGACGAGCGGCTGGAGGCCGTCCGCGCCGGAGCGGAGGATCCGGGGCTGGCCGCGCTGCAGTTCGCCTACGGCCGCTACCTGCTGATCGCCTCGTCCCGCCCCGGCACGCAGGCCGCCAACCTGCAGGGCATCTGGAACACCGAGGTGGCCCCGCCCTGGAACGCCAACTGGACCACCAACATCAACCTCCAGATGAACTACTGGCATGCCGAGACCACAGGTCTCGCCCCGTGCCACGAGCCGCTGTTCGACCTGATAGCGGACGCCGCCGAGATGGGCCGGCGCACCGCCGACCGCTACTACGGCACCGGCGGCTGGACGACCCATCACAACCTCGACGTGTGGCGGGTGACCAATCCGGTCGCGGGCTCCCCGAGTTGGGCCAGCTGGCCGATGGCGGGCGTCTGGCTCTGCGCCCACCTCTGGGAGCGGTTCCTGTTCGGCGGGGACGCCTCGTACCTCGCCGAACGCGCCTACCCGCTGATGCGCGGCGCCGCCACGTTCCTGCTCGACTTCCTCACCCCGGACGGCGACGGCCACCTCGTCACCTGCCCCTCGACCTCACCGGAGCACCACTTCCGCCTCCCGGACGGGAGCCTCGCCGCCGTCTCCGCGCAGACGACGCTGGACTACTGGCTCGCCACCGAGCTGCTGGCCAACACCGCGACCGCCGCCCGCACCCTGGGCGTCGACGCGGACTTCGCCGCCGCTTGCGACCAGGCGCGGACGCGCCTGCGACCCCCCGTGACCAGCCGGGAGGACGGGCGCCTGCTGGAGTGGTGGGAGGACCTCCCCGAGGAGGACCCCGGCCACCGGCACCTGTCCCTCCTCTACGGCCTCTTCCCCGGCGGCGCCGTCGACCCCGTCACGGCGCCCGACCTCGTCACCCCGGCCCGCCGCTCGCTGCGGCGCCGCCTCGACCACGACGCCGCCCAGACCGGCTGGACCACCGCCTGGGTCACCGCCCTCGCCGCCCGCCTGGGCGACGCGGAGCTCGCACACCGGCACGTCAGGCGGTTGCAGACGCACTTCAGCGCGCCCAACCTCCTCGGGCTCCACCCGCCGCGGATCTTCCAGATCGACGCCAACTTCGGCGCGACCGCAGCGATCGCCGAGATGCTGCTCCAGAGCCACAACGGCGTGCTGCGCCTGCTCCCGGCTCTGCCGTCCGCCTGGCCCTCGGGCCACGTCACCGGCCTGCGGGCGCGGGGCGGCGTCACCGTCGACCTGAGCTGGCGCGACGGCCGGCTGGAGCGGGCCCGGCTGCACTGCGCACGCCCGGTCGAGCTGCGCGTGCTGCTGCCGGGCGACGCGAAGGGCATCACCGTCGTGAGCGACAGCGGAGAGCCACTCGGCCTGAGCCTGGACGGGTGTGCCGAGCGAGGCACACTCACCTTCCGAGCGGAAGCGCGGGCAACCTACCGCCTCCACGCGCAAACGTGACCACCGCCCACCGGGCACGCCGAGCCGCTGTCGCAGTCCTGGGCGCCGGTGCAGGCGCCTGGGTCGATGGCGGGCATGAGGGCAACTCGCGCCACAACAGCCCCCGCGCGTGTCCTGCGAGGTCGATGAGGGCGCAAAGGGACCGCAAGAAAGGGCACGTGATCATCGCCTGAGGCCCGGCGCCCAGTGGGCGCCGGGCGGGGCTCACCGTCACGCCGGCCTCGACCAAGCCGCCCCGGAGTCTGCTCCCCTTTCGCGGAGTGGCGATCTCGTCGCGGCCGCTCACCTTCTATGGTCGAAGAACTGCCGACGACCGGGGAGCTCACCGATGACCCAAGCCAGGACCACCGTCGACGACGTCCTCGAGGAACTGCGGCGGCGCCGAGCCGAGTTCCACGAGCAGCGGTTCGTGTCGGCCGACTTCGTCGCCCGGCTGAAGGAGATCGGCGTCTACCGGGCAGCGACGCCGCTGCGCTTCGGTGGCGACCCGATGCGGCCTGCCGACTTCCTGCGCCTGGTCGAGCGGATCTCCACGGTCGACGGGTCGGCCGGCTGGGTTGCCGCCTTCGGCTGCCAGACCACCTACCTCGGGTCACTGCCGCTGGAGTCGCTCGAGGAGATCTACGCTGACGGCCCGGACGTCGTCTTCGCCGGCGCGCTCTATCCCGTACAGGAGGCCCGCCGGACGACCGACGGCTTCTCCGTCAGCGGACGGTGGAAGTTCGGCAGCGGCTGTAAGGCCGCCGAGGTGCTCTGTGTCGGCATCCCCGGCGACGACTCGACAAACGGCAAACCGCGGGGGGTGGTGGTGCGTCCCGCGGACGTCACGATCGTGGAGGACTGGGACGTCATCGGCATGAGGGCGACAGGCTCCTTCGATCTGGTCCTCGACGAGGTGCCGGTGCTGGAGCGGCGCACCTTCATCAGGGGCGGCACGCCGACCATCGACGAGCCGGTCTACCGCTACCCCGCGATCGCCTACGCGGCCCAGGCCCTGTCCGTCGTCTCCGCCGGTGTCGCACGGGCCGCGCTCGACTTCGCCGAGGAGACCGGTGCCGGGCGGGTTGGGATCACCGCTGCACCCCGGCTCGCCGACCGGGCGTACTACCGCGCGGGCGTCGCCGAGGCTGAGGCGATGCTGCGATCCGCGCGCGCCTACTTCTTCGAGGCCGCGGAGGAGGCGTGGGACAGCGTGACCGACGGGGCGGCCGTGCGGGACGACCTCAACGCCCACCTGCGACTCTCCGCGGCCCATCTCGCCCGCACTTCCGCCGAGGTGGTCGCGAAGGTGGTCGGCCTGTCCGGCACCGCGCCGATCTTCACCGGCCACCCCCTGCAGGAACTGCTCGGCGATGCCCTCGTGCCACAGTCGCACGCGTTCCTCAGTCCGATGATGTACGACGCTGCGGGCGCGGTGCTGATGGGCCTGCCCGCCACGGTGCCGGCTTTCCGCTGACGGCGCGGCCAGCACTCTGGGGTCCGATCGGGCCCGGACCTTGTTCGTCGGTCCCGGGCCCCCGCGCGCTCCGACCCGACCCACACTCCCGCGACGAGAAGTCAGTCCGGCCGAAGACCGACGGCCAGCGTCAGCTCGAGGACCCGTTGCGGCGACCCGAGATCGGGAAACAACTCCCGCAGCTGTGCCATCCGGTACCGGACGGTCTGGGGATGGACGAACAGTGCCGCCGCCACCTCGTCCCGCCTGCCCTGGTGCAGCAGCCACGCCCGCAGCGTCTCCTCAAGGCGCCGCGCGGTCGCGGCAGGCAAGGTCCGCAACGGTGCGAGGGCCCGGGCACGCAGGTCTGCGAACGCCTCCGCGTCGGCGCTCAGCACCAGCTCGGGCAGGTGGTCCTCCGTGTCGCGGATGTCGGAGGAGAGGGTGCGCGCGCGTACGGCTCGTGCGTACGAGGCGGACGCACGAGTCCATGGCCGGGCCGGGCCGACCACGGCGGTGCGGTCGGCCAGCTGCCGCAGGAGGTGCGATCGGTCGGCATCGGGGACGAGCAGCACACCGGCGGCGTCCGGAAGATCGTCCAGGACGAGAGTGCCCGGGTCGAGCACGCGGTAGGCAGGCCGGGCCTGGGCGGCGGGCAGCAGGACCGCGGTCAGCGAAACCGGGGGCTGCCACCCGGCCCGTTGAACAGTGGCCAGCAGCACGTCCGGGCTCGCGCCGGCGAGGAGGTCGCGGGCCAGCTGTTCCAGGTGGCGCTCGTGGGCCCTGCCCCGGGCGACCAGTTCGTCGGCGTGGCCCGCGGCGCTCGCAGCGGAGAGCTCGTCGATGTAGGCGAAGGTCAGCTCGGCGAACTTGGCGACCTCGGCGGCGGGCAGACCTGCGGGCACGGCACCCGCTGCCAGGCAGCGCCAGGCCACGCGGGCGCCGACGCGGTAGGCGCTGAGCAGAGCGTCCATCGATCGGCCGTCGCGCACCTCGCCACGGCCCAGCTCGTAGGCCGCCTCACCGGCGTCGCCGCTGGTGACGTTCCCGCTCGCGAGGTCCAGATAGTGCCCCAGTGCGGTCCGGACGGCTCGGCGGATGGTGCCGCCCATGCGGCCCGAAAGGGCGTTGGCGTAGGAAGGGACCTCGTCGATGATCGCCTGGACGACCTCGTCGGCGGTGGTCTTCAGCCCGGCCCGCAGTGCGGTGACCGTCGTCTCGTCCAAGGCCAGTTCGCTGGCCCTCCGAATGGCATGGCTCACGTTTTTGTTCCCTGCGAACAATTCAGTCGCCCAGATTTACATCCTGCGGTCAGGACTCTACGCCCTGGGGCGCAGCAAGCTGGAGTCATGACGAGTGCAGCCCTTCGCAGCGGGGCGCGGAAACTGCTGGAGATGGTCACGACGCCACTGCTGCCGTCGGACTACCTCGACCTGGTCAGCCCGCTGCGTGCGGGCGCTGACCTTCGTGGACGCATCGAGGCCGTGTACCCCGAGACGGGTGACGCAGCGACCGTCGTGATCAGGCCCGGACGGGGCTGGCGCGGCCACACGCCCGGTCAGTACCTGCGGATCGGGGTCGACGTCGATGGCAGGCGCCTGTGGCGGGCCTACTCCATCACGTCGCCGACAGACCGCCGGGACGGCCGCGTCACGGTCACCGTGAAGGCGATCCCGGGTGGGAAGGTCAGCAACCACCTGGTCCGCAGGGCGACGCCGGGCACGCTGGTCCAGCTCGAGCAGCCGGCCGGTGGCTTCGTGCTTCCGCAGGCCAACCCCGCCAAGGTGCTCTACCTGACGGCCGGCAGCGGCATCACTCCCGTGATGGGCATGCTGCGCGACAACGAGTTCGACGACGCCGTCATGGTCCACTGCGCGCCACGGCCGCAGGACGTGATCTTCCGCAAGGAACTGCACGATCTGGTCGCGAACAAGAAGCTGCGTCTCACCGAAGTGCACACCGACGCCGACGGCAGGCTCGACATCGCCCGTCTCGGCGAACTCGTGCCCGACTGGGCCGAGCGCGAGACCTGGGCCTGCGGGCCCGCGGGCCTGCTCGACGCCGCCGAAGCGCACTGGACCGGGCACGGCGTCCGAGAGCGCCTCCACACCGAACGCTTCCGCCCCAGCGTCGTCGTCGCCGGCGAAGGCGGCGAGGTCACCTTCAGCGCCACCGGCAGGACCGTCGACGCGGACGGCGCCACGCCGTTGCTGGACATCGGCGAGGGGGCCGGCGTGCTCATGCCCTCCGGGTGCCGCATGGGCATCTGCTTCGGCTGCGTCACGCCGCTCAAGGCGGGCGCCGTCCGCGACCTGCGCACCGGCGAGATCACCGAGGCCGAGCCGGGCGTCCTCATCCAGACCTGCGTGTCCGCCGCGGCGGGCCCCTGCGACATCGAACGGTAGAAGCGCCTTGACCGCCATCGACCCCACCGCCCACCTGACCGCGGAGCAGATCGAGGAGCTCGGCCGCGAGCTCGACGCGATCCGCGACGACGTGCTCGCCGACCGCGGCGAGAAGGACGCCGCCTACATCCGCAAGGTCATCTCGGCGCAGCGCAAGCTCGAACTGGCCAGCAGGGGCGTGCTGCTGTTCTCGATCTTCCCGCCCGCTTGGCTGCTCGGCACCGCCGGCCTGTCCGTGGCGAAGATCATGGACAACATGGAGATCGGCCACAACGTCCTGCACGGGCAGTGGGACTGGATGCGGGACCCGAAGATCCACTCCACCACCTGGGAGTGGGATCACGTCTCGCCGTCCGATCAGTGGAAGCACTCGCACAACGAGCTGCACCACACGTACACCAACGTCATCGGCAAGGACAACGACCTCGGTTACGGCATCATGCGCGTCGACGAGGACCAGAAGTGGCACCCGTTCCACCTCGGCCAGCCGCTGTGGAACTTCCTCAACGCCTGCTTCTTCGAGTACGGCATCGCAGCGTACGACCTGGAGCTCGGTAAGAACCTGCACAAGCGCCGCCGCAAGGACCCGGAGTTCCGCACGCGGGTCAGGGCCGTGGGCCGCAAGATCCGCAAGCAGGTGCTCAAGGACTACGTGATCCACCCGCTGCTGTCGGGCCCGTCGTTCCTCACCACGCTCGGCGCGACGTTCACCGCGAACCTGGTCCGCAACATCTGGACCCACTCGGTGATCATGTGCGGGCACTTCCCCGAGGGCGTACAGGTCTTCGAGCGCCGGTCGATCAAGGGCGAGACGCGCGGCCAGTGGTACCTGCGCCAGATGATGGGCTCGGCGAACATCAGCGGCAGCAAGGCCATGCACTTCATGACCGGCAACCTGTCGCACCAGATCGAGCACCACCTGTTCCCGGACCTGCCGAGCAACCGGTACGCCGAGGTCGCGGTGAAGGTGCGCGCGCTCTTCGAGAAGTACGAGCTGGAGTACGTCACCGGGCCACTGCCCAAGCAGGTGTTCTCCGCGTGGCACAAGGTCTTTCGGCTCTCAATGCCGAACAGGAAGCCCAAGGTCAAGACGCCGGACCGCGAGCACGAGCTGGTCGCGGCCTGATCCCCGGGAGGGGTTCGAATCCCTCGGCCGTACCGGCCCTGGGCACCGCCACCGGTGACGGCGTGCCAGGCCTGGAGTGCCGTTGAGCAGGTAGGCCAGCAGCCCCCACAGGGCATGGCCCTGGCTCCGTGTCGCGGCGGCGACCCGAGCCGGCACCGGGGGTGGTGCGGTGGGTGCGGGTCAGCGGGCGATCGAGATCGCGAAGGGTGTGAATCCGCTGGACCGGATGACGTGCGGGACGAAGAGGATCGCGGCTTCTGTGGCGCGGGCGGTCTGGATCCCGCCGAGGTCGGCGATCCACTCCGTGCGCCAGCCGAGGTCGGTGAGCAGTTCGCGGACGGTCTGCTTGGCCTGCGGGTCCTCGCCGGACAGGAACGCGGTCGGTGGCTGGGCGAGGATGTCCGGTGCGGTCATCACCGGGAAGAGCATGGTGTTCAGTGTCTTGACGACGCGTGTTTCCGGCAGCGCCTCCTGGAGTTGCTCGGCGAGGCTGGAGCCGGGGTAGAGCAGGTCGGCGGGCAGTCCGTCCGGTCCGTCGGTGGTCGCGTTCGAGACGTCGACGAGGATCTTGCCCTGCAGTTCGGCGCGCAGGGCGGCGAGCCGGTCCAGCGAGCCGGCGCCCGGCGTGGCGTTGATGACGACCTCGGCTGTCCGGGCCGCGTCGCCGGCGGCGCCCGGCGTGCGGTCCGCCACGGTCACCTGATGCCCGGCCCGGGTGAGGGCTGTGGCCAGGTTGCCGCCGACGCGGCCGTTTCCGAGAACTGCGATCGTGGTCATGACGGTGTGATCCTTTTCGTGGGTGCGGGTTGTGCTGTCCGGTCAGCGGGAGAGCGTGGCGACGGCCTGGGCGTGGATGCCGGGCGCGGCGGCCAGGAGGCTGTCGCTCTGCGGGGTCCAGGGGCGGCCCTGGGCGTCGGAGATCTGTCCGCCGGCCTCGGTGACGAGCAGCGCCCCGGGCAGCAGGTCCGCGCGGGCGCCGGCGAACTGCCAGAAGGCGTCGATCCGGCCGGCGGCCACGTTCACCAGGTGCAGCGTCGCGGGCACGGCGGTGCGCACGACGAGCGCGTCGA
This sequence comes from Streptacidiphilus sp. MAP12-33, assembly GCF_041261265.1. Classification (NCBI taxonomy): domain Bacteria; kingdom Bacillati; phylum Actinomycetota; class Actinomycetes; order Kitasatosporales; family Streptomycetaceae; genus Streptacidiphilus; species Streptacidiphilus sp. MAP12-33. The sequence continues at coordinate 17,785 of NZ_JBGCCA010000020.1, forward strand.
CGAGCATCGCGGTGATCGAGGACCCGACGCGCCGCACGACCTTCTCGTCCTCGTCCGGCCGGGCCTGGCTGGTGGCCACGATGCCCAGGCCGAGGTCCGCGGTCGGGGAGACGTGCAGCGGCCGGCCGTCGAGGTGGGCGCCCGCGCCGGTGAGCGCGGTGTAGGTCTCGCCGGTCAGCGGCAGGTGGACCACGGTGAGGACCGGCTGGTTGTCGCGCACGAGGGTGGCGGTGACCGCCCACTCCGGCAGCGCGTGCAGGTGGTTGACGTTGCCTTCGGCCGGATCAACGACCCACCATTCGCCGGGCGGCAGCGCCCCGCCGTCCAGCTCGTCCTCCACCCACCCGGCCTGCGGGCGCAGGAGGGTGAGGGCCGGGCGCAGGATGGCCAGGGCGGTGTCGTCGTTGGCGGCGAGCGCGCGCATCAGGTCGTCGCGGGTCCGGTAGCGGACCACGTCGCCGAAGCGCTCGCGCAGCGCTGACCCGGCCGCGCGCACGGCGATCGCGGTCCGAGCGAGCAGGTCGGTGTCCAAGGTGGCGACGTCAGTGGTCGGAAGCGTTGCGGACATGGTGAACTCCCCTGTGAATAAGAGGTGATGAGGCTGGTCGGGCGAACTGTTCGTTCTGTTCGGCGCTCTGGTCTCGACGGTATACAGCCCATTGATTGACTTCAAATGCATGTGAAGCACGGCTAGGATTACTCTCATGCAATTGGACTTGAACCTGCTGGCGGCGCTCGACGCGCTGCTGGAGGAGGGCAGCGTGACCGGGGCGGCCGCACGCCTGCACGTCACCGCCCCCGCGATGAGCCGGAGCCTGGGCCGGATCCGGCGCACGACCGGGGACCAGATCCTGGTGCGCACCGGCCGCACGATGACACCGACGCCGTATGCGATCGCCGTACGCGCACAGGTGCACGAGCTGCTGCATCAGGTCCAGGGGGTGCTGGCACCGAGCCACGAGCTGGACCTGGCAACTCTGGAGCGCACCTTCACCCTCCGCTGGCACGACTCGCTGGTCGCTCTGAGCGGGCCCGCGCTGCTCGCGGCGGTACGCGCACAGGCGCCGTGTGTGCGTCTGCGCTTCGTCGCCGAATCAAGTGCCGACACCCCCGAGTTGCAGCGCGGCCAGGTCGATCTCGAGGCGAACGCCAACCGTCCCGGCGCACCGGACATCCGTGCCGAGAGCGTGGGTGAGACCGACCTGGTCGTCGTGGTGAGGCAGGGGCACCCCCTCACCCGCGTCAGGACGGTCACGACACAGCGGTTCGCCGCCGCCGAGCACGTCACCGTCTCGCGACGAGGCAACCTCAGCAACGCCCTCGACGACGCCCTCGCGCGGCTCGGCCTGACCCGCCGCGTGGTGGCGACCGCGCCCACGGAAGCGGCCGCACTGGAGTTCGCGCGCGACTCCGATCTGCTGGTCTGCGTGCCCGAAGCCACCACCCGCCGCGCGGTCACCGACCTCGGCCTGGTCGTGCTCCCCCTCCCACTCGAACTGCCTGCGGCACCCGTGTACCTGTCGTGGCATCAGCGCTACGACACCGACCACGCGCACGCCTGGCTGCGCGGACTCGCGCGCACCGCACTGACCTTGAGCGGAGCGTCGTCGTAGTCGGCGTCGTCCGGCCGCGGTTCAGGAAGTTTTCGCGGGAACGAGGTTGTCGAGCCCCTTCGCGCTGCCCGTCGCGGCCTCCATCGAGCGCGGCAGCATGATGCTCTCGTAGGCGCGGACGGCGTCGTCGACGCTGGACTCCGTGACCAGTGCTTGGGCGAGATCGGCGCCGTCGAGCATGGCGAGATTGGCGCCCAGCCCTACCGGGGGCATCAGGTGCGCGGCATCGCCGAGCAGCGTGACGCCGGGAACGTGTTCCCAGGTGTGCGGGGCGGGCAGGACGAACAGGGACCGGTGGATGAACCCGTGGTCGCCGCCCCGCAGTATGGAGCGCAGGCTCTCGTCCCAGTCGTCGAACACCCTCAACAGGTGCGTCCGCACAGCCCGCTGGTCGCCAGGGTCGATGCCGGCGGCCTCATGCCAGTCCCTGGGTGCGCGGAGCGCGATGTACGCGCGGATGTGGCCGTTGCTGTTGCGCTGGGCGACCAGGGTCCTGCCGGCGCCCTTCGCCAGCATCGATCCGTTGCCGACCAGCCGCGCGAGGTCGGGGTGGCGGGAGTCGCAGTCATCGAATCCGACCTCGACGAAGGTGACGCCGGTGTAGTGGGGTACGGCCGGCGACAGCGCCGGGCGCACGCGGGACCAGGCGCCGTCCGCGCCGACCACCAGGTCGAAGTCCTCGGCGGCGCCGTCGCCGAAGAGCAGCCGGCAGGTGCCGTCCGTCAGCGGGGTGACGCCGGTGACGGCACGGTCCCACCGCACCGTGCCGTCGGTGAGCGAGTCCAGGAGCAGGCCGCGCAGCTGGCCCCGGTCGATCTCCGGCCGGCCACCGTCGGGAGTCGGCCCCTGCTGCGCCAGGAGGGCGCCGGTGGCGAAGTCGAGCACGCGCCACTCATCTCCTTCCGGGCGCGCGAGGGCGCGGAACCCGTCGAGGAGCCCCGCCGAGCGCAGGGCGGCCTGGCCGGTGTCGGAATGCATGTCGAGGGAGCCGCCCTGCGGCCGGGCGTCGGCGGATGCCTCGCGCTCGAAGACGGTGACGGAGCGGCCGTGTCGTTGCAGGACCCGGGCGCAGGTGAGGCCGCCGAGGCCGGCGCCGACAATCGCGATGCGGGGATCACGGGCAGAGTTCATGGGACTGTCCCTCGGGTGGTGAGTGAGCCGCCGGGAGACCCGGCAGCACCAAGAAAGCACACTCGCCCAATAAGTGCAATGACTACGCTTTTGTAGCGAGTGCACTTCGAGGTACGGTGTGCGAGTGACCGAACCAACCGGGCGCCGCGAGCGCAAGAAGGCCCAGACCCGCCAGTCCCTGGCCGACGCCGCACTCGAGCTCTTCCTCGACCGCGGCTACGACCAGGTCGGCGTCAAGGACGTCGCCGACGCCGCCGACGTCTCGGTGACCACCCTGTTCAAACACTTCTCCGGCAAGGAAGCCCTGGTCTTCGACCAGGACGACGACCTGGAAGCAGAACTCGTCGCCGCCGTGCGCGAACGCCCCCCGGGCCGATCGATCCCCCAGGCGCTGCGCGAGCACCTCCTCCTGAAGCAGGCCCAGCTAGCCATCCATGCCACGGACCCGCGGTTCGCCGACTTCACCCGCCTGGTAGAGGAAACCCCCGCGCTGCGCGACTACGCCCACCGCATGTGGACGCGCCACGAAGCAGCCCTGGCGAAGGCCATCGCCGAGACCGTGGGTGCGCCCGACGACGACGTCAGCTGCGCCGCCCTGGCCCGTTTCGCCCTTGAGGCCCGCAGCCTCGTCCTGCGGCACGCCGATCCGCGCCGAGCCGCCGACGAGGCCTTCGCGCTGCTCGAACACGGCTGGGCGGCCAGCCATCCGGGCAACTGACCCGGCCTGCGACAAGCTCCAGCGTGCGTGAACTGTCCCGTTGGCCGTCGACGGCCAGGGCACGGCCGGGCTGATCGCGGGCGTCGAGGACGGCCCCTCCATCGGCGACCGCTCCTGGTCGATCGACGTGCAGCGCTAAAACTTCCAGTTCACGGGACAACGGGCGTACCGGATCCGCAGCGGGAAGCTCGCCGGCCAGGTGAAGGACTTCGCCTACCAGGGCACCACCACGGACTTCTGGGGCTCCATGGAGGCCGTCGGCGGACCCCAGACCTACCTGCTCGGCTGCACCCGGTGGGCAGATCCCGCTCGTGACGAAGACCCGGGCGAGCTCGCAGACCTCACCCGCGCCACCCTCGACCAACTGCGCACCGCGGTCGCGGACCTCGGCCCGCTTTCGGTGAATCGGGCAAGCCGGATGTCGAATCGGGCATTTGACGGTCCATTGCCAACCAGCAGTGACGCCTGCGAGCTGCGCTGATCACATCCGGAAACGGGCAGGATTCGGGCAGGCATAGGCGCGACACGGCGGGGCACACGGTCCGCGAGCGGCTGTATAAATCTCACACGGGCGGATTCGGGCACCGACTGCCCGAACGGGCAGAGCAGAGAGGCGGGGTGGGATGAGGGCGGAGGAACGGCAGAGGCGGCTCCTGGCCCTCGCCCGGCAGGAGGGCCGCGTGGTGGTGAACGCCGCCGCGAGCGACCTGGGTGTCGCCCCCGAGACGATCCGCAGGGACCTCGGCGAGTTGGAGCGCCAGGGGCACGTACGGCGGACGCACGGTGGCGCCTACCCGGTGGAGAGCGCCGGTTTCGAGACCGGCCTGGCACAGCGGGTGACGCTCCACGTCGACGCGAAGCGCCGGATCGCCGCCGAGGCGGTCAAGCTGCTCGGCGGGGCGGAGACCGTCTTCGTGGACGAGGGGTACACGCCCCAGCTCCTGGCCGCCATGCTGCCGACGGACCGGCCGTTGACGGTGGTGACCGCGTCGCTGTCCACGGCCGCCGCGATCGCCGACTCCGCCAACACGACCGTGCTGCTGCTGGGCGGCCGGGTCCGCGCCCGGACCCTGGCGACCGTGGGCTCCTGGGCCTGCGCGATGCTCTCCGGCTTCGTGATCGACCTGGCCTTCCTGGGCGCGAACGGGATCTCCCGGGAACACGGCCTGACCACTCCCGACCCGGTCGTGGCGGACGTCAAGGCCAAGGCGCTGGAGGTGTCCCGAAGACGGATCTTCATCGGACACCACGGCAAGTTCGGCGCGAGCAGCTTCTGCCGCTTCGCCGAGGTCTCCGACTTCGAGGCGATCGTCACCGACACCGGGCTGTCCAGCGGTGAGGCCGGCCGCTACGCACGGATGGGCCTGCACATGATCCGGGCCTGACCGACCGCTCTCCACGTCCACCGAGGTTGCCCGGACGGCCACGCCGTGCGGTCGACTCGACCTGCCCGCACCACCGCTCACATGTGATCCGCGCCCCCACCCCCGGTCCCCTCCCGGACCGGCGAGCCGCAAGGGAAGGACCCTCATGACGAACAGCAGCCGGACCGACAGACGGCCCCGCGGGCGCCGCGTCCTCATCACCGGCACCGCGGTCCTCTGCGGTTCCCTCCTGGCCGCCTGCAGCGGCGCGGGCGGCGCCGGCGGAGGTGGCGGCGGCGCCCACTCCATCAACGTGCTGATGGTCAACAACCCCCAGATGGTGGACCTGCAGAAGCTCACCGCGGACAACTTCACCAAGTCCACGGGCATCAAGGTGAACTTCACCGTGCTGCCGGAGAACGACGTCCGCGACAAGATCACCCAGGACTTCTCCAGCCAGGCTGGGCAGTACGACGTGGCGTCCATCAGCAACTACGAGACGCCGATCTACGCCAAGAACGGCTGGCTCGCCCCGCTGACCTCCGAGGCGGCATCGGACACCGCCTTCGACCAGAACGACATCCTGCCCAACATCAGGAAGTCCCTCACGGTGAACGGCCAGGTCTACGCCGAGCCGTTCTACGGCGAGTCGTCGTTCCTGATGTACCGCAAGGACGTCTTCGCGGCCAAGGGCCTGACCATGCCCGCCAACCCGACCTGGAACCAGGTCGCCGACCTCGCGGCCAAGGCGGACGGGGCGCAGCCCGGCATGAAGGGGATATGCCTGCGGGGACAGGTGGGTTGGGGCGAGATGCTGGCGCCGCTGACCACGGTGGTCAACACCATGGGCGGCACCTGGTTCGACAAGGACTGGAACGCGCAGCTCACCAGCCCCGCCTTCACCAAGGCGACGAACTTCTACGTCAACCTGGTCCGCTCCCACGGCGAGGCAGGAGCGGCGCAGGCCGGATTCGCCGAGTGCCTCAACGACATGCAACAGAGCAAGGTCGCCATGTGGTACGACGCGACCTCGGCGGCGGGCCTGCTGGAGGCCTCGGACTCGCCGGTCGCCGGCAAGGTCGGATTCGTGCCGGCCCCGGTGGACCAGACCAAGAGCTCCGGCTGGCTCTACACCTGGGCCTGGGGTGTCCAGAAGGCCAGCCGGAACCAGTCCGACGCCTGGAAGTTCATCTCGTGGGCGTCCAGCAAGCAGTACGAGCAGCTGGTCGGAACCACCCTGGGCTGGTCGCGGGTTCCGGCCGCGAAGCGCGCCTCGACGTACACCGACCCGCAGTACCTCTCCGCAGCCTCGGCCTTCGCCCAGCAGACCGAGACCGCGTTGAACTCCGCCGACCCGGACAACCCCGGCGTCCAGCCGCGGCCGGCTCCGGGCATCCAGTTCGTCGGCATCCCGGAGTTCACCGACCTCGGAACCCAGGTCTCGCAGCAGATCAACGCCGCCGTGGCCGGACAGATCACCGTCGAGCAGGCACTGCGGAACAGCCAGGGCCTCGCCCAGAAGGTCGCCGCCAAGTACCAGCACTCCTGACGGCCCCTGGCAGTGTCCGCGGCGCCTACGGACGGCCCCGGCCCACCGGCCGGCCCGAGCAGACCTGTTCCGAGCAGGCCTGCTCCGAGCAGACCCTGGCCCCGGGGCCGTCCCACAGGGCGCTGAGACAGAAGCGGAGAGAGTCCCGTGAGCACAGTTTCGATCCCCCGGCGCGGCAGGGCCCGCGCCACCACGCGGCGCGGAGCGCCACCGACGACGAGACGGTCCAGGGGTGCCTGGGCCCGCAGGGCCCCGCTGCTCCCGGCCCTGGTCTTCATGATCGTGGTCACCCAACTGCCGTTCGTGGGCACGCTGGTGATCTCGTTCATGCGATGGAACGCCCTGGAGCCCGGCGACCGCGGCTTCGCCGGGCTGGCCAACTACCGCGCCGCGTTCACCGATCCGGCGCTGCGCTCGGCCATCGTGACCACCGTGGTGCTGACCGCCTCGGTCGTCCTGGTGAGCCTGGTGCTGGGGCTGGGCCTGGCCCTGTTGCTGGACCGGCCGTTCCGCGGCCGGGGCGTGGTGCGCACGATGCTGATCGCCCCGTTCCTGGTGGTGCCGGTGGCGTCCGCGCTGCTGTGGAAGCACGCGATCTACAACGCCTCCTACGGGCTCGTCAACGGGTCGCTGACCTGGATCTGGAGCCTCTTCGGCAGCAGCCACCCGCCGCAGCCGGACTGGATGTCGAGCCTGCCGCTGATGTCCGTCGAGGCGTCACTGGTGTGGCAGTGGACGCCGTTCATGATGCTGATCCTGCTCGCCGGACTCCAGAGCCGGCCGATGGACGTCGTGGAGGCGGCCCGTGTGGACGGGGCGAGCACCTGGCAGGTGTTCCGGTACCTCACCTTCCCGCACCTGCGCCGCTACCTGGAGCTCGCCGCGCTGCTCGGCAGCGTCTACGTGGTGCAGAACTTCGACGCCGTCTTCACCCTGACCTCCGGCAGTCTGGGCACCGCCAACCTGCCGTACACCGTCTACGAGACCTTCTACGAGGGCCACGACTACGGCCAGGCGTCCGCCGAGGGCGTCGTCGTGGTGGTCTGCTCGATCGTGCTGGCCACCTTCGCCCTGCGGAGCGTCTCGTCCCTGCTCCGGGAGGAATCGTGATCACCTCGGCCGCCCGTCGCAACGGCCGCGTCCTGGGCCTGCTGGCCTGGCTCTGCGGGCTGGTGTTCTTCCTGCCCTTCGCCTGGATGGTGCTGACCTCGCTGCACAGCGAGACGCACGCGGCGACCAACCCGCCGAGCCTCGGCGTCGGGCTGACCCTGCAGGGCTACCGGGAGTTCTTCGGCTCCGACACCGGGGTCAGCCCCTGGCCGCCGCTGATCAACTCGCTGACGGCGAGCGTCGCCTCGACGCTGCTGGTGCTGGCCCTGTCGATCCCGGCGGCCTACGCACTGTCGATCAAGCCGGTGCGCAAGTGGTCCGACGCGATGTTCTTCTTCCTGTCGACCAAGATGCTGCCGGTGGTGGCGGGACTGCTGCCGGTGTACCTGATCGCGCAGAACACCGGCCTGCTGGACAACATCTGGCTGCTGGTCATCCTCTACACCTCGATGAACCTGCCGATCGCGGTGTGGATGATGCGGTCCTTCCTCGCCGAGGTACCACGCGAGATCCTGGAGGCCGCCTCGATCGACGGCGCCGGCCTGCTGACCACGCTCCGGCGGATCGTGGCCCCGGTCGCGGCCCCCGGCATCGCCGCCACGGCGCTGATCTCCTTCATCTTCAGCTGGAACGAGCTGCTCTTCGCCCGGGTGCTGACCGGTGTCGTCGCAGGCACCGCGCCCGTCTTCCTCACCAGCTTCGTCACCAGCCAGGGCCTCTTCCTGGCCAAGGTGTGCGCCGCCGCCGTCTGCATCTCCGTACCGGTCCTCCTCGCCGGTTTCGCCGCCCAGGACAAACTCGTCCAGGGCCTCTCCCTGGGAGCGGTCAAGTGAAAGCAGCCGTCATCAGCTCACCGGGCGTGGTCGGCGTCGAGACCGTCGACGACCCGGCCCCCGGCCGCGGGGAGGTGGTGGTCAAAGTGGTCGCGTGCGGGCTGTGCGGGACCGATCTGCACATCCTGCAGGGCGAGTTCGCGCCCACCCTGCCGATCGTGCCGGGCCACGAGTTCGCCGGCGAGGTGGTCGCGCTCGGCGCCGGCGTCCGCGGCCTCGCCCTCGGCGACCGGGTCGCGGTCGACCCCTCGCTCTACTGCCACGAGTGCCACTACTGCCGGCTCGGGCGGGACAACCTCTGCGAGCGCTACGCGGCGATCGGGGTCACCCACCCGGGCGGCGCCGCGGAGTACGCCGTCGCCCCGGCGGCCAACTGCGTCCGGCTGCCCGAGCACGTCCGCACCGAGGACGCGCCGCTGATCGAGCCGCTCTCCTGCGCGGTGCGCGGCTACGACGTGCTGAACAGCCGGATGGGTGGCAGCGTGCTGATCTACGGGTCCGGCACGATGGGCCTGATGATGCTGGAGCTGGCCAAGCGCACCGGTGCGGCGGCGGTCGACATCGTCGACATCAACACCGAACGACTGGACACCGCCCGGTTGTTGGGCGTCGACCACGCCGTCACCTCGGCGGAGGAGATCGTACGGCCGCGCGGCTGGGACGTGGTCGTCGACGCGACCGGGAACGAACGCGCCATCCAGGACGCGCTCGGCCGGGTCGGCCGGGGCGGCACGTACCTGCAGTTCGGTGTGGCCGACTACGCCGCCCGCGCGACCATCGAGCCGTACCGGATCTACAACCAGGAGATCACCATCACCGGCTCGATGGCGGTGCTCCACAGCTTCGAACGCGCCGCCGACCTCTTCGCGACCGGCGTGCTCGACCCGGCCGTCTTCGTCAGCGACCGCCTGCCGCTGACCGAGTACCCGGCGGCGCTGGAGCAGTTCCGGGCAGGCAAGGGCCGCAAGATCCTGGTCACCCCCTGAACCCCGAGGAGAACGGCATGGACGGGCCCGTCCTCGTCGTCGGTGAGGCGCTCACCGACATCCTGACCGCCCCCGACGGAGTCAGCCGGTCCACCCCCGGCGGCAGCCCGGCCAACGTCGCACTCGGACTGGCCCGGCTCGGCCATCCGGTCAGCCTCGCGACGCGCGTGGGGCGCGACGCCCTCGGGCGGCGCGTGCGCGAGCACCTCCGGGCGAGCGGGGTGGCGCTGACGGAGGGCTCCGTCGTGGACGCCGCGACCTCCACCGCGACCGCCACCCTGGCGGCCGACGGCTCGGCCGACTACCGGTTCGAGATCGCCTGGGAGCCGCCGCCCGCGACGGTCGAGCTGGCCGCGACCGGAGCTGCCGGGCACCTCCACACCGGCTCGATCGCGGCCACGCTCGCGCCCGGAGCCGCCCGGGTGGAGGCGGCCGTCGGCGCCGCGCGCGCGAGGGTCACCGTCTCCTACGACCCGAACCTGCGGCCCGCCCTGCTGGGGCGACCGGAGCAGGAACGGCCGCGGGTGGAACGGCTGGTGGCCGCCGCCGACGTGGTCAAGGCGAGCAGCGAGGACCTGGCCTGGCTGTTCCCGGGTCAGAAGGCGGAGGCGGTGGCCGCCCGCTGGGCCCGCGGCGCACCGCGACTCGTCGTGCTCACCCTCGGCGCCGAGGGTGCGGTCGCGTTCTGGGCGGGCGGGAGCTGCCGTTTGCCGGCGGTGCCGACCGAGGTCGTCGACACCGTGGGCGCGGGCGACGCCTTCATGGCCGGACTCGTCAGCGGGCTGCTCCGGGCCGGGCTGCTCGGCCCGGCCGGCTCGGCCCGCGCCCGGTTGGACGAGGCGACCAGCACCGACCGGCCGAGCCCGGCCGTCCTTGCGGCCCTGGCTCTCGCGAGCCGCGTCGCCGCCCTCACCTGCGCCCGGCCGGGCGCCGACCCGCCGAGCCGGGCCACGCTGCTCAGCTGACCCGGGCCGGACGGACGCCCGCGCGTCGGCCCGGGGCCGCGAGCTGCGGACCCCGGATCTCGGGGCCGAGCGACCAGGGCCTTCGCGGGTGGCGACATCGACATGTGGCATGTCAGTTGACTCAGACATGCCATGAACACGGAACGGTGACACCCCACCACGCACACTCGACCTCCCGAAGGGACGCGGGAATGGAGAACGGTCACCTGCAGGTGGAGACCCTCGGCCCGCTGCGCGCGCGGGTCGGCGGGCGCGAGCTCAGCCTCGGCGCGCCGAAGCAGCGCGCGGTCTTCGCCGTCCTCGCCCTGCGAGCCGACAGCTCGGTCACCCGGGACGACCTGATCGACCAGGTCTGGGGCGAGTCCGCACCCGCCACGGCAGCCGGAAGCCTGCACACCTACGTCTCCGGCCTGCGCCGAGCGCTGGCCGGCCTGGGCGAGCCGCTGACCAGCTCGGGGTCGGGCTACATGCTGCACCTCGCCCCTGCGGCCCTCGACACCGCCGTGGTCGAGCGGCTGTCGACCCGGGCCCGGCTGCTCCGCGCGCGACGGGACCAGGCCGGGGCCGTCGACGCCCTCGACGAGGCCCTGGGGCACTGGCGCCCGGGCTCCGCACTCGGTGGCCTGCCGGGCCCGTTCGCCGCCGAGCACAGCGCCTGGGCGGACGACCTTCGGCTCCGACTGGTGCTGGAACGCGCCGAGTTGCTGCTGGAGCTCGGCCGACCGACCGTGGCGGCCGACCAGTTGCGCGCTCGGCTCCCTGACCATCCCTACCACGAGCACCTGCGCGCCCTGCTGGTCACGGCGCTGCACCGCAGCGGTCGGACGGCCGACGCGCTGAACCAGTACCACAGCCTGCGGACCCTGCTCTCCGACGACCTGGGCATCGACCCGTCGGCCGAACTCCAGGCCCTGTACACCTCGATCCTGACCGAGAACAGCCGGGGGCCGGGCAGCACCACGCCTCCGTATCTCGTCCCCACGGGTCCGGTGACGCACGCGGTCGTCGCCGGACCGGTCCGCCCCGCCCAACTGCCGCACGGCGTAGGTGTCTTCGTCGGCCGTCGGGCCGCCGTCCAGGAGGTGACGGACGCCGCCCGGAGCGAGTCGGCCGAGAGCGTGACCGGGAGGGGAACCGGCCCCCGGATCGTGATGATCGTGGGCGTCGGCGGCGTCGGCAAGACCGCGCTGGCGGCGCACTGCGTGGAGCGGCTGGCCCCCGACTACCCGGACGGCCAGGTGTACGTGAACCTCCACGGTTTCGGCCCGCGTGGCCGCGCCAGCTCGACCGACGACGCGCTGCACCACCTGCTCACCTCCGTGGGCGCGGCCGTGATCCCCGCCGACCGGGAGGACCGGGTCTCGCTGTGGCGCAGCATCGTCCGTGACCGCAGGATGCTCGTCCTGCTGGACAACGCCGAGTCCGCGCAGCAGGTCGAGGACCTGCTGCCGGGCGGTGGGTCCTCGTTCACCCTGGTGACCAGCCGCAACCGGCTCAGCGGACTCGCCGTGCGGTACTCGGCCCGTCGTGTCACCGTCTCCCCGTTCACCCCCGAGGAGTCGCAGGACCTGCTCCGCCGCGCGTTCGGCGGTGCCAGGGTCGGCGCCGAACCCGCGGCGGCCCGTCGGCTGGCCGACCTGTGCGGGCACCTGCCGCTGGCCCTGCGTATCGCCTCCGAGCGGGTGACCTCCGCCGGCCCGTGGTCGCGGATCACCGACCTCGTCGCCGAACTCGAGGACGTGCGGCGGCGCCTGGACACCCTGCAGTTACCGGAGGACGAGCTGTCCTCCGTGCGCGGCATTCTCTCCTGGTCCTACGCGGGGCTCGGCCCCGAGACGGCCCGCGCCTTTCGCACGCTCGGACTCCTCCCCGGGCGGGCGATCCGCCTCCAGACGGCGGCCGCCCTGCTGGACGTCACTCCGGCGGCAGCCGCCGCGGCGCTCGGGAGCCTGGCGGCGCAGCACCTGGTGGAGGCCGTCGCCGGCGGCTACCGGATGCACGACCTGACCCGCATCTACGCCGAGGAACTGTCCCGCGGTGTCGGGACGCCCGCGTCCCGCCGGGCGGCACTGGAGCGCGTACTGCGTTGGTACGTCGGCACGCTGACGCCGGACCACGGCTGCGCCGACGGCGTGCCCCCCTTCGTCGCCGACCTCGGCACCGGCCCCGAGCCCCTGCGGTTCGCCGACCGGAAGGCGCTGGTCGACTGGTGCGCACGGGAACGGGACAACGTCGACCCACTGCTGCTGACCGCACAGCGGCTCGGCTGCCACGAGCAGGTCTGGCGGCTCGCCTACCTGCTCAGCGACTACTTCTCCGTCGCCGGTCAGGCCGTGGAGTGGGTCGACACGCTGCGGATCGGCCTGCGCAGCGCGGAGATGACCGGGAACCAGCGCGCGCAGGTGCTGCTGCTCGACCGTCTGGGCACGGCCGAGACCCGGTCGGGCCGGTACGGTCAAGCGGTGCAGGGTCTCGAGCGCGGCCTGCGCCTGGCGGACTCCCTCGGCGACCCCGGGCTGCGCGCCGGCCTGCTGAGCACCCTTGCCTCCGCCCTGCGCGAAACCAAGGACCACCAGGCGGCACTGGACCACGCCCGCCAGGCTCTGGAGCTCGCCCACCGTGCCGCGGAACCGGCGGCGTCCGAGGCGGGCTGCCTCGCGGTGCTGTGCGCGGTGCACGCCGAACTCGGCGAGTTCGAGGAGTCGTTGCGCCACGGCCTGGGCGGACTCCGCGCGGCCCGGCGCGCCGGCGACCCACGGCTGGAGGCGGACATCCTGATCACCCTGGGGGTGGCGGAGCAGGGGCTGGCCCATGACGAGGGCGCGCTCGGGCGCTTCCGGCAGGCGCTGTCGGTGTGCGAGGCCGGCGGGGACCGCTACCACGAGGCGCTGGCCCTGTTCGGTCTGGCCCGGCTGCACCGGGACGGGTCGCGCCGACGGCCCGCCCGTGGTCTGGCCACCCGCGCGATGGTCCGCCTGAAGGAGCTGAACGCAGGAGAGCTCGTCGAGGTCAGGAAGTTCCTGCGGGCCCTGGACGCCGACCGGCCTGCGGCCGGTGCGGCTCCGCTGCGCCGCGCGGGGTAGGGCCTGTCCGGGCGGCGGGGACCACCGGCCGGGCGGCCGGGCGATGACGTTGCCACACCAGCACCGCCTCGACCCGGCTACTGACGCCCAGCGCCCGGAAGATCCGGTTGATGTGGTTCTTCACCGTCTTCTCGCTGAGCCGCAGCCGTTCGGCGATCTCGGTGTTGCGGGCTCCGCGCGAGACCAGGGCCATGACCTCGTGCTGACGTTCCGACAGCTCCGCCACCCGCCGTGCGCCGTCCGCGACGGTGTCCGGCTCCGTGTCCCGTGCCGGGGGCAGGGCCGCGGCCGGGCGCGGTCGGTCCACGGCGGCCTCGGTCGCGAGGCGCGGGCCGTCATCGACGCCCGCACCCACGACGCTCAGCCGGTACTCGGCGCAGAGCCGGCGGGGTGCGGGGGCGGCCACCGGGGCGACCTGACCGCCCACCACCCGCTCCAGTGCCGCAGGGGCCACCCTGGCGCTGCCTCCCGCCCCCGGCCCGGCAGCCGGACTGACGGCCACCTCGACATAGGGCAGGCTGACGATCTCCACCGCCAGGTTCCTGCTCGCGAAGGCCTGCCGGATCTGGGCCAGGATGTCCGGGCTCGTGATGGCGATCCGCACGCGGCTGGGGCTGCCGGGCACGGGGGCGGCAACGACTGTCATGCACCGAGCATGACGCCCTCCGCTTCAGGCATTCTTCACGTCCGCTCCAGCCGCCACGGCCAGATCGCCCAGCTGGAGCAGCACCTCGTCCTCGGTCGGGACGTCGGGGCGGTCGGCCCAGCGCAGCGTCGTCACGATCATGTCGAAGAGCAGCACGACCGCCTGGACCGGCTCGGCGTCGACGTCCCCGTCGGTCAGCACGGTGAAGGTGAGCAGTCCCCAGACGCCCGGGGCGTCCGGGTGGGAGACGTAGTAGGAGACCCGCCAGGACGGCTGAACGCGGCCGACCCGGCCGCTCTCGACCACCGAGGCGACCCGGACCGCCGGCACCCCGCCGATCTCGCGGTAGGAGCCGTCGGCTCCGGCGTCGCCGAGGATCGACGCCAGCAGCCGCTCGGAGTCCTCGCTCTCGTCCCCGGAGTCGACGACGGTCACCAGCATCGACCCGGGCAGCTTGACGCCGCGGAACTCCCGCAGTGGCAACAGCACGGAGCGGGCGCCCTGCCGGGTGGCCTCGTCGGTGGCCTCCGTGAGCTCCTTGCGCAGCATCCTGCGCCAGGGACCGGCCTTGTCGCGGGGCAGTGTGTCCGGCAGGTGGTGGCGCAGCACCTCCTCGATGATCCTGCGGCGCAGTCGTGCCGTCTCCGGGGTGGTCGGGATCTGCACCCAGCCGTCGGGGACGATCAGTTCGAAGTCGATCACGCGGGCGCCTCCTCTGCGGCGGGGACCAGGGCGAAGCGGGCCGGGCCCGCCGCGCCGGGGGTGCACTCGTCGGCCAGTTGCTGCATCAACTGCTCCACTCCCGTGCCGATCAGCGGCATCAGCCCCATCTCGAAGACGCGTGTGCTGAGCAGCACGTCCGAACCGACGCCCGCCACCGTGCCGCTCGGCGGCACCTCCAGGCGCATGGCGGCGTCGACGCGGCCGAACGCCGCGCCCTCGGGCGTCCGGCCCAGGGCGAAGACCCGCACCCCGTCGCCGAGCGCGGTCGTCACGTAGTCCACCACCGGTGGCCGGGCGTCGCCGTCGAGGCCGCCGGCGCCCACCAGCGCCATCAGGTAGTTCGGGTCCTCGGCCGTCGGCCGGCAGAACTCCACCACGACGGGGACCGGGGCCCAGCGGGGCCTGCCGTCCACGAACGCGGCGCCCCAGGCCAGTCGTGACCAGGCGGGCAGTTGGCGGGCCCGGTCCATCAGCCAGTCGGCCGCCCCGCGCCCCACCATGTCGGCGGTGAGCGGGAACTCGGCCCCCGGCCACTGCGGCTCCGGTCCCACGATGCCCGCGCTCGCGGCCCGGACGTGCTCGGCCCAGGCGGCGCGCACGGCCTCCAGTCCCTCGGCGGTCCAGTCGGCGAACAGGGCCGCCAGGTGCGCGCGCCACGCCGCGTGAACGGACTCCCCGGCGTCGACGCGCGGCACCCAGTCCCAGTGCCAGGGCAGCCGGTCCGGCGTCGGCCGGTCCTCGTCGCTCATCCTCTCCTCCTCACTCATCAGGTGGCCACTCCGGGCGGGTTGACCGCCGGGATCCAGCCCTGGAGGCGCCCGCCGGTGTAGATCAGACCGCCCATGCCGAAGGCGCCGTTCAGGCCGCCCCAGACGAACCACAGCGGTGAGATGCTGTCGCCGATCGCGCCCCGGATGGCCGACAGGTCACGGAAGCCGCTGTAACCGCCCACGACACCGGCCCAGTCCTGGCCGAACTTCAGCGGGTTGCTGAACAGGCTCCCCCACAGCTCGCCGGCCTTGCCGAACTGCATACCGGCCGACTGCCAGAACCCGAACTCGGGGGTGACCGCACCGGCCTTGCCCAGCAGCCAGTTGGTGCCCGGGTTGTTGAACCAGTCCGACATGTTGGTCCAGCCGGTGGCGGCGTTCTGCGGGACCGGGAAGTCCTGCGGGGCCATCCTGGTCTGGACGAAGACGGAGCTGCCGGCCGGGCCGCCGATCGGGTTCAGCTCGAGCGGCGCGTCCGGACCGAACTGCAGCAACGGCGGGTTGTGCGTGAGCGGCTGGCCCGCCACGTTCGGGCGCGCTCGGCCGAACAGGTTGGCGAAGCCCTTGGCCTCGTTGGCCAGCCCCTTGCCGATCACGGAGGCCAGGCCACCCAGCCCCGCCAGGCCGAGCCCCAGGGCACCGAGCACGACGTCCAGGACGCTCCCCTTGCCGTCGTGGTAGAGCACGGCGTTGGCGACGAGCGAGACGGCTCCGGCGACGACACCCGCGAGGACCAGCACGTCCACCCCGGGGATCAGGATCGCCAGGACCCCCAGGATCATCCCGATGATGCCGAAGATCTGGCTGATCTTGGCCATCACGGCGTCGAGCTTGTCCTTGTAGGAGTCGGTGAGTCCGTCGTCGTAGTTCTTGGAGTTGACGGCGTCGCCGAAGCGTTTGCCGGCCACGTTCAGGGCGTCCAGCGCGTTGTTGAGCCGCGTCTGGGCGGCGGTGACCTTGGCGTTCGCGTCGTCCTCCGCCTTCTTCTTGTCGTCGCCCTTCTGCTGCTCGGCCGGGGACGTGGTGCCGTCCGGGTTCTTCTGCGGGTCGGGCAGGGCCTGGGCCTTGGTCTGGTCGTTCCGGGCGTCCTCGGCGTCGGTCAGCGCGCCCGCGGTCTCGCTCAGCCCGCGGTCCAGATCGGGTTCGTACAGCCCGATCTGGGTGGCGACGTCGTGGTAGCGCACCGCGGCCTTGCCGAGGCGGTCCTTGAGCGAGCCCGACTCGTCCTTCAGTCCGCCCACGTACTGGCCGGCGAGGCTGTCGCTGTTGGTTTCGACGATCTGCTGGAGCTTCGCCACCGCGTCGTCGATGGTCGTGGCGATGTGGGTGTAGCGCTTCTGCGCCGCGTCCACCACGTCGGGGTCGGCGTGGACGGGGTCCGCGTCCAGGCCCAGGGGGGACCAGTCGAGGCTTCTGATGGACATGCGGTCCGGACCTTCCTTTCGTCAGCCGTTCTGGAGCGAGCCCAGAAGGTTCTGGTCCCCCTGCGACCAGGCCTCGTCGACCTTGGTCACCTTGTCGCGGAGGGTCTTCATGTCCTTGACCATCGCGTCGCGGTGGACCGTCCAGTTGTCGGCGAAGTCCCCCATCGACAGGTTGGCGTTGTGCTGTCCCCACAGACCCTTGTCGTCGTTCTGGAAGTCCAACGCTCCCTCGAACTGACTGATCAGCTCGTTGAGGTCGTTGACCAGGGTCTGCAGGTCCTTCACCACGAGGTCTGCCATCACTGCTCCTTGCCGGTCGAGGTGGTCGAGGGGGCTGGGGCGGCCGAGGGGATCTGGGCCGTGAGCAGGCTGCCGCTGCCCAGGTGGACCAGGGCCGCGCCGGGCACGACCCGGGCGCAGAGCTGGGAGCGCGACAGCCGCACGCCCACCAGGTCGCCGTCGCTCATGTTCGGGGGCGACAGCAGCGCGCCGCGCCGGTTCTTCTTGACCTCTGCCTGCCAGCCCGAGAAGCCCGCCGCCACCGACGCGACGTCACCGCCGAGGACGACGCCCCGCCTGCTGCCCGAGGCCCTGCGGACGAAGGCCTTCAGCCAGTCCCGGCAGGACAGGTCGCGCCAGGCCTCGGCGTCGTCCACCAGCAGCACCACCGGCCC
The DNA here is from genome assembly GCF_041261265.1 of Streptacidiphilus sp. MAP12-33. Classification (NCBI taxonomy): domain Bacteria; kingdom Bacillati; phylum Actinomycetota; class Actinomycetes; order Kitasatosporales; family Streptomycetaceae; genus Streptacidiphilus; species Streptacidiphilus sp. MAP12-33. The sequence continues at coordinate 35,374 of NZ_JBGCCA010000020.1, forward strand.
GTCGCCCGGGTCGAGCAGGTCGGCGAAGCGCGCCTCGGTGGGCGCCTCCTCCGAGATGACGCCGCGCACGCCTGCCCGTCCCTCGAACTCGCGCAGCGGCGAGTTCATCGGCGTGCCGATGACCAGTTCGGTCCCGCCGCGCAGCAGGGACTCCGCCATGACGGCCAGTGCGGTACTGCGCCCGGACCGGGACGGTCCGGCGACCAGGAAGGTGGGCTGGTCCCCCAGCAGATCGGCGCCGACGGGATCGAGTTCGTCGCCGCCCACGCCGAGCAGCGCCCACATGGGGGGCGGGGTCCCGTTCGACCGCACCTGCTCCCAGGCCTCGTCGAAGGAGAGCTGGGTGGGCAGCACCGCGATCCGGCCGGGCCGTGCCGACCTCGGTACGGCCGCCTCCCGCTCGGTGAGCCGGGCCGCCAGCGCGTGCACCGCGGCGACCTGCGCCGGACCGGCCGGGTCGGCCGCCACCAGCGCCACCTGGGTCTCGGTCGCGCTGCCGGCCCGGTAGCCGCGGCCGGGCGGCAGGTTCTCCGGGATCTTGCGCGGGTTGAGTCCGGCCAGCGAGGCGTCGCTGCGGTCGGAGAGGCGCAGTACCAGCTTCTCCTCGCACAGCGAGCTCATCCGGCCGCTCAGCAGCATCCGGTCCCCGGCGATGACCAGGTGCACACCGGCGCTGCCGCCCTCCCGGTGGAGGGTCTGGACCAGCTCGGTCAGTGCCCCGCCGTCGTACTCGGCGAGGGTGCCCATGAAACCCTCCCAACGGTCCAGGAGCAGCACCAGGTGCGGAAGGCGTTCGGCTTGCGGGCTCGACGCGCGCTGCTCGGCCACGTCCGCGAAGCCGCCTTCCCCGAGCAGGCGCTGACGGTTCTGCACCTCCTCGTGCAGGCGCCGCAGCAGCCGGACGGCACGGTCGGTCTCCGTGCGCTGCACGACCGCTCCGCAGTGCGGCAGCCGGGTCAGCGGCAGCAGCGCGCCGTTGCCGCAGTCGAGCCCGTACAGGTGCAGGTCCGCCACCCCGGCCGCGGCGGCGGCCGCCGCCGCGAAGGTCCGCAGCGCCGCGGAGCGTCCGGAGCGCGGGGCGCCGATGATGTGCAAATGTCCGAAGGTGGCCAGGTCCACCGTCACCGGCTCCTGGCGCTGCTGCATCGGCAGGTCCTGGACCGCCCAGGAGAACCTGGGATTCGGGTGCGTGCCGAGCTCCTCGTCGCGGGTGAGCTCGACCACCGGGGACAAGGGCAGCGGCGGCAGCCACGGCCGGCGCTGCGGGGCGACACCCAGCAGGTCGCCGGCCTGCCTGATCGCCTTGACCAGCACCGACAGGTCGGTCACCTCGGTCGCCTCGGCCGCGGTGTGGGGGCGCTGCGGCGCGGGCATGCCCAGTTCCAGCCAGGAGACCGGGTGCAGGAACGGCACCGCCACGGCCGCCGCGGGGTCGGCCGAGGGGCGGCGTCCGCCGACCCGACCGGTCTGGAAGGGGATCAGCGAGCTGTGTCCGAGCCGGGCGTAGGCACGCCCCGGCGTGGAGGCCGCGATACTCGCGGCCTCGCGGGCGTCGATCACGTCGGTGCTCTCCCCCGCGTCGGTCACCCGTAGCGCGACGCGCAGATTGGTGTTCGCGCGGATCTCCGCCGAGACCACCCCGGAGGGCCGCTGGGTCGCCAGGATCAGGTGGATGCCCAGCGACCGTCCCCGCTGCGCGATGTTGACCAGACCGCTGACGAAGTCGGGCAGTTCGCGGGCCATCGAGGCGAACTCGTCGATGACGATGAGCAGTCGTGGGATCGGCGGCAGTTCGGGACGGCGGGCGGCGTAGTCGAGGTAGTCCTCCAGGTCCTTGGCGCCCGCGGCGGCGAGCTGGTGCTCGCGGTGGGTCAGCTCCGCGCCGAGCGAGGTCAGCGCCCGCTCGACGAGATGGGTGTCCAGGTCCGTCACCAGGCCGACGGTGTGTGGAAGGTCGACGCAGTCCTTGAACGCGGCGCCGCCCTTGTAGTCGACCAGTACGAAGGTCATCGCGTCGGGGCGGTTGGCGACGGCCAGCGAGGCGACCAGGGTCTGCAGGAACTCCGACTTGCCCGAGCCGGTCGTCCCGGCCACCAGGCCGTGCGGACCGTGGCCGACCAGGTCCAGCGCGAACGGCCCGTTCAGCGAGTACCCCACCAGCGCCTTGGTGCCGCGCCCCGAGGAGCGCCAGCGCGCGCCGATCGCCGCCGGGGTGGGGTCGTCCAGACCGAGGATCTCCAGCAGTCGGGCCGAACCCGGCAGGGCGCTCTCCCCCTGGTTCTCGCTGACGTCGCGCAGCGGCGCCAGCCGGCGGCCGGTCGCCTCGTACCAGTCGGCCGCGACCTCGTCCGGCAGGATGCCGTCGATCTGGACCGCGCGCTGCTGGCGCAGTGTGGCCGGGCGCGCCTCGCCGCCGACGACGACCGTGGTGCACTCCTCCGGCAGGGTGCGCTCGTCCGCGTCCACGCAGATGCTGTACACGCCGACGGCGGGGCCCTCCTGGAGCACCGTCACCACACCTGGCAGCGCGCGCAGCCGTCGGGCACCGTCCAGCACCACGACGACGTCGGGGTCGGCGAGTGCCGCACCGGATCCGGCGTTGAGCCGGGCCTGCTGTCGCGCGTCGATGAGCTCGACCAGTTCGGCGACCCGATGGCCGAGCGTCTCGGCGTCCGCGCCGACCAGGGCCAGCGCCTGCTGCCCCAACTGCGGCCGGGTGTGCGGCAGCCAGGCCGCCCACTCCCACAGGGCCTCGCCCGCCGGATCGGTCAGGATGTAGAGCTGCACGTCGCGCGGGCTCTGCAGCACGGCCAGCTGCCCGACCAGCCAACGCGCCATCCGCCGGGGCCACTCGTCGCGTCCGGCCACGCCGACCACGCCCGCCTGCGCGAGGGAGAAGGCGGCGGGGACGTCGGGCGCGGCCCGCAGTTCCCGGTGACGGCGGGTGCCCTCGGTCTCCTCCACGGCGATCGCGGTGGGCAGATCGGCGATGCCCACGCGGACCAGGAGGTGGTCGGGGTCGGTACGGCGGCGCTCCCAGAGCCGGGCGCGCGGGCCGGTCGCGATGACCAGCAGCTCGGCCGGGTCCGGGCTCGCGGCGCGGCGGTCCAGCCGTTCCCGGTCGAGTGCGGTCGCGATCTCCGCTTCGGTGGCGGCGAGCTGGGCCTGGTACTCGGCCAGCTGCCGCCGGTGACCAACCTTGCCCTGTCGTCGGCCGCTGACCCAGGTCCCGATCGCCATGACCGGTGACATCCCCGCCATCATCAGGAACATCGGGTTGTGCGTCATCATCGCGATCAACCCGCCGAAGACGGCCGGCAGGCCCGCCGCCAGCCATGGCAGCGCGCTCGGTGACGCGGGCTTGGGCGGCGTAGGGAGCTGGAAGGCGGTGCGCTGGACCGGCGGCAGCAGCCGAGGAGGCCGGTTGTAGTCCAGGTACTCCCCGTCCGCCGAGGGTTCGACCACGGCGTCCGGCCGCAACAGCGGGTGCGCCTCCAGGACGGTCTCCCCCAGCTGCAGTTGGACCGCCGGGCGCCACCGGACGTCGCGGTCCGGGAGCGGGGAGCGGTCCAGCAGCCCCGACGCCGCGACGGCCCGGACCCGCACGGAGGCGTCCAGCGAGACCCTGACCACGGCGACGACCGGCGGCTGGTCGGCTCCCAAGGTGATCCGGCACTGGGGATCGGACCCGACTCGGTACTCGCCCGCGTCCAGGTACCAGACCCGTCCGGCTCCGGCCCCGGCCACCGCCCGGACGGTGACCAGGCCGGAACGCGTGCCGGCGGAGGGACCGGGGCGCCCCAGCCACAGCACGCTGCCGTCGTGGATCCCGCTGACGGCCAGCGACCGGCCGAGGTCGAGCCGCTGGTCGGCGAGGTAGACCTCGGCGGCGTCTTCGACGGCGTCCCCGACCTCGTCCCGCTGGGGCGGCGGGGACTGGGACGCGTCGAGACTGTCCAGCAGGTTCTTGACGACGTCGCGCAGCAGGGTGCCCGGGTCGGCGTCCACGACCACGTCGGCTGACCAGTCGGGGTGCCGGGCGATGGTGATCAACATGGGCATGGTGGCCAACCCCTCTGCTGCCTGCGTGTGCCTACTTGTTGAGCGAGCTGGTGAGCTGGGTGTCCATCTCCCGCATCGCGTCCACGGCCTTGTCGAGCCAGGTCGAGAGCTGGTCCAGCGTCTCCATGGCCTGGTTGGCCGAGTTCACGAACTCGGTGTGCACCTCGTCGAACCTGCCCGAGGCCTGGTCGGTGACGAAGCCGTTGCCGGTCAGGCTGTCGACGATGTTCTTGCAGTCGGTGAGCTTGTCGTCGATGTCGGTCTTGTTGTTCCGCATCCTCGCCGCGGTGTCCGACATCTCCTGGTAGGTGACGTTCATGTTCGCCATGGGGTGCCCCTTCTCGTGTCCTGCCGCCGAAAGTCCCGGCTCGCGCGGACGGCGCCGGCAGGTGCGTGGTCGGTACCGGTCCAGCCGATGCTAGGAAGGCGCTCGAGGACGGTCCAGAACCCGCTTGCGGGCCTTGGGCCCTGGGACCCAAGGCCCGCAGGGACCGGGCGTTGACAGCTCTCTGATGGACGGTCAACGTTCTGGCTACATCCAGGGCCCGACCGGGCGAGCGGCCGTCACCGCACGTCGGGAGGGTGCCGCCACACCGGCCGGGTGGTCGCCGACCACCACCGGCCGTCCGTCCGAAGTCGAGGAGTCGAAGGTGACGATGCCGACCCGACCCGCTGCCCGCGGTCCTCGCCGCGGCACCTGGCTCGCCCCGCTGCGCCGGTCGCGGCGGAGCGCGCCGCCGGCCGGCCCGGCCCCGCGCGCCGACCACGGCCTGTGGACCGTGGACCGGATCGTGCGGGTGCTGGCCACCGCCTGCGACCGTGACAACCGCGGCCTCCCCGTGGCGCACGCGGTCGTCGTCGGCCCGGAGGCCGTCCGGCTCCAGCTGAAGACCCCCGACGAGCGGCCCCCCACGGGATGGTCCGCCGAGAACGACGGCCGGGTCTGGCAGGCTCCGCTGCGCCGCCTGCAGAGCGCGGGCGTGGACGACTCCCTGGCCGAGCCGTACCCGCGACTGGTGTCGCTGGGCAGCGCGAGCCAGGGCTTCGTGCTGCTCAACCTCAGCCAGGCCGGCGGCATCATCGGCCTGGAGGGCGATGTCCGGCAGGCCCGCAGGCTGGCACAGGACTGGACCGGCGAGTTGGGGACGAGCCCGTGGTCGCGCGACGTACGGGTGGTCCGCGTCGGCTTCCGGTCGGGCCCGGAAGGCGCGCTCGGATCGACCGAGGCACAGTCCCTGGCCGACGCCGAGGCGGCCCTGGCCGACCACGCGGGCGGGGTGCTGCTGCTGGACGGGCTGCCCGGCGGCCGGGATCGCGAACGCGTCTACACGCTGGCCAACGATCCCGACGGACGCTGGTCCGTGGTCGTCGTCGGCCGGGTGGAGCACCCGCGCTGGCGCTTCACCCTCGACGCGGCCGGGTTCGTGGACACCGGCATCCTGGACGAGCCCGTCGCCCACCGGCTGCGGGACGACACGACCTGGGACACGCCTGCCGCGGACACGGACGACGCCGACACCCCTCCCGTGGGCCGAGCCCCGCTCGCGGGCCACGGGGCCGGGTTCGCGAACGCAGAGACGGCGCCGCACGCCTCCCTGCGACGGTGGCTGGTGATCGCGACCGCCGTGATCGCCTGCGTGGTGGGAGCGACCGGAGTGGCGCTGGCCCTGCGGGGCTCCCCCGCGCCCACCACACCGGTGGCCCGGACCTCGGCTCTCACGGGGGCGTCGACCAACGCCCCGCCCGGTGGCGGCACCACCGCCGGCAACCCGTCAGGTGCCACGACGGCGAGCCAGGGGGCCGTCCCGCCGACGAAGCCGACACTGCGCAACCCGGCCACCGGCCTGTGCCTCAGCGGTTCGGTCGGCACGGACGGGACTCCGCTGGTCCTCTCGGTCTGCGACGGCGACCCGAGCCTTCGATGGGCCCTCTCCCCGGACGGCACGATCGGCGTCGACGGGCTCTGCATGGACTCCGCCTGGGGCGCCACCAAGGTCGACACGGTGGTGCAGATCGCCCGGTGCAGCGGGAATCCCGCCCAGCAGTTCTCGCTCGTGGGCGACACGATCCACTCCAAGCAGGCCAAACTCTGCCTGGGCGAGGTGGCGGGCGGAAAGGGCGTGCACCTCTTCCCCTGCGACCACCGCCCCTCCGAGGTCTTCAAGCGAAGCTGAGAGGGGCGTTGTCCTGCCGGCACGCGCGCCTCCGGCCCGACCGGCCGGACGTCGCGCTTCAAAGTCGGCGCCGACCGCCTGTAACGGATGGGCCTGTGCGTGGGACTGAAGCTCCGTCATCGACCCACGAGGCCATCGGAGGCTTCCCCTTGAACGCCAAGAACGCGCTGTCCTGCGCCGTCGTGACCGCCTGCGCCGTCGGCGCGATCGCAGTCGCCGCGCCCGCCCGGGCGGCCACCGCAGCAGCCGCGCACGGTCCGCGCACCACCACGGTCTACACCGAGACCAACGCCGCCACCGGCAACGCGATCCTCGCCTACCGGGCCGACGGGTCGATCGTCGGACGCTTCGCGACCGGCGGCCTCGGCAACGGCGGCGGCCTCGGATCGCAGGGCGCGGTCACGGTCGCCGACCACGGCCGCACCCTGTACGCCGTCAACGCCGGTTCCGACACCGTCTCGCGGTTCTCCATAGACCGCCACGGGTCCCTCCACCTGCAGAGCACCGCGCCCACCGGCGCGGGGCCGGTCAGCGTCGCGTCCCACGGCGACCGCGTCTACGTCCTGGGCCAGAGCACGGTGACCGCCCTCCGGCGTCTGGGCAACCGGCTGATCCCACTCGGCCGGCAGCCGCTGTCCGCCGGGGCGGCCGGGGCGGCGCAGGTCGCGGTCGTGCCGGGCGGAAGCGCGCTGCTGGTCACCGAGAAGGGTTCCAGCACCCTCGACGTGCTGCCGCTCGACTCCGCCGGTGCGCCCGGTCCCGCGTCGTCGGTCCCCTCCGCCGGACAGACCCCGTTCGGGTTCGCGTTCGGCCGGGGCGGCACGGCCGTCGTCTCCAACGTCGGCGCCGGCGCGGGCGCCAGCTCGGCCAGCGCGTACCGGTTCAGTGCGCACGGGACGCTGCGGAAGACGGCGGCCACGGTCCCTGACGGGCAGACAGCCGCCTGCTGGGTCGCTGTCGGCGCCGACGGCCGCACCGCCTACGTCGAGAACGCCGGGTCCGGCACCGTCTCCACCTACGCCGTCGGCGCCGACGGATCCCTGCGGCTGCTCGACGCCAGCGCCACCACGCCGGGCGGCCACGTCGGCGACGCCACCGTCTCCGGCGACGCGCTGTGGATCCTGGACAACCGCGACGGCCGCATCGACGCCGTGCCGCTGGCCGCGGACGGGACGCCCGGAGCACCGACAGTCACCGTCGCCGGGCTCCCGGCGAGCTCGGCCGGCATGGCGGCCGTGACGCGGTAGCCGGCCCCGCTCGGGTGTGCCGCGGCGGGTCACCGCGTCCCCGGCACACCCTTCCAACGCGCCGAAACCGCGAGTAACTGGGAAACCACGGGCGGTCTTTGACTTCTTACGAAAGCCCTCGGCCGACGCGGAGGACCAGACGGGGTGGGTATCGTGCGGTGAGCGCCCCTGTACCCGACCGCGAGGAGCCTTCGTGGCACGCGACGTCCCACTGCCGCCCGACGACGAGCTGGTCGAGCGACTTCGCGGCGGGGACGAGACGGCCTTCGGGCTCGTCCTGGACCACTGGTCACCGTCGATGCTGCGGCTGGCCCGGTCGTTCGTGTCCACGAACGCGACGGCCGAGGAGGTGGTGCAGGAGGCCTGGCTCGCCGTCATCCAGGGACTCGCCCGCTTCGAGGGGCGCGCCTCGCTCAGGACCTGGGTGTTCCGCATCCTGGTGAACACCGCCAAGACCCGGGGCGCCAAGGAGAGCCGCACCCTGCCGTTCAGCAGCCTGCTCCCCGAGGACGAGGGGCCCACCGTCGACCCGTCACGGTTCCGGCCCTCCGACGATCCCCACTCCGGCCACTGGAACCCGGGACACCGACCGCAGCCCTGGACGCTGCCGGAGGACGCCGCACTGAACACCGAGGTCCGCGCCGTCCTGGCCGAAGCCCTGTCCGCGCTGCCCGACCGCCACCGGATCGTGGTGACGCTGCGTGACATCGAGGGCCACGGCTCCGACGAGGTCTGCGACATGCTGGACATCTCCCCCGGCAACCAGCGGGTGATCCTGCACCGGGCCCGAGCCGCGGTGCGCGCGAGGCTCGAAAGCTACTTCAGCACCGCCACCACGCAGCACCAGGACCTGCCATGACCTGCTCCGAGCTCGTCGAGCTCGTCACCGCGTACCTCGACGGCGCGCTGGACGAGAGATCCGAGACGCTCCTCGTCATCCACCTCGACGGGTGCCCGTCCTGCCGGACCCTGCTGGAACAGCATCAGCAGCTCATCCAACTCCTCGGGCCGGCAGCCCTGCCCGCCCCCCGGCCGACGGCCCTGCCGCCGGCGCGCAGGACGATCCTGCTGGCCGCGTTCCGCGGCTCGTCTCGCTGAGGCGGGGGCGCTACCCGCGCCGGAATCCACGGAAGGCGGTCAGCAACCGGCCCTTCGCCTGCTCCGACAGGCTGTCGGCGGGGAGCACCCCGAGGGTGTCGACGGTCTGCCGGAACTGCTCCAGATACACCTCGCATCCGTCACAGGTAGCGAGGTGCTCGACGAAGCGCGCCTCGTCGGCCTCGGGCAGGGCGCCGTCAAGGAAGTCCGTGACCAACTCGACGAACTCGTCGCAGTCCACGCGTTCCCATCCCTTCACGCCGCAGGCCCGTGCCACGAGGGTACCGGTGTTCCGCCGGCGGAGCGTTGGCCCAGCACCGGCATCGGTCCTGACGTCGACGGTGAGCTGGGTTGACCGGTGCCGGGCCACGGGGTGGGACGAGGTTCCGAGTTCGACGCCGCCACGGTACCGGAGGACATGGTGGCAGGCCCGGCGGGTGCGGACCAGGTCGCTCTGGGCCCGGGGACTGCGCGCGAGCGAGGGCGAAGAAGGGGCAGACGATGACCAGGTCCGCCAGGTCCGGTGGCGGAACCCGACGCGGATCGCGCTGACGTGGACGATCATCCTGGGACATCAGGGCGGCCGTGCCGTTCGCGTGCCCGTTGCGGCGGGGACCCCGCTGTTTGCCTGATGGTATGAGTGGGCTGGGAACGAACGGCAGGACGGCGACCCTTGTCGTGCAGCACCGTCGCGGTTGCCGGTTGCCCCGCCCGTAGCAAGGCTACGGACGGCGACCTCGGCCGGACGCTCCTACTGTCGGGCTCGTCCTCTGTGGACCCCGAACGGACAGCCGGGACAGGATGTGCACGCCATGGACCCGGGGCGCGGGACGCCCCAGGCTTTTGGACCCTAGGTGTCGGCGGTGGGCTCCTGCCCCGTGCCGGCGCGGCGCAGTTGTTCGTTGATGCGGAGGGCTTCTTCGAGCTGGTCTTCGAGGATGACGATGCGGCAGGCGGCCTCGATGGCGGTGCCCTGGTTGACCAGGTCGCGGGCGCGCATGGCCAGGCGTAGTTGGTAGCGGGAATAGCGGCGGTGGCCGCCGTCGGAGCGCAGTGGGGTGATCAGGCGGTGTTCGCCGAGCGCTCGTAGGAATCCGGGGGTGGTACCGGTCATCTCGGCGGCGCGGCCCATGGTGTAGGCCGGGTAGTCGTCGTCGTCGAAGGTGTCGGCCGTGTCAGGGCTGGGCGTGGGAGTCACTGCACCTCTCTGGTTCTCGCGAGAACGCGTCGAGGGGCCCCGGGACCTGTGTCGGCCCGGGGCCCCGAAGGGAAACATCACCATCTACCGGCCTGGGCCGGTCCTGTTCTTCCGCACTGCCCGGGGGATGGGGCGTGCGGGGATCGCGTAAGCGTGACCGGAAACCACCGTCCTTGCCTTGGGGTCTGCGGTATCCGCCCGGGCGCGTGTTCACCGGCCGGGCGATCCTGATGGCGCCTGCGCCCTCCTTCGTTCATCTCGTAGCTGACGGGAAACTGCGTACTGCTGGTCGTTCCGGCTTGCGCCCGTGGACCGGTGGCCGATGATCGCCACCGGGGCGGAGGCCTTTCGCCGTTGGTCGCCCAACCGCGACGACCGGACTGTCGGACTTCCCAGCACGCGCGCCCGCAGTCCCGGCGCCTTTACTGGGTTCCCTGCTGTGTTCCTGTGACTGCCGGCACTTCCCTACTACAGGCGGCGGCCCCTTGGAAACCGCGGGCCGCCCGGTCCGACAGCCAGCTCCGTCGCCCTTCCTTCGCTTGCTCGGCTTCGGGGCTCTGCTGCCGGACCGTCATGCGAACTGCTGTCCTGCGGACCGCCGGTTCATGTCCGGCGGGTATCACCGACTGCTGACTACGAGAGAAACACTAACCGCCAACGAGAGCCATGTCTACTCCGGCGAGCATAGATTTTGCGTTGCCCCTGGAAGAGCTAACTTCCTGTCCCGCGGGCGCAGGCGGGCAGGCAGGCAGGCAGGCAGGCGCAGGCAGGCGCACGCCGGCAGGACCACGCGGTGCTGCGCCCGGGGCGAGAGCGACCGGCGCCTCGGTTTGGCTCAGCAGGCAACGGCTCCCGCAAGGGTCTCCACTGTCCGCGCCGCGGTCGCCGGGGCGGACACGAGGGCCCACGGGGTCCTGCGAGGCGCGCTGGTGCGGCGCAATAATCTGGCGCCATGTCGAAACCCGATGGGCTGCTCGCCGACATCGCCGCAATGGTGGAGTCCGAGCACAGCAACCAGATGCCCCTCACCGTGGTCGTCCCCGGCGCCGTGATCACCGGCAGGCTCGCCCCGGAAAGCCTGTGGCGCGAGCGCGTCGCCGAGGTCCTCGAAGCATCGGAACACCTCAAGCCGTTCTCCGCGCCTTTCGCCGCCGCCGAGGCGCACCACGCCGCCGACCGGGACGAGAGCGGACGGCCGACCCACCTCCACCTTCACCTGGCACGCATCCTCCAGGGCAGCTACGGGCTGCCCCACACCGGCGGCATGTACCGCATCCGCATCGCCGACATCAACAGCTGGACCGTCGGAGACCTCAGCTACTCCGACCAGTGACCGCACGCCAGGACCGGGCCAACTGGCCACGGTGTGGCCCGTTGGCCCGGTCCTGGCGAAGACCTGGTGGAGGAGAGGGCCGGCCCTCCACCGGACTGGTGCAGGCCGCGCGCGGTGGAACGCGGCCGGGGCGGTGGTCAGCGACTGGGACGCCGCGCGCCTCGGCGGACTTTGAGTGCGCCCAGGAGCAGCGCGGCGAGGAAGACGGCCACGCCGATGATGAGCAGGTAGAACAGGCCCTTGACGACCGCGCCGATGATGCCGAGCGCGACGGCGGCCAGGATGAGCAGCAGCACGATGACCATGGCTTGGGCCTTCCCTGTGGTGCTTGGTCAGCTTCGGGGGTCAGCGTCGCGCGAGGCGGCGTTCGCCGCCCGCGCCGGGCGTGTAGGGCAGTTCGTAGTGGGCGAAGACCGCAGGCTCCTGTTCGGCGGGCAGTACGCCGTCGGTGTCGATGGCCGGTGCATCCTTGACCTGGGCTTTAGGGAAGGCGACCTTCAGATAGCCGGGGCCGACCAGGGCGCCGTCCAGCGGCACGAAGACCAGGCGGTGCCTGGTGGGAAGACCGACGGTGACAGTGCCGAAGCTGGGCTCGTCGGTGGCGGTGTCCACATAGACGGACTCCAGTGTGCCGATCTTCTTGCCGTCGCGGTCCACCACGTCGTGCAACCGCCACTCCCGGACATCGACCATCGCAATCACCGCCGGGCCTCCCTTCCCTGGTTGCCGTGATCGCCCGAAGTTGGTCGGTGACCGTCGGCCCGATGATGATGATCATGCCGTCTGGTTGCGGTCGGACGTCGTCACCGCGCGCGAAAGGACCTGCGCTCCACCCGTCCGGGTGATGCTGGGTGTCCGCTGCGGCGGCGTTCGGCCTTGACGGTCAGCACGTTCTGCTCGACGTCCAGGTCGATCGCGTCCGGGCTGTTGCCGGGCAGGTCGAACTGGACGTAGAACGTGTCGCCGTCGCGCCACCCGTCCATGGGCATCGCCGACGGCCGCGACCACGTGCCGGTGGCGCCGAACATCTGCTGGGTGATCCGGTCCAGCTCGCGGAAGGGGTCAGTGCGCATCAACATCGTCGAGCCTCCTTGTCGAATCCAGTGGCAACATCGACGCGCTCACGCATCCCGTGATAGCACGTCGTCCACAAAGTGACAACATCTGACTGTCGCTTGATGGACGACAGTGGGCCGGGGTGCCGTGCAGCACCGGCCGCAGGCGGCGAGCTCGGCGGCGAGATCCCAGGCGGCTTTCAGTGCCCCGAGCACGCGGCAATCGCCGAAGTCGCACCGGACAGGTCGATCACCACAGGTCGAGCGCGATGACGTACCGGTCACCGTCGCGCCAGGCGTCCACCGGGATCGGTGCCGAATGGGACCGGGAATCCGGCCGGTCCTGTCGGACCGTGGGGTTCACCTGGCGGGTCACCGCAGTGCGCATGAACATCCTCGGACACCTCCGGTCCACGGGGATTTCTCGCTGCGCCACACCGGTGCGGTGCAAACGGAAACCGCTGTAGCATGTCGTCAAGACGATGACAAACATGCCGTCAGCGAAAGAGTGACCACCATGGACGCGCACGATCACACCGGCGAGGCGAGACCGGTCTCCTTCCTGGCCGCCGCCGCGGCGCTGGGGATGATGGACGCCGCCGCCCGCACCGCCCGCCACGCACCCCCCGACGCTGCCGCCCACGACGACCCCCGACAGGCCCTGGCGGCGCTGATGCTGCTGCGGCACGTCCGCGAGGAACTCGCCGGCTGGGAGAGCGGCCTGATCGAGACCGCCCGCACCGCCGGCGCCACCTGGGCCGATCTCGCCGAACCCCTCGGTGTCCAGAGCCGCCAGGCCGCTGAACGCCGCTACCTGCGCCTACGCCCCAACCAGGCCGCGGGCACCAGCGCCGGCAGCACGGGTGAGCAGCGCGTCCAGGCCGCCCGAGACCAGCGCGCCGCCGACCGCGCGGTGACCGGCTGGGCCCGCGACAACGCCGCCGATCTGCGCCGCCTGGCCGGACAGATCGGCGCCCTGGAGGACCTCAGCACCAGCGCTGCCCCGGCCGTAGAGCGTCTCCTGGACGCCCTGGGCGACAACGACCCCGCCCGCCTGCTGGCCCCGCTCGCCGAAGCCCGAGCCCACCTCGAAGCGGCCCACCCGAAAATCGCGGGTCGCCTGGACGAACTCACCGCCCACACCGACCACCTGCGCGCCCACAGCGATCGGCAGCGCCGCACCCCACCGGGCCCATGACGGCCACGGCCGCCTGCAACTGACAGCCCCGGTCACACCCTGATCCGTGACGGCCCTGCCGTCCCCGACCCCTCCCACGCCCATGACTCCAGCCGACCTCCAGCAGTTGCTCATCGAGCGCGCTCCCGCCATCCCGGGCATCACCGACGCCGGCAAGCGTGACGACGACAGCCCCTACGGACTGATCGTCACCCTGACCGGGGGCGGCCGAGTGTGGTGGACCATCACTGGCGCGAGCGGCCCCGCCCCCACCAAGGCCGACGACAGCGTCGACGCCACGGAAGTGCCGGACCTGACGGGATCCTCGGTCGCCGTGGCCCACGTCGAGCAGGCCCTGGTCGCCACCGCCGCCTGCGCGGACGATCCGTCCGGCGGAGTCGTCCGCGCCGACCGGTACAGCGTCCGCCCGAACCCACCCGCGGTCCGCTACGGAGCAACCCTGGAATGCCGCGACGGCTGGAAGCTGTTCCTGTCCTGCTACGGCACAGCCCGCCCCGGCCACACCAGACCCGAGCAGCCCTACCAACCCCTCAGCCACGTCTGAACACCCATGGGCCAGGCGCCACTGCAGGCTGAACAGTTCAGCCCACAGGTGGCGGCGCCCGAAGCTCGCTGCTTGACCCGACCCGCACCCTGTCCACCCCTTGCCCGAAGGAGACACGTTCCGTGGCCGCCACGACCGAGACGCTGGAGTTCCAGGCGGAGACCCGCCAGCTGCTGCAGCTGGTGATCCACTCGATCTACTCGAACAAGGACATCTTCCTGCGCGAGCTGATCTCCAACGCCTCCGACGCCCTCGACAAGCTCCGCCTGGAATCCCTCACCGACACCGGCCTCGGCGTCGACACCTCCGACCTGCACATCACCCTCGATGTCGACCAGGACGCCCGCACCCTGACGGTCCGGGACAACGGCATCGGCATGACCCGCGACGACGTCGTCGACCTGATCGGCACCATCGCCAAGTCCGGCACCGCCGCCCTGCTCGCCAAGATCAAGGAGGCCAAGGACGCGGACGCGGCCCAGCACCTGATCGGACAGTTCGGCGTCGGCTTCTACTCCGCGTTCATGGTCGCCGACAAGGTCACCCTCCACACCCGCCGCGCCGGCACCGAGCAGGGCACGCTGTGGGAGTCCGACGGCGAGGGCACCTACACCGTCGCCGAGGCCGACGGTCTGCCGGTCGGCACCACCGTCACCCTGCACCTCAAGGCCGAGGACAGCGAGGACGGGCTCGGCGACCACCTGGCCCGCTGGAAGATCCGCCAGATCGTCAAGCAGTACTCCGACTTCATCCGCTGGCCCATCCGCATGGCCACCGAGCCCACCAACACCGAGGCCGTAGCCGACGGCGACGAGGCCGACGGTGAGGTCACGGACGAGTTGGAGACGCTGAACTCGATGAAGGCCCTGTGGGCCCGCCCGCGCAACGAGGTGACCGAGGCCGAGTACAGCGAGTTCTACCAGCAGATCAGCCACGACTGGCAGCCCCCGGCCGAGACCGTCCACATGCGCGCCGAGGGCACCTTCGAGTACGAGGCACTGCTGTTCCTGCCCGCCCACGCCCCCTTCGACCTGTTCTCCCGAGAGACCAAGCGCGGGGTCCAGCTGTACGTCAAGCGCGTGTTCATCATGGACGACTGCGACGCGCTGATGCCCAACTACCTGCGCTTCGTCAAGGGCGTCGTCGACGCCCACGACCTGTCCCTCAACGTCTCCCGCGAGATCCTCCAGCACGACCGGCAGATCACCGCCGTGCGCCGACGCCTCGTCAAGAAGGTGCTCGCCGCCATCAAGAGCATGCAGGCCACCCGCACCGACGCGTACGCGACGCTGTGGGACCAGTTCGGCCGCGTCATCAAGGAAGGCCTGATCGAGGACCGCGACAACACCGACGCGCTCCTGGAGCTGGTCTCCGCCCACTCCACCCACGACCCGCGGAAGACGACCACGCTGCGCGAGTACGTCTCCCGCATGAAGGACGGCCAGGGCACCATCTACTACCTGACCGGCGAGAACCGCGCCATGGTGGAGAACTCCCCACACATGGAGGCCTTCACTGCCGAGGGCTACGAGGTCCTCATCCTCACCGACCCCGTCGACGAGGTCTGGACCGGCCAGGTCCCCGCCTTCGACGGCCACCCCTTCCAGTCCATCGCCAAGGGCCAGGTCGACCTCGACAACAACACCGACACCGACGGTGACGAGGCGAAGGCCGCCAGGGCCCAGCAGGAGCAGGACTTCGCTCAGCTGCTGACCTGGCTTCAGACCACCCTGGCCGAGCACGTCAAGAGGGTCCGCCTCTCCACCCGGCTCACCACCTCCGCCGCCTGCCTGGTCGGCGACGCCCACGACCTCACCCCCACCCTGGAGAAGATGTACCGCGCCATGGGCCAGGACCTGCCCAGCGTGAAGCGGATCCTCGAACTCAACCCCACCCACCCCCTCATCACCGCCCTGCGCCAGGCCCACCAGGCCAACCCCGACGGCCCCGCGCTCGCGGAGACCGCCGAACTCGTCCACGGCAGCGCCCTGCTCGCCGAAGGCGGCGACCTGCCCGACCCCGCCCGGTTCACCCGCCTCCTGACCGAACGCCTCACCAAAGCCCTGTAACCCCCGCGGAGTGGGTGCGGCCGGCCGCACCCACTCCCCGAGCCCGACACCCCTGCTACGGGCCAGACGCCGTGGGCGCCCACCTGGCCACGTCGGCCCGCAGCACCAACCCAACTCCTGTTTCCGGCACCCAGAACGGAACCGGCCACCGCCGACGGTCCCCCGACCGACCACGCAGACCTCAAGCGTGTACGAGTACACCGACCGCAAGAACCGCACCCTGGCCGACCGCATCGACGACGCCGCCCAACGTCGCCCCGCCCGGCGCCGCCGGTCGTGCCACGGCCACGTTGTCCTACGCGGATTCGACAACCACGCCCGGGGCGCGAGCGATGAACTCGGCCGGCCCGACCGTGGGAGCCTCAACGTAGAGCCTTTGGAACTCCTCGAATGTGGCGACGGGCTCGCCGTCGATCTCGAAGATCCACTGCGACGCAGACGCGTCGGCCATCGCCGAGGTGAGGCTGGAGACCAGTTTGCCACCCAGGGGAACCGGGGCGTTCGGGTCGATGGCGACGTCGACATTGGTGTAGCGCACGGACCAATTGCTGTTAGCCATAGCGCCACAGATTAGACGAAATCGCTTGCGCTCGAACGCAGTTCACACAGGCAGCTGATCCACTGGGGGTCCGCGTCGGCGCGGTTCCGCTCCCGATCGATCCGCCGCCCGGGACCGGTCGCGCCACACTGCCGCGCCCTCCCGCCGCCGCAACGGCCCGGCATCTCGAGGGCCTGAGCGAGGCCGCCCCACCTGGAAGACGGCGGCCAACGCGCTGCGCAGCCGGCCCGTAATGTCGGCGGCCTGTGCGCGCGGGGACCGGCCGGCACGGATTTCTTCTAGTGGTGAAGCATCACCTTGCCTGAGTTTTCTGCGCTCCCGGCACAGAATCTATGGCCGCGAGATACGGGTTTGACGCGCGGCGAGCTGAGGATTTTGCCGCAGTGAACACGCGGCGATACGTGAACGGTCACAGACTGATGCGGCGTGCTAGTGTCGATTTCAGTTGCAGTCGTGGTTCCCAAAATCTCAAGCGCCTCCAACCGGCCTCCGTGTCACAGGAGTGCGCCTTATATTGCCGGGTCATTTCCGGGCGGGGCATCATCGCGGCGACACGGTGTTCGTGCTGTGCGGATGCTGGTGTACTGCCCCAAGGAGATTCGGCATGGCATCCGGCACCGTGAAGTGGTTCAACGCGGCCAAGGGGTTCGGCTTCATCGAGCAAGACGGTGGCGGCGCCGACGTGTTCGCCCACTTTTCGAACATCGCCACCCAAGGCCTCCACGAGCTACTCGAAGGCCAGAAGGTCACCTTCGACATCGCGAAGAGCCAAAGGGGCCCGACGGCCGAGAACATCGTCCTCGCCTGATGGCCCGTGCCGAGGATCTCATGCCTGTCTTCGACGAACAAGAAAGCGCGCTTGGCATCATCGCCGTTGCCCGCTGAACCGCTTCATCGCGGCGGAACTTCCTCCTCCTTCTTTTCTCTGTGAGGCATCATGCGCTGTGTCATCGCCCGCTTCGCGTTCGACCTCACCAAGAGCGGCGTCCTGGACTCCATGAAGGGTGTCAAGCCTGAGCAGGTCATCGGCGAGTCCGTGGTCATCGGCCGCCACACCTACCCTGCCAAGCAGGTCGGCCAGGTCATCACCCGCCAAGACCGCCGCGATTTCACCGCCGCTGAAATCCTTCGGGCCATGACCCAGCTCGGCTTCACCTGCCACGGCCTGACCCAGACCGCCGCGCCCAGGCGTATCCCCAGCCCGCTCCAACACGCCTCCGCAATGCTCGGCTCCGCTGCGACCGTCTGACCGACGGACCGGCGGGAGCCTCAACTCCAGGCTCTCCGGCGCCGTCAGCCCGGAGAGGGCGGGGCAAGGACGTCAGAAGAGCGCCTGGTCCTCGCTGCTGGTGTCCGCGACGACGGGCCGGAACTGGGCGGGCACATGGTCGTGGCGGCCGGGGCCGGCCACGGCAGCCACGACGGGCGCCGTCTCGGTCAGCCACGTACGGAACCCGTCGACGGCCTCGCGGTAGGGGATCTGCGCCAGCGTGCGGTGTTCCCCGCTCGGGCAGAAGTCCACGCCGACGGTGATCACGCAGGAGCCGGGAGCGGTGGGACTGCCGCTCCAGGAGGCGCGCAGCTCGCCACATGGCTTGCGACCGCGGGAACTGGAAGTGTCGCGGTGCCTGGGGCGCAGTGGTTCCCCGACCAGGCGTGCGGTGAGCGCGGCCAGGTGCGGGAGCGGCAGTGTGGTGCGGGAGCGGCAGCCGGGGCAGCGATGCCAGTGCCGCAGCCAGTGCTCGGCGTGGGTACCGAAGAGGTGCGCATAGCGGCTGGTGACGTGTACGTCGTTGCTGTAGAGGTAGTTCGGCCGCTCGCGGGTGTTGCAGGACTGGCAGACCGGGGCACGGACGTAGCCGTGTTCGTGACAGTGGTCGAGCACGAGGGCGGGTGTTTCCTGGCACACGGCGCACAGCCACCTGGACACCTCCAAGGAGGAGCTGCGCTTCTTGCTGAGCACCGCGTACACATGGCCCTCCA
The DNA here is from genome assembly GCF_041261265.1 of Streptacidiphilus sp. MAP12-33. Classification (NCBI taxonomy): domain Bacteria; kingdom Bacillati; phylum Actinomycetota; class Actinomycetes; order Kitasatosporales; family Streptomycetaceae; genus Streptacidiphilus; species Streptacidiphilus sp. MAP12-33. Next base: position 53,894 of record NZ_JBGCCA010000020.1, read on the forward strand.
ACTCCCCCTCGTACAGGCGCGGCGAGGGAGGCGAGGAGACACGGTGCGGCATGCCGACACGCTACAGAACCCAAAAGGGTCATGCCGGTCCGTTCGCCGGAACTCGACGAGTTCAGGCTTGACGGCGGTCGGCCGACCTCAGAAGACTCAGGCCGTCACCAGGCCGTCACGGCACCACGTACAGTCCGGTATGCACCGGTATCAACAGGGAGAATGGTCCAGCTGTGAAAGTGCCCCCTGACCTGCGCACACGCCGCTCCTCGACCCTGACCGCCGGAGGTGGTCAGGGAACTTCCAGTTCACACAACAACGGGCGTACAGGATCCGGAACGGCCGGCTCACCGGACAGGTCAAGGACGTGGCTTGCCAGGACACCACGTTCACCGAACAGATGGCATGGCGGATCCGGCCGGAGACCGTTGCAGGCCAGGTCACGCGAAGGGTCCGGCCACCCAAGACCGGGAGCGGCCGGACCTCGAAGCCGTCACCGGACCGTTTGCGCGGTGGTGGAGAATCGACCGTTCGTCGCGTCTCCCACCCAATCGCGGTAGCTCCACGTCGTCCGCATCGAGGCCGAGCGCGGACATACTGCCGTCCTTGACAGCTCTGTCGGCCGCCACGCCGGAACGTCAGCAACTCCGCAGATCGACGGCGACTACCGTGCACAGCGGGTCGAGCGTGGTCCCACGGATGTCGATGTGCAGCTCGCCGGTGGGGTTGTCCGTGCCGGAGTGGACGTCCTTGAGGCGTGGCTGGACGCTCCAGGGGAGATCGTTCCCCTCTGCCGGCAGGGTGACTCGCTCGATCATTGACACCGGCAGCCCGCGGACGGTGACGCGCTCGTACGGGCGGGTGACCAGGTGCAGGTAGATGCGGGTGCTGCCGTCGGGGCGGGTGCGGCGGGTGGAGGGGCCGTGGAACTGCCACAGGGTCAGGCCAGGTTCCGTGCCCTGGACGCTCTCGGCGTTGCGCTCCAGCCAGTCGGCGATGGTCTCCAGCCGTTCGACGGCCTCGGGCGGGAACTCGCCGCCGCCGGTCGGGCCGACGTTGAGGAGCAGATTGCCGCCCATGGATACGGCTTCGATGAGGGTGTGCAGGAGCAGTGCTGGCGATTTCCAGGTGTCGTCCTCGGGATGGTACCCCCAGCTGCTGTTCATGGTGAGGCAGGTCTCCCAAGGCTGTTGCGGGGGGACCATGGGAAGTTGCTGCTCGGGGGTGGTGAAGTCGCCGTGGCCGAGGCAGCGGTCGTTGACCAGGGCGCGGGGCTGACGTGCGCGGATGCGGGCGCGGATCTCGTCGAAGCGCCACTCCTCCTCGGTGTGCTCGAACTCGCCGTCCAGCCAGACGATGTCGATGTCGCCGTAGCCGGTGAGCAGTTCGTCCAGCTGGCCCAGCATGAAGGCCCGGTAGCGCTCCCACTTGTCGGGAGAGACACGCGGGTAGCTGCCGATCACGTACGGCTTGGTGATGGTCTCGTCGGTGTAGCGAGGGTAGTCGGGGTGGTGCCAGTCGATGATGGAGAAGTAGAGCCCGATCCGGAAGCCGCGCGCCCGGAAGGCGTCCACGATCTCGCGGGTGACGTCGCGTCCGAACGGCGCGTGCTTGGTGACGGAGTAGTCGGAGAGGCCGGTGTCGAACATGGCGAAGCCGTCGTGGTGTTTGGCGGTGAACACCATGTACCGGGCGCCCGCACGCCAGGCGAGATCGGCCCAGGCGGTCGGGTCGAAGCGCTGCGGGTCGAAACTCGCGGCGTTGTCGAAGTACTCGTTGCAGCTGACCGGCTCCAGGGCCGGCTCCTGCCGGAGCACGCCGCCGGTCATCTGCCAGGACAGTTCCCAGCCACGGGTGCTGGCATGTCCCCAGTGGAGGAAGACACCCAGGCCCAGGCCCCGGAACCACGAGGCGTCGGTGGCGCTGCCGGCCGTGTCCGGCTGCGTCTGTGTGGTGGTCATTCCTTGACTCCCCCTGCGGTGATGCCCTGCGTGATGAACCTGAGCCCGACGACGACGATGACGATGGCGGGCACCGCCAGCAGCATGAGTGCGGCGAAGTACTGCGAGGTCTGCAAGGGCGTCGGCGCGAACGCGCCCTTGATGGTCTGCACGGCCTGCGCGGCCGTGGTCTGGCCCGCGTCGTTGAGCAGCATCGAGGGGAAGAGGAAGTCCTGCACCGACCAGACCACGCACAGCGCCGCGAGATTGACCAACGCGGGCCGGCACAGCGGCAGGAAGACGTGCCGGAAGATGCGGCCGTGTCCGGCGCCGTCGACGCGGGCGGCCTCGATCAGCTCGTTCGGGATGCCGTCAGCGTAGTTGCGCAGCAACAGCACCGCGAACGGCAGGGTGAGCACGACCTCCGGCAGCGCCACCCCCACCGGGGAGTTGAACAGGCCGAGGTTGCCGGTGATCCAGTACACCGGCACCATGATCGCGACCGCGGGCACGGCGAGCAGCAACAGTGCCGCGTGGTAGAGCGTCTCGCGGCCGGGGAAATCGAGCTTGGCGAAGGCGTAGGCCGCCAGCGCGGCGACGCCGCAGGTGAGGGTGACGGTCAGCGCGGCGATCAGCAGGCTGTTGCCGAAGGCGCGGACCAGGTTGACGCCGTTGTAGTCGGTGGTGAGCACCGTCAGGTAGTTGTGCAGTCCGCCGTACTGCACGGACTGGCGGAACGTGCTGATCAGCGGAAAGAGCCACAGGGCGGCGCCGATGGCGAGCGTCGCGTAGACGACGACGCTGTCGCGGGGCCGCTGGCGCAGCCGGTGCAGGGGGCTCTGGTCGGAGCCGGTGGTCGCGGACATCAGCGCCTCCGCTGGACGAGTACGTTGACGGCGGACACGGCGATGGCGACGACCAGGACGACCAGGGAGGCGGCGGAGGCGTAGCCGATCTGGCCGCCGCCGGTGGAGGGGAACATCTGGTCGTAGATGTAGGTGCCGGGGATGCCGGTGCGGCCTGCGGGCTGGCTGCCGGTGGAGAAGTAGATCAGCTCGAACCAGCGGAAGCTGCCCAGCAGCACCGAGAGGATCACCGTCCTGTGGGTGCCGCGCAGCATCGGGAAGAGGATCATCCGGTACATCTGCCAGGTGCCCGCGCCGTCGATCATCGCGGCCTCGAGGACGGCGGTGTTCGCGGTGGTCAGGTCCGAGGTGTAGTACATGACCGGCAGGCCGACCAGGTAGGTGAGCAGGATGAAGACCGCCACGTACGCGGAGGTGGTGTTGCCGGTCCAGTCCTGGGCCAGCGCGCCGAGTCCGACGGCGCGCAGCGTCTGGTTGATCGCTCCGCCGTTGGTCTGGATCAGCTGCCCGAAGACGGTGGCGAAGAGCGACATCGGCACCAGCGAGGGCAGCAGGAACACGACGAAGAAGAACCTGCGGGCCCGCACTCCGCTGGCCAGGCTCACGGCCAGGAAGAAGCCCAGGGTGAGCGCGACGAGGATGGAGACGGCGGCGAAGAGCAGGTTGTTGCCGATGTCGCGCCAGAAGACGGGGTCGGTCAGCACCAGCTGGAAGTTGCGCCAGCCCACGTCGGTGGCGCCGGTGAACGACAGGTCGACCGACTGCCGGCTGGTCTGCCCGAGGAAGACGAACGCGTAGAGGTAGTAGACGCCGTAGAGGGCGAGCAACGGCGCCAGGAACAGTGCGGCGGGCAGCAGCGCGCGCCGACGGGCCCGCGCGCGTGAACGCGCGGCGGAGGCGGCCGGGGCCGCGGAGGCGGGATCCGGCGTCGCCTGCCGCGCCCCGGCGGGGGGTGCGTCAGGCGACGGCGTCGTGAGGTGCGATGTCACTGGACCGGGTACCGCCCGCTGGTCCAGGCGGACTGGAGGCTGTTCGCGGCGGCCTGCGGGGCGGTGTTGCCGCGGGCCACGTCGAGCAGCGTGTTGTCCAGCACGTCGCTGGTGAAGGTGGTGGAGTACTGGCCGCGTCCGGAGCCGGGCGCGTTGATCAGGGACTGGACCGCGGCGTAGCCGGACCGGGCCTCGGGCGTGGTCAGCACCGAGGGGTCGACGGTGTAGCCGTTCAGCGACGGTACCAGCACCAGGTCGGAGGCCCAGGTCTTGACCCCGGCCGGGTCGGTGGTCATGAACTGGATGAACTTGGCCGCCTGCGCCGCGTACTTGGAGCTCTTCGGAATCGCCAGGCCGCCCTCGGCGAAGGTGCGGGCCGCGGGCCGGCCGCCGGGGACGACGACGGGGAAGGCGCCGGCGCCGACGTTGCCGACGGTGATGCCGTTGGCCTTGCGGTAGGCCGAGGAGAGCACCGAGCTGTTCCAGGAGCCTTCGACCAGGAACGCGGCCTTGCCGGAGTTGAACGCGTTGTCGGCGTCGGCCTCCTTCAGGCTGAGGGTGCCCTTGTCCAGCACGCTGTTCTTGAAGAGGTTCTGGTACGCCGTCAGGGCCTGCACGAACTGCGGGCTGTTCCAGGCGACCTTGTCGGTGTAGAGCTCGTCGGAGAGCTTGGGGTCGATCTGGTCGGCGACGGTGAAGAACATCTCGTCCTGCCACCAGTCCTCGCCGCTGAAGACCACGGGCGTGACGCCGTTGCCGGCCGCCTTGATCTTCGCCACGTCGGCGGCGAGGTCGGCCTGGGTCTGCGGGAAGGCCAGGCCCAGCTTCTTCAGCACGTCCGCGTTGGAGTAGACGACCGCGCTGCCGATCGAACCCATCGGGACCGAGTAGAGGGTCTTGTCCTTGGCGATGTTCTGGGTCTGGTCGAGCATGGTCGAGCTGATCCTGCTCTTCCAGTCGGCCGGGAGGTCGCCCGCCCAGTCGCTGACCGGGCGGAGCTGGGTGCGCACCGTGTTGGTCATGGCCGAGACCTGCACGCCGACGATGTCCAAGGACTGCCCGCCGCCCAGTGCGAGCGGCAACTCCTTCTGGTAGTCGGTGTTGGAGAACTCACGCAGGTTGATCGTGATGTTCGGGTTCGCGGCCTCGAAGGCGGCAATCGACTTCTGCACCGTGGCCTGGGCCGGGAACCAGGTCCAGTAGTTCAAGGTGACCTTCTGGCCGGCGCCGACAGTGGCCTGGCCCGCGTCGGCGCTGCCGCCCACGCCGCCGCTGTTGCCGCAGGCGGCGACTGACAGGCTGAGGACCAGTGCGGTGGCGGCCGCCACGAGACCGCGGCAGACCTGCGCATCGTTGCGCATGCTTTCCCTCCCAGGGGGTGGATCGGGGGTGGCCCTATTAATGTCTACCGTGGCGACGAAAACAATCCCCTGTTACGGGCTTGTTAGATTCACAGCCGCGCAGCAACATGATCCACATCGAGTCGAAGGAGATCTCCCATGCCCGCAGGCCCGGACGCCACCGCGCTGCAGGTGCTGCGCCACCTGGTCGACCACGGCCCACTCAGCCGCCCCGACCTGCAGCAGGGCACCGGACTGGCCCGGGCGACCACCTCGGCGATCACCAACGACCTGTTGCGCCGGGGTCTGCTCGCCGAGATCGACACCCCGCGCAGCGGCCAGCGCGGGCGACCGGTCACCCTGCTGGACCTGGACGACACCCACTACGCCGTCACGGGCATCGAGATCGGCTTCGACAAGATCCTCGCCTCCGTGCACACCCTGCAGGGCCGCGAACTGCTGCGCGTCGAACGCCCGGCCGAGGCCGACGCGGTCAACCCCCGTGCCCTGCTCCGGCGTGCGGCGATGGTGCTGCAGGAGACGCTCGACCTGGTCGAGGACGACGGCCGCGAACTGCTCGGCGTCGGCGTCAGCGTGGCCGGCCTGGTCGACGCCGCCAGCGGCACCATCAAGTACGCGCCCAGCCTCGGGTGGCGGGACATCGCCCTGAGCGAGGGCGTCGCCGAGGCGCTGGGCGGCCGCGCACCGGTACTGATCGACACCACCGCCAACTACGCCGCCCTGGCCGAACTGCGTGAGCGCCGCCGCAACGGCGGGACCGAGGCGAGCCTGGTCTACCTCACCGGCACCTACGGCATCAGCGCCGGCATCGTCGCCGGCGGCAACCTGTGGCGCGGCGAGCGCGGCATGGCCGGCGAGGTCGGCCATCTGATCGTGGAGGCGGACGGCCTGCGCTGCGTCTGCGGCCGCAACGGCTGCCTGGACACCAGGGCGGGGATGTCCGCGATCCTTGACGCGGCCCTCGGGGCCGCCAAGGGCGTCCGCCGGACCAGTCGGCCGCTGACCCTGTCGGCCGGTGTGGACCAGGTCGCCTCCCTCGCGCAGTCGGGCGACCAAGGGGTCGTCGAGGCGCTGGCCGAGGCGGGACGCTGGCTCGGCCGGGGCGCGGCACTGGTCTGCGCCATGCTCGACCCGCACTCCGTCGTGCTGGGCGGCCACTACGCCCGGCTCGCGCCGTGGCTGCTGGTGCCGGCCCGGGGGGCTTTCCGGGAGTCGCTGCTGCTGCCCGGCGACGACCGCGAGCAGCTGCAGGTCTCGGCCCTCGGGGCCTGGGCGCCGGTCGAGGGGGCCGCCCTGGCGGTGCTGCTCTCCTACGCGGACGGCACCCGGGCCTTCCCCTCCAGTAATTAGTCTCTTCTATAGACGAAACTCTTGACCGGCGGTGGAGCGGGACATAAGTTCACGCTTCAACCAGGCGACCGCGCCGTGCGCGACGATCCGCCAGGAGGCCCGGGCCGGGACGCCCGGCGTCCCTGTGTGCCGCGCCCCCGGCCGCGTCTGCCACCCCGTCGAGCAAGGAGGCTCGCCATGCCGCATGCCCGCATGCCCGCACCTGGATCCTGGCGGGAGCCGACCCGACGCGGCGCCCTGCGGATGCTCGCAGGCGCGGCCCTCGGGGCGACCGTACTCGGCGTCGCGACCCCCACCCGGGCCTCCGCCGCCACCGGCGTCCCACAGGCCGGCGCCGATCCGGTCGTCATCGACCAGACCGCGACGACCGACAACGTCACCGTGCTGCTCGCCACGGCCGCGGGCCGCATGTCCGACATGGCGGTGCAGGGCGGCGACACCCGCAAGAACTTCTACGTCGACACCTTCCTGACCTCCTCCGACTACCTCACCTGGGACGTCCACGTCGCGGCCGGGGACTCCTACCAGGCTTCCCTGCTCGTCGACACCGACGCGGGCGAGACGTTCACGCTCGCCGTCGTCGGCACCTCCTCGTCCGTCACCTTCACCGCCCCGGCGGGCTGGAACCGCGTCCTGGTCGGCAATCTCGCCCTGCCGACCGGCACCAGCACCATCCGCCTGACTCGCAACACCCTCACCCACGACGTCAACGTCAAGTCGCTCGAACTGATCCGCGCGTCCGAGGTCGCGGCCCGCAACAGCCGGATCGCGGCCGCCCGCGCCGACACCACCTGGCTCGGCACGTCCGGCTACGGCCTGATGTTCCAGTACGGCTCCTGGGGCTACCCGCACAACGTCGGCACCGCCAAGTCCCTGGACCAGCAGGCCGCCGACTTCAACGTGAGCGCCTTCGTGGACATGGTGAAGGAGACCGGCGCCGGATACGTCATCTGGTCGATCAGCTGGTGGGGCTACCACCTCGACGCAGCCCTCTCCTCACCCGACGCGATCGTGACCGCCGCGGGCGGACCGGCAAGCCCCGGACTCACCTCCACCCGCGACCTGATCGGCGACGTCGCCACCGCCTGCCAGGCCGCCGGGATCCACTTCCTGCTCTACTACCACACCGGCGACGAGGACTCCGCCTGGTGGCCCTACCAGAACTGGCCCGCCACCTTCGCCACCAACGGCACCGGCGACCGCAGCACCTTCTTCGCCAACTGGACCAGGGTCGTCACCGAGATCGGCAACCGCTACGGTACCGACCTCGACGGCTTCTTCTTCGACGACGGCATGGTCCTCTACTACCCCGCCGCCTACGAGCAGCTCCACGCCGCCGCCCGGGCCGGCAACGCCAAGCGGTTGGTGTCCTGGAACAACTGGATCCTCCCCGCCGTCACCGACTTCCAGGACGTCTGGTTCGGCGAGGGCAGCACCGGCGGCCCACAGACCGGCAGCGCGGCTGCCGGGGGCAACGGTGTCTTCACCTCGGGCCCCTACCAGGGACTGCTCCAGCACGGCATGTTCACCATGGACAACGACTGGGGCGTGCACACCCAGAACGCCACCATCACCACCGCCTCGGGCGTCACCAGCGCCGCCGCCATCGGCTGGGCCACCAGCGCCGCGAGCCGCGACGTGCCGATCAGCTTCGACCTGATGATGTACGAGGACGGCACCGTCAATCCCAACGACCTGCGCATCCTCGGCGACGTCCGCCAGGCCGTCCGCGGCACCGCCCCCTCCGTGCCCACAGGCACGACCACCGTCAACGACACCGACGCCGCGATCACCTACACCGGCACCTGGACCCACGCCACCGGCCGAGGCGCCGGCGACTACGGCGACGACGTCCACTGGACCAAGACCAACGGCGACTCCTTCTCCTACACCTTCACCGGGACCGGCATCGACGTCATCGGCCCGAAGAGCAACGTCAGCCAGCACTTCAGCGTCGCCATCGACGGAGTGACGATCGGCCAGTTCAGCCAGTACGCCACGACGTACACCCCGCAGGCCGTGCTGTACGGAGCCCGGCACCTGAACCCGGGCACGCACACCATCACCGTCACCAAGGTCGACGCCGGCTACCTCCAGCTCGACGCGCTGCGCACCGTCCCGAACCCGACCACGCTGAACGACACGGACGCCGCCATCGCCTACTCCGGCAGCTGGACCCACTCCACCGGTCGCGGCGCGGGTGACTACGGCGACGACGTGCACTGGACGGCGACCAACGGAGACAGCGCCACCGTCAGCTTCACCGGAACCGGAATCGACGTCATCGCCCCCATGGAGTCCGCCGACGGCACGGCGAACGTCCTGCTCGACGGCGTCCAGGTCGGCACGACCAAAGCCGCCTACTCCGGTGCCTACACCCCGCAGCAGTTCCTCTACCAGGTCCGCGGCCTCACCCCGGGGGCGCACACACTCAAGCTGGTCAAGACCGGCGGCAGCTACGTCCAGCTGGACGCCTTCCAGATCTGGCCCTGACGACAGGTCCCCGCGGTGGCGGTGGCCACGGACACCTGCCTGGCCGTCCGGGCGCCGAAGTTCATGGCGAAGCTCTCGAACGTGCTCGTCAGCCTTCAGCCCCCGGTGGTCCGGCCCCGACTACTCCGGGGCCGGACCCCGGCATGGAAGGAGGCCCGCTGTGCGGGTACGCAAGATGGGCACCGGGTCCAGCTCCCACGGCTATGAGTGGACCGAGCCGGGCCAGATTCTCGACATCCCGGCGGAGCATGCGGCCGAGCTGGTCGCGATCGCGCCGCACGAGTTCGAGGCTCTCCCGGAACTCCCGGAACTCCCGGTCGAGCCCGAGGACGAAGGCGACCAGGACGACGACGGCGAGGACCAGGGGGACGGCGCGGGCGAACAGCCGGAGCTGGTCACCGAGCCCGCCCCGGGGCCGGAGCCGGAGGAGGCCAAGCCCGCGCGTGGCCGCCGCCGCGTGACCGAGGCGTAGCCCACCGACCAGCGACAGCGTCACGCCGCTGTCCGCTCGTACGGCGGCAGCGAGACGCTCCTGTCCGGGAACCTGACGCTGGGCCCGCAGCCCGACACCGGGTTCCTCTGGTTCCAGCTCGGGCAGTTCATCCCCGCGGCCTCGGAGATCGTCGTCAGCTACGCGGCGGCTACCAGACCGTCCCGGCCTCGCTGGTGCAGGCGAACAAGCTCAGGTGCCCGTCCATTGCCGCGACCGAGCTCGATCCGATGGAGCAGCAGCACGGCCACGACCCGGACCAGCTGCGCGCGAAGGCCGAGGACATCCTCGACCGCTACGTCAGGTGAGGAAGCCTGCTGCTACGGCTGGCCGTCCTCTGGGACGAGTTCGCTGACAAGGGGCCACTTCCGAGCGATGCGGTTGAGAGCCCGACCCTTGGTGAAGTACTGCTCGAAATACCCGCAGTCGGTGCACACGTAGTCGTCGGACGTAGCCCGGGTCGAACCGAGGAGGCCACCGGCCACCACGATCGAGCGCGTCTGGCCACGGAAGATCCCGCCGAACCTCGTGTGTACCTCGGTGGACCCGCACTTGGGGCATATCCCTGATCGCATGCGCGGACTGTACTTGGTGACCGAAGGTGCTCGGTGACCTGGGGTATCCACCACTACCGGGCCCACTCCGGCCACCACCACCGCGGGCACAAACTCCCGGCCGCGACCCGGAAGAAGATCAGCGAGCGCCTGAAGGGCCGCCACCACGAGCACGGCCTGCACCGGAAGCACCGCAAGGGCTACCACCTCAAGCACAAGCGGCACCTGAAGCACCCTGCGAAGCGGCGCCGTCGCTACCACCTGAAGCACCGCCGTCTGGGCCACCACCGCACCACGGCGACCCTGTGGGTGCCGAAATCCCTGTCCGTTCAGTTCAAGCGGCGTTTCGGTACTCGTGGATGACTCCGCCGAGTCGGTCGTGTCGGCGTACGTCCAGGCGCTCGATTTGGTGCGGTTCGAACTGTGCGGGCAGGGCTCGCAAGGGCGCGGCGCCGGCCAAGGTCCGGTGGGGACGGTGCTGGTTGCAGTGCCGCTCGTAGATCCGCAGCACACGACGCAGGTGGGCTTCGTTCCAGACGAGGGTCCGGTCGAGGAGCTCGGCTCGGAGCGTCCTGACCCAGCGTTCCATGAGTGCGTTCATGCGCGGCACCTGCACTCCGGTCAGAACAGTCGCGATGCCCGCACTCGTGCTGGCTCGGCGGGTGGCTGGTGCTCGCTCGAGTAACTCGCTCTCCCCAGCTGCCATGGAGCCCTGAAGTCGATCTACCAGGTTTCTACCACTGAGGCTTGCCAGTACGCCGAGGGCCCGGCCGAAGGATCGGCCGGGCCCTCCAACAAAGCGTCACTGGCGTGCTGTTACGGCAGGTTGCGCGCCATGACGATGCGCTGGACCTGGTTGGTGCCCTCGTAGATCTGGGTGATCTTGGCGTCGCGCATCATGCGCTCCAGCGGGTAGTCACGGGTGTAGCCGTAACCGCCGAGGAGCTGGACAGCGTCGGTGGTGACCTCCATGGCGACGTCGGAGGCAAAGCACTTGGCCGCGGCACCGAAGAAGGTGAGGTCGGCGTCGACGCGCTGCGACTTCGCGGCAGCGGCGTAGGTGAGCTGACGGGCAGCCTCGAGCTTCATGGCCATGTCGGCGAGCATGAACTGGATGCCCTGGAACTCGGCGATCGCCTTGCCGAACTGCTTGCGCTCCTGCACGTAGCCCTTGGCGTAGTCCAGCGCGCCTTGGGCGACGCCGAGGGCCTGGGCGGCGATGGTGATGCGGGTGTGGTCCAGGGTCTTCATCGCGGTCGCGAAGCCGGTGCCCTCGGCGCCGATCATGCGTGAGGCCGGGATGCGGACGTTGTCGAAGTAGACCTCGCGGGTCGGGGAGCCCTTGATGCCGAGCTTCTTCTCCGGCGCGCCGAAGGAGACGCCCTCGTCGCCCTTCTCGACGACGAACGCGGAGATGCCCTTGGAGCGCTTCTCGGGGTCGGTCACGGCCATGACCGTGTAGTACTCGGAGACGCCGGCGTTGGTGATCCAGCGCTTGACGCCGTTGAGGATGTAGTCGTCGCCGTCGCGGACCGCGCGGGTCTTCATGCCGGCCGCGTCGGAGCCCGCGTCGGGCTCGGAGAGGCAGTAGGAGAACATGCCGTCGCCGGCCGCGAGCGGGGCCAGGTACTGACGCTTGAGCTCCTCGGAGCCGGAGAGGATCACCGGGAGCGAGCCGAGCTTGTTGACCGCGGGGATCAGCGAGGAGGACACGCAGACGCGGGCCACCTCCTCGATCACGATGACGGTGGCGAGCGCGTCGGCGCCGGCGCCGCCGTACTCCTCGGGGACGTGGACGGCATGCAGCTCGGAGGAAATGAGCGCGTCGAGCGCCTCCTGCGGGAAGCGCGCCTGCTCGTCCACCTCGGCGGCGAACGGGGCGATCTTCGCCTCGGCCAGGCCCCGGACCGTCTCGCGGAGCATCTGGTGCTCCTCCGAGATCTGGAACAGGTCGAAATCTGCGCTCACGGTCGCTCCCGAGATCTGTCGGCACCCCTACGGCACCCAAATGGCACTCAGTACCCTCGATTATGCACACTCAGTGCCATCGCGGGGGAGCTCCGGACCCCGATCTGGTGTTACGTTCTGCACATGGCAGCAGCTGTGGGCATCGGGGACGACACCAAACCGACCATGCGGGAGTCGCTGGTGCGCGCCGCGTTCCAGCTGTTCCTGGAGCGCGGCTTCGAGCAGACGACCATTGACGACATCGTCTCCCTGGCCGGCGTCGGGCGCCGCTCCTTCTTCCGGTACTTCCCCTCCAAGGAGGACGTGGTCTTTCCCGACCACGAGGGCTGCCTGGCCGAGATGACCGCGTTCCTGCGCGCGGCGCCCCCGGACGGCGACCCGGTCACGCAGGCCTGCGACGCCTCGCGGCTGGTGCTGCGGATGTACGCGGCCGACCCGGTCTTCTCCGTACAGCGGTACCGGCTGACCCGGCAGGTCCCCGGCCTGCGCGCGCACGAGCTGTCGGTGGTGTGGCGCTACGAGCGCGCACTCGCCGAGCACCTGCGCGAGCGCGGGGCCGAGCGCGCCGACGGCGCGCTGCGCGCGGACGTGGTGGCGGCGGCCGTGGTTGCCGCGCACAACCACGCGCTACGGACGTGGCTGCGCGCAGGCGGCGAGGGCGATGTGCAGGCGGCGATGGACGAGGCGCTCGGCTACGTCACCCGCGCCTTCTCCCCGACCCCACCGGCCTCCCCCGGTTCTCCCGGCTCCCCCGCCCGGTCCACGGCGGCGGCCGCTGCCGTGGACGGTGAGGACGAGCAGGTGGTGGTGCTGCTTGCCCGCAAGGGAACGCCGCTGTGGCGGGTCGTCCGCGACGTCGAGGGCGCGCTCGGGGAGTAGCCGACACGCCGGTGACGGGCGGGCGAAGACCGGGCGAACCGAGCAGATTGCACAGGCCGATCAAGCGAGGGCACTGAGTGCCTTTACGCGGGGCACTGAGTGCCATACAGTCGATCCGGCACTGCGCCGCTGAACGACCCCTCCACCCCCGTTCACTGGAGCCCCCATGCCCACCTCCACCCTCATCTCCCGTCCGCTGCTGCCCACGCAGCCCCTCGCCACCGCCCCCGCGGGCGAAGAGGCGGCCGCGCCCGCGGCACCGGCCCTGCGTTACCACCGCTGCCGCTGGTGCGGCTCGCCCACCGGCCGGGCCACCCTGCTCTGCCCCATCTGCGGCTCCTCCGAGCTGGAGGAGCAGTCCAGCGCCGGAGCCGGCATCGTGCACCGGCTGCTGACGCCGCGTCACCGCCAGTACACCGACGGGGAGACCATCTGCCTCGTCGTGATGGAGGAGGGCTTCACCGTCCAGGCCTCCCTCGACGACGCACTCCCGGGCACCGTGCCCGAGGGCACCCGCGTGCGCCTGGCCCCGCCCGCCCCACACACCCACCTGCCCGTCTTCCGCGCCTGCGCCTGACGGCCACCCGCCCCACCGGGCATTACGCTTCCCCCACGCCGGACCGCACCTGAACCGGCGTGCGGTGAACGCGACAGCGGTGGTGGAGGGTGACAGCGCGTGGACTTCTCGACCCTGGCGGTCATCGTGGTGGCCGGGATGCTCGGCCCGCTGCTGGCCCTGCCGACCCGCTGGCGGATCCCCGTCGTCATCGGCGAGCTGGTGGCCGGCGTGCTGCTCGGGCCGACGTTCGTCGGCTACCTGCATGCCGGGGACCGCACCTTCGCCTTCCTCGCCGACATGGGCTTCGCGCTGATCATGTTCGTGGCCGGCGCCCACGTCCCGGTCCGGGACCGGGCGCTGCGCGGCGGACTGGCCAAGGGCATGCTGCGCGCCGTCGCGGTCGCGGCGGTCGGCGTCGTGCCGGCCTTCGCTCTCGCGCAGGGCTTCCACACCGGCCACACGGCCCTCTACGCCGTGCTGTTCGCCTCCTCCTCGGCGGCGCTGATCCTGCCGGTCCTGGACTCGCTGCGACTCGGAGGCCCCGACGTGCTGGCCCTGCTGCCGCAGGTCGCCGTCGCGGACACCGCCTGCATCGTCGCGCTGCCGCTCGCCGTCGACCCGGCCCACGCCGGACGCGCCGCGCTCGGCGCGGCGGCGGTGCTCGGCTGCTCGGCCGTCCTCTTCCTGATCCTGCGGCAGGCGGAGCGCCGCGGTTGGCACCGGCGGGTCCACCGGCTCTCCCGGCAGCGGAAGTTCGCACTGGAGCTGCGGATCAGCCTGGCGATCGTCTTCGCCCTGGCGGCGCTGGCCACGCACACCCATGTCTCGATCATGCTGGCGGGTTTCTCGTTCGGGCTCGTCGTCGCGGCGATCGGTGAGCCGCGGCGCCTGGCGAAGCAGCTCTTCGCGATCACCGAAGGCTTTCTGGGCCCGCTGTTCTTCGTCTGGCTGGGCGCGTCGCTGGACCTGCGCCAACTGGGCAGCCACCCGTCCGCGATCCTGCTGGGCCTGCTGGTCGGCGCCGCGACGATCCTCTCCCACGCGTCCATGCGGCTGACGGGCCAGCCCGTCGCCTACGGCGTGCTCGCCTCCGCCCAGTTGGGCGTGCCGGTGGCGGCGGCGACCCTGGGCACGCAACTGCACCTGCTGCGCCCCGGCGAGTCGGCGGCGCTGCTGCTCGGCGCCCTGGTCTCCATCGCCGCCGCGACGGCGGCAGGCGCGTTCGCCTCGCGCGGCGCGCCCCCGCCGACGGCGGACGAGACACACCCGACGGACGGCGGCACGACAGGTGGCGGCACGACGGCGGGCCCGACAGGCGCGAAGGGCGACGGCGCGCAGCCGGCGGCAGGCTGAGCCGGAAGGGGACGGCCGGCCTGTCTTCACCGGGCAGGCCGGGGCCGCACAAGGCCGGAGCCGGGCCGGAAGCCGGTCGGACCTGGGGCGTTATGGCAGCTCGCGCGGCTGGCCCGGCCCGGGCCAGGTGCCGGCGGTGCAACGCCTGCCGCGGGGCCGCGGGGCCGACGGGCCGAGGAGCCGCGGGGCCGTAGGGCGTCAGGCGGATCGGGCGTCAGGCGGAGCCGTCCTGCGGCCCCCCGTCGGCGAGCCGGGCGAGCGTGGTCAGGGTCTCCGCGAGCAGCGGCTTCGGCGGGGAGGCGAGGCCCAGGCGGACGGCGGAGGGCGGGACCCGCGAGCCGACGGCGTACGCGGCGGCCGGCGTCAGGCCGATGCCCGCGCGGGCGGCCGCGGCGACGAACGACTCGGCGTGCCACGGCTCCGGGAGCTCCCACCAGCAGTAGTAGGACCTGGGGTCGGCCCGCAGCCTGGCGCCGGGAAGGTGCTCACGGGCCAGCATCTGGCGCTCCGCCGCGTCCACCCGCTTGGCGGCCTCGATCGCGGCGAGCGTGCCGTCGCCGATCCAGCGGACCGCCGCCTCCAGCGCGAAGCCGCTGGGCAGCCAGCTGCCCGCCCGCAACGACGCCGCCACCTGTTCGCGCATCCCCTCGGGCACCACGGCGAACCCGGTGCTGAGCCCGGGTGCCAGGCGCTTGGAAAGGCTGTCGACCAGGACGATCCGCTCGGGGGCGACAGCGGCGAGCGGCGGCACGTCGGGCCGCAGGAACGCCCAGATCGCGTCCTCGACGGCAGGCAGGTCGAGCCGGCGGAGCTCGGCGACGAGCCGCTCCCGGCGTGCCGGAGGCATGGTGACGCCGAGCGGGTTGTGGACGCGTGGCTGGAGGTAGACGGCCCGCAGCGGGGCTGAGCGGTGGGCGGCGGCCAGCGCGTCGGGGTCGAGACCGTCCCGGTCCATCGCGACCGGCACGGGGACGATGCCGAGCTGCCGCGCGGCGGCCTTGACCACGGGGTACGTCAACTCCTCGACGCCGAGACGCTGTCCGGGCGGGACGAGCGCGGCGAGGACCGCCGAGACCGCCTGCCGGCCGCTGCCCGCGAACAGCAACGCCCCCGGCGCGGGCGCCCAACCGGCGTCGGGGCCCGCCACGTTCGGCGCCGCGAACCCTGCGAGCGCCGCGAACCCCGCGAGCGCCGCGAACGCCTCGCGCGCGGCGGGTGTGCCCTCGGCGCGGACCGGACGCAGCGCGGAGTCGAGCGCGTCCGGGCGGAGCAGCGGGGCCAGCCCCGCGCCGAGGAGCGCGGACTGCCCGGGCACCACGGGGTAGTTGAGCTCCAGGTCGACGCGGGCCCGGGAGGGCTCGATCAGTGGCAGGCCCGCGCCCGGCAGCCCGTCCGTGGAGCGGACGAAGGTGCCCCGGCCGACCTCACCGACGACGAGACCGCGCCGCACCAGCTCCGCGTAGACGCGTCCGGCCGTGGACGCGGCGATGCCGCGCCGGTGCGCGAAGGCGCGCTGGGTGGGGAGGCGATCGCCGGGCCGCATCCGCCCGGCCGCGATGCTCGCGGCGATCTCGTCCGCGAGCTGCCGGAAGTCGTCCATTGCACCGAGGGTAATACCCATATTGCACCGAGATCCACACGACCCTACGCTCGAACCCATGGACGCGATCAGCCTGCACGCAGAACTCGGCCTTGCTGCCGTCGGATTGGGAATGGTGCTCACCCCGGGGCCGAACATGATCTACCTGGTCTCCCGGTCGATCGTGCAGGGCCGGCGCGCGGGCCTGCTCTCGCTCGCCGGGGTCGCCACGGGCTTCGTGGTCTACCTCGTCGCGGTGACGGCGGGCATCGTCACGATCTTCGCCCTGGTGCCCGTCCTCTACACCACCATCAAGCTCGCGGGCGCCGCCTACCTGCTCTGGCTCGCGTGGAAGGCGCTCAAGCCGGGTGGGACCGCGGTCTTCGCCCCGCAGCCGCTGCCACCCGACTCCCCCCGCCGCCTCTACACCATGGGCCTGGTGACCTGCCTGCTCAACCCGAAGCTGGCGATCCTCTACGTCTCCTTGCTCCCCCAGTTCGTCGACCCGTCACGCGGCCACGTCGCCGAGCAGACGCTGCTGCTGGGCCTGACCCAGATCGCCATCTCGGTCAGCGTCAACGCGCTGATCGCCCTCTGCGCCGGGACGATCGCGGCCTTCTTCGCACGCCGTCCGAGCTGGCTGCGGATCCAGCGCTACGTCATGGGCACGGTCCTCGCCGGCCTCGCCTTCCGCATCGCCGCCGACCGCGCCTCGGTCGTCGCGGCCTAGGGTGACCCCCGGCGCCGGGCGATGGATGCGGCGTTCTGCGAGGGTCTGAATCGGCCGAAGCCCGTGCCGACCTCAAGGGCGCCTGCGACGCCCTGCGGGCGCTCGGCACCGCCGCCCTGACACCGGAACAGCACGGCCGCCTGGTCGCGCTCGCGACCGGGGACCGCCGCCCGGTCGTCTCCGGGTCCGACCATACGATGATCCGCGAGGACGAACAGCTCCGCGCCGCATTGACCTCGGTCCTCGACCCTGCCGACCGACGCACAGCTCCCGGGAAGGCCCCCGAACGGGCCTCAGCCCAGGCCCAGCTCCGGGGCGACGGTGCTGACGCGCGTGAAGACCGAGTCCGGGTTCTGCGCGTCGCAGTACTTGTTGCCGGCCGACACGTCCGTGCCGCCGTGCACGGCCGAGGCCGGCACTGCCGCCGTGGCCACCAGGGCGGCGGCGCCCGTGATCAGTCCGGCCACCCGTCGCGTGATCGAGGTCATCTCTTCTTCTCCCTCTCGGTAGTGCTTCTGCCGCCACCCTCGCGGCCGGGCCGACCGTCCCGCCACAAGATCGCGGCGGGTCGGGACGGTGGAACGCCCCTACCGCGCCGACCTGCGCCTACGCCATACCCTGGAATGCCGGGATGGAACGGTCCCAGGGTCCCAGGAACCTCTCAGCCGGGACCCATGGACTATTACCTCTTATTGAGAGGTAATAGTGGGGTGAGCACGACGACACCCGATCCCTCCGCCGAGCTCGCGGAGCTGCTGCCCGCGATCCAGCGGCTGGTACGACGACGACTGCGCAGCGGCCTGGCCCTGCCACGGCTGCGCGGTGCGCAGATCGAGCTGCTGCGGCTGGTAGCGACCCGGCCCGGCCTGCGGGTCTCCGAGGCGGCGCAGGAGCTGTTCCTGGCCGACAACTCGGTGTCCACACTGGTCAACCAGCTGACCAAGGCCGGCCTGCTGCGCCGCGAATCCGACCCCAAGGACGGGCGCGCCGCCCGTCTGCACGCCGAGCCGGAGGCGGTCGCCCGCCTGGCCGCCTGGGACGCGCGCCGCAGCGCGCTCTTCGCGGACCAGCTCGGACGCCTGGACGAGGCCGACCACCTCGCCCTCGCGGCCGCGCTCCCGGCGCTGCGCCGCCTGGCCGAGGGACTGCGCACCGAAGGACCGGACCAGGAGGCCACCCCATGACCACCAGCCCATCCCCCGACGCGGCCGCCCCCGCAGTGCAGTGCAGCGGCCTGACCTACTCCTTCGGCGCCACCCGCGCCGTGGACGGACTGGACCTGACGGTCGCGCAGGGCGAGGTCTTCGGCCTGCTCGGGCCCAACGGCGCGGGCAAGACCACGGCGATCCGGGCGATCACCACGCTGCTGCCGGTCCCGGCGGGCATGGTCACCGTCTTCGGCCTGGACTGCGCGCGCAAGCGCATGCAGGTCCGCAGGCTGCTCGGCTACGTCCCCCAGCAGTTGTCCGCCGACAGCGGGCTGACGGGACGGGAGAACGTCGAGCTCTTCGCCCGCGTCTTCGACGTGCCGCGATCGGAGCGCCGCGAGCGGGTGGACGAGGCGCTGGCCGCCGTCGACCTGACGGAGGCGGCCGGTCGGCTGGCCGGGACCTACTCGGGCGGCATGGTCCGCCGCCTGGAGCTGGCGCAGGCGCTGGTCAGCGCCCCGCGCCTGCTGATCCTCGACGAGCCGACGATCGGCCTGGACCCGCTGGCCCGCGCCGGCGTCTGGGACTGCATCGCCCAGGTGCGCGCCGCCACCGGCATGTCCGTGCTGGTGACCACGCACTACATGGACGAGGCCGACGAGCACTGCGGCCGCGTCGCCCTGATGCACCGCGGCCGGATCCGCGCCATGGGCCCGCCCGCCGATCTGCGCGCCGAGCTGGCCGCGCAGCTGGGAGCCGACCCGGACCGGGTCAGCCTCGAGGACGTCTTCCGCCACCACGCCGGCGCCGGACTGACCGGTGCCGACCGACCCGACGAAGGAGGGGACTTCCGCGATGTCCGCCGCTCCCGCGCCGCAGCCCGCCGCTGATCCCGCGCTCTCGGCCGAGCCCGCAGCCTCCGCCGCGACCGCGACCACGACGGCCACCGCCACCGCCACCGCCACGCTGCTCGCCGGCCCGCGGCCGGTCGAGCTGCGCCTGCTGCTCACCCCGCCGCCCCCGCGCCGGGCCTGGCGCCTGGTGCTGGCCCGGATGGGCGCGATGTGCGCGGTGGAACTGCAGAAGCTGCGCCACGACCGCACCGAGCTCTACACCCGTGCCGTGCAGCCCGCCCTGTGGCTGCTGATCTTCGGCGAGACCTTCACCCGTATCCGCGCGATACCCACCGGTGGCATCCCCTACCTGGACTACCTCGCGCCGGGGATCATCGCCCAGTCCGCGATGTTCATCGCCATCTTCTACGGCATCATGATCATCTGGGAGCGGGACTCCGGGGTGCTGACCAAACTGCTGGTCACACCGACCCCCCGGGCCGCGCTGGTGACCGGCAAGGCCTTCGCCGCCGGCGTGAAGTCGGTGATCCAGGCGCTGGTCGTGGTCGTCATCGCGGCACTGCTCGGCGTCGCCCTCACCTGGAACCCGCTGCGGTTGCTCGGGGTCGCGGTGGTCGTGGTGCTCGGGTCGGCGTTCTTCTCCTGCCTGTCGATGTCGATCGCCGGGATCGTGCTGACCCGCGACCGGCTCATGGGCATCGGCCAGGCCATCACCATGCCGCTCTTCTTCGGCTCCAACGCGCTCTACCCGGTCTCGGTGATGCCGGGCTGGCTCCAGGCGGTCAGCAAGGCCAACCCGCTCAGCTACGAGGTCGACGCGCTGCGCGGCCTGCTCCTCGGCATCCCCTCCCACCTGGGCGCGGACTTCGCCGTCCTCACCGTGGCCGCGGCGCTCGGCGTCACCGCCGCCTCACTGCTGCTGGGCCGCCTGGCCAAGTAGGCCCCTCCCCCGTCCGGGCCGACAGGAGGTGCGCGTGTCAGGAATCCTTGACACACGCACCGCCTGTCAGGCTACCCTGACACGCATGGGAGTTCCTGAGGAGTCCGCCGACAGGGCGGACGGGGGCGCGGCCGCCGACCTGCTCGGGCAGGTCACGGCCAGGGATCCGGCCGTCGGGCTCAGCGCCGTCGTCGCGCTGCGCCGGCTGCTGGAGGAGCTGGAGCGTCTCCACGTCGACAACGCGCGGGACCAGGGCTGGACCTGGCAGAGCATCGCCACGGCGCTGAACGTCAGCCGCCAGTCGGTCCACGAGAAGCATGCGAGCAGGCGCAAGGCCACGGGCAAGGAGAGCTGAGGATGTTCGACCTTTTCACCGACCGCGCCAAGCGGTCCATCGTCGCGGGCCAGGACGAGGCGATCGCCCTCGGCCACGACTTCATGGGGACCGAGCACCTGCTGCTCGGCCTCGCCGCCGACCCCGAGAGCACGGCGGGCGCGGTTCTCGCCGCCCACGGCGTCGACCTCGACCGCACCCGCGAGGTGACGGTCCGCCTGCTCACGGACGCGGGCGTCCCGGCGACGGGCGGACAGCCCGCCCGCGACGCGCTCGCGGCGCTCGGCATCGACGTCGCCGAGGTCCAGCGCCGCGCGGACGACAACTTCGGCGCGGGCGCCTTCCAGTTCCCGCGCCCGGCGTACACCCCGCACGCCAAGGCCGCGCTGGAGCAGACGCTGCGGGAGGCGAAGGCGCTGGGCGACGAGCGGTTCGGCACCGAGCACATGCTGCTGGGGCTCCTGGCCGTGGGCGGAAACGACTCCGAGCCCGCCACGGCGGTCGCGGTCCTCACCGCGCTCGACGTGGACCTCGCGGCGCTGCGGCCGGCACTGCTGGCAGAGAGGTAGCTGCACCATCTCAGGGGCGGATGGTGCAACGTCCGGGGTGAACCGTAGGCTCGGGCCGACAGGCGGTCCGTCGGCCGCCGGACCTTCGAACCGAGGGAGCCGCGACCGTGTCGCTCCTCTGGCGTCACCGCCCCGCGCCGCCGCCCGCAGGCGTCGTGCTCGTGCTGCACGGCGGGGAGGAGCACGGCGTCGAGCCACCGTCGCGGCTGAACCCGCCGCTGCTGCGGATGCGGCCGTTCGAACGGGCGCTGCGGCGCTCGCCGCTGGGCGAGACACTCGGGGTGGCCGAGGTCGGGTACCGGTGCCGGGGGTGGAACGGGGAGCGCGCGGACGCGGCCGTCGACGCCGAGGAGGCGCTCGCCGAACTGGTACGGGAGGTTGGCCCCGGGATGCCGGTCGTCCTGCTGGGCCACTCCATGGGCGGCCGTGCCGCACTGCGGGTCGGCGGCCACGCCTCCGTCGCCGGGGTCGTCGCGCTGGCGCCCTGGTGCCCCAACAACGAGCCGGTCACCCAGCTCGCCGACCATCGGGTGCTGATCGTCCACTCGGACCACGACAAGGTGACCCCGCCCCGGGAGTCTCTCGACTTCGCCGCGCGCGCCCGCGCCGTCGGCGCGCAGGCGGCGCGGTGCGTGATCCCGGGCAGCGACCACGCGATGCTCCGCCGCGCAACGACCTGGCACCGTCTCACCGCGCTGCTGACCGGCGCCCTCCTCGGCGCCTGGCCCTTCCCCGAGCCGGTCGCCAAGGCCCTGGCCCGGACGGACCGGGACGCCGACGGCCTGGATCTGCGGCTCCCCCTGTGGGACGCTGCGGGCCGCTGACGCCACACTGGCACCATGCAGCTGCGTATCGAAGCCCACACCCTGCCCGGCCGCACGTGCGGCCCCGGGCCGGACTTCCCCGGGGTCGACGCGATCGAGGTCGCGGTCCAGCGCAAGGACCGGCCCGCCGAGCTGCTCGATCCGCAGCCCGGCGACGCGGCGGGCGCCGCGTGGACGCTGCCCTGCTCGTTCACCCCCGAGGGAGAGCTGCGCGGCCCGTACGTCCAGAACCGCCTGGGCGGCCGGTTCGTCTACCTCTCCTGGACGGGCGTCCAGCCGCACCAGCAGGACGCGCGGATGTTCCGCCGGGCCAAGCTCATGCTCGCCGACGTCCCACCCGCCGTCCTCGCCGAGGCGCGCCAACGCGGCGCCCTGGTGGGCGTGCTGGGCCTGACCGACGCCAAGGGCCACCCCCGCTGCGGACGCGTCGTCCCCCCGACGATCGAGTGGACGGCGGCAGACCCCACGCAGTGACCGCTCAGATGTCGCGGAAGGTCTCGATCCGCGCGCCGATCGAGTTGAGGCGCTCGGCGAGGTCCTCGTAGCCGCGGTTGATCACGTAGACGTTGCGCAGCACCGAGGTGCCCTCGGCGGCCAGCATCGCCAGCAGCACGACCACGGCCGGACGCAGCGCGGGCGGGCACATCATCTCCGCCGCGCGCCAGCGCGTCGTCGGGCCCTGGACCAGGACGCGGTGCGGGTCGAGGAGCTTGATGTTGGCGCCGAGGCGGTTGAGCTCGGTGAGGTAGATCGCGCGGTTGTCGTAGACCCAGTCGTGGATCAGGGTGTCGCCGTGTGCGGCGGCCGCGATCACGGCGAAGAACGGCACGTTGTCGATGTTGATGCCGGGGAACGGCATCGGGTGGATCTTGTCGGCGGGCGCGGTCAGCTTGGACGGGCGCACCGTCAGGTCCGTCAGGCGGGTGCGGCCGTTGCGGGCCAGGTACTCCTCGCTGCGGTCGTGGTCGAGGCCCATCTCCTCCAGGACCGACAGCTCGATCTCCAGGAACTCGATCGGCACCCGGCGGATGGTCAGCTCGGAGGAGGTGACCACGGCGGCGGCCAGCAGGCTCATCGCCTCGACCGGGTCCTCGGCGGGCGCGTAGTCGACGTCGCAGTCGATGGTGGCGCGGCCGTGGACGGTCAGCGTGGTGGTGCCGATGCCCTCGACCTTGACGCCGAGGCGCTCCAGGTAGAAGCAGACGTCCTGGACCATGTAGTTCGGGCTGGCGTTGCGGATCACCGTGACGCCGGGGTGCCGCGCGGCGGCGAGCAGCACGTTCTCGGTGACGGTGTCCCCGCGCTCGGTCAGCACGATCGCGCGGGTGGGCGAGACGCCGGGCTCGACGTCGGCGTGGTACTGGCCGTCGGTGGCGTTGACGCGCAGTCCGAACTGCCGAAGCGCCGCCAGGTGCGGGCCGACGGTGCGGGTGCCGAGGTCGCAGCCGCCCGCGTAGGGGAGCTTGAAGTGCGGCTCCAGGTGCATCAGCGGACCGAGCAGCATCAGCGCGCTGCGGGTGCGGCGGGCGGCGTCGGCGTCCATGGCGTCGAGGTCGAGCCGCGCGGGCGGGGTGAGCTCCAGGTCGCTGCCGTTGTTGATCCAGCGGGCCTTGACACCGATGCTGGTCAGCACCTCGAGGATGCGGTAGATCTCCTCGATCCGGGCCACCTGCCGCAGCGTGGTCTTACCGGTGGTGAGCAGGGACGCGCAGAGCAGGGCGACGCCGGCGTTCTTGCTGGTGCGGACGTCGATCGCCCCGGTCAGGCGGCGACCGCCGGTGACCCTCAGATGCATCGGACCGGCGTAGCCGAGGGAGACGATCTCGCTGTCGAGGGCCTCGCCGATACGCGCGATCATCTCAAGGCTGAGATTCTGCTGGCCGCGCTCCATCCGGTTGACCGCGCTCTGACTCGTGGTCAGGGCTTCGGCCAACTCGGCCTGAGTGAGGCCCTTGTGCTGCCGGGCGGTGCGGATGAGCTTGCCGATGCGCACGAGGTAGTCTTCAGTCACGCGCGTCACACTATCTCAGATCTGAGATGACACTCGCGGCGGGTTGCTCCGTCAGAACGACACGGGGCTGCGCGGTCACAGCTCCTGGTCGAGTGCGCTGGTCATCGGCCGTAGCCCGGACTTCCGGTAGAAGGCGTGGGCGTCCTCGTTGAAGTCCCACACCTGGGTCACCAGCCGTCGGCAGCCCGCGGCCCGGCCGAGGGCTCGCACCTCCTCCAGCAGCGCCGAGCCCACGCCACCGCCGCCGGCGTTCGGGTCCACGGCGATCTGGCGCAGCGAGACCACCGTGTCGGCGAGGATGAGCGCACTGCCGGAACGCTCGGCGATCTCCGCCAAGGCGTAGCCGAGGGGCCGCCCGGCGGCGTCCTGCGCGAGCAGGAAGGTCAGCTCAGGCATCGCCAACTGGCTCAGCAGCAGCGCCTCGAGGCCGACGGCTGACGGCGCGGCGACGAAGAGATCGGGCCGGTGCGGGGTGTGCACCGCGTGGACGACGAGAGTGAGTGCCGCAAGCTCGGCGACATCGTCGACGGTGGCGACGCGAATGGTGATCACCCCGCCATTCTGGGCCCGTGCCCGCTCGCCGGCCACGGAATTGTCGTCCGCTTCCCAGTCACAGGCCGCGTATTGGGCACACCCGGGTCAACCGGCCAGCCGCCCGATGAGTCGTTCCATGGCGGAGACGATGGCGTCGGCCTGCGCGGCCGGGTGCGCGGTGGTCAGTTCGACGCTGAGGCGTCCCTTGCAGGTCGTGACGATGTAGGTGGAGGTCGGCGCGGGCGGCTCGTCCGAATCCGTCGCGCCCGCCGGACGGAGCGGTTGCTGGAGGATGGCGCCGCGGAAGTCCTCGACGGTGAGGTCCGACGGCGTGCGCAGCTCCGGGATCCTGCCCCAGTTCGTCAGCAGGACGGTGTCGGGCGACAGCACCATCGCAGGACCGTCCGCTGCTTCGCCGTCCCGGCCGGTCAGATGGAGCTGCGCCTGCTGCACGACACCCTCCCGGATGCTCTCGTGGAGTTCGCCGAGCAGGTCCCTGGCCAGTTGCAGCGGGTCGGTGTCGATGCCGACGGATCGTTTGAAGCCGACCGTTCCGAAGATGTTCGTCCCGTCCAACGGGTCCACCGGCGGGCTGATCCGGCTGCGCACGTCGACCGGATACATCAGGGGAACGGACATCTCCTCCACGCCGTCGGCGCCCGCCTCCGCGTGGGCGATCATGACGACCGCCGAGATCAGACCGTGGATCGAGACCCCGCCCGCGCGCCCGAGCCGGGCGAGCGCCGAGGTCGTCCCGGCCGTGAGGCGAATCCGTCGACCGGTGTGGCCCCCCGACCCGGCACCGCGCGCTTCCGCGGTCGATGGCGCCGGCTCCGGTCGGTTCGAGGGCTGTGCCGGTTCGAACAGCGCCTCCATGCCGTGGCGTTCACGTCTGGGCACACCACGGTGCGCCAGGAGCGACTCCAGCGAGCGCGGCACCGGGGACACCGGCAGCAGTGTGGGCTGCCCGGTGGCGAGGATGTCGGTGTAGTGACCCCAGAGCTCGGCCAGCAGCGCGACCGACGCGGCGGCGTCCGCGACGCAGTGATCCGTCAGCAGGGTGACCGCCGCACGGTCACCGGCGTGGGACACCTCCAGGCCGACGAGATCGGAGTCGTGGTTCAGCCTGCGGGTCGCCGGGACCGGCTCCCCGCTTGCCGCACGGACGCGGACCGCCGGGACGGAATGGTCGGCGACGACGATCTCGTTCCCGGCTGCCCCGGACCGAAGGCGCGCGGTGAAGACCGGATGCGCCCGGCATGACGCCTCGAACGCCCGGGACAGCGCGAGCACCTGCAACGGGCCCTGAACGACGACGGTGTACGCCACGGTCTCGGCGGGCTCCGCATGCAAGGCCTCGGACGGTGCCAGCATCCGACCGGACACGACCGGCGAGGTCTCCTGTGCCATCGGCAACCATCGCTTCCTCACACAAAGGCGAACCCGGGCAAGATCAGCCTAAAGCGGGTGGTGAGAGGCTGCGAGGCGGATCGGACCGGCCGGGGCGGGTCGTTGTCGGCGTCCTCACGGCTGACGTCCGACGGCCCCCACCCCCATGGCAGGGGGTGAGGGCCGGGCGCTGTGACAGGCAGGGAGCCTCAGCTGCCGAACATGCTCAGCTGCCGAACGTCATGCCCAGGTCGTCGCAGTACCCGTCGTCGTCCGTCCCGGCCTTGCGCTGGAAGTTGACGGTGAACTGAACCGAGACGGTGCCGGCCGGCACCGTGCCGGTGGCCTGCTCCTGGAGCAGCTCCGTCTGGTTGCCGCGCTGGGCCGGGGTGACCGGGGCCAGCGTGGCGGTGCCGAGGGAGGCACCGTTCGCGTCGAGGAAGGTGGCGACGACGCCGGCGTTGTCACCCTGGGAGCTGTAGCCGCCGATCCAGCCGGAGAGGTCGTAGGGCAGGGTGCCGGAGGCGATCTGCGCCGACTCGCTCGACACGTCGACCTTCTGCGTCATCTGCGAGGAGGCGTAGGGGCCGCCGTCGAAGAAGGCGTTGCCGGGCGTGGCGGGAGCCTTGGGGCCCTGCGCCGTGGTCGGGTAGCTGGGCGCGCCGTAGCAGACCTGCTGCGGGATGTTGGAGGTGGCAGTCCAGCCCTGCGCCGGGTACCCGCCGGTGCCCTGGCCACACGAGCCGGTCTCCGCACCGGGGTTGGCGAGCGGCACCTGGTAGGTGGTGACGGAGCCGGCGACGGTCCAGGTGAAGCCGGCGGAGCCGGTCGCGCCGGTGCCGTCGGTGGCGGTCGCGGTCACGTTGTACGTGCCGGCGGTCGTCGGCGTGCCGGAGACCAGGCCGGAGGTGCTGATGCTCAGCCCGGCCGGCAGGCCGCTCGCCGACCAGGTGAGGGTCTGGCCGGAGGCGGAGTCGCTGCCCGCCAGCTGAAGGTTGGAGACGGCCGTGCCCGCGGTCCCGCTCTGGCTGCCGGGGTTGGTGACCGTCACGGTGTTGCCGGTGGACTGGCTGCCGGTGAAGACCTCGTTGTACGGCGTGGCCCACTTGTCGTTGTTGGTCATGGCGGGCAGGCCGAGGGCGCTGTCGATGACGCGGGCGGTGCTGTAGTGGTCGTACCGGTTGGCGTCCTGGTAGCCGGCCTTCACCGTGCCCTGGGAGCCGACCACGATGGTCGCGACCTGGTTGGTCTGGCCGGGGCCGAAGCCGCCGGGCGAGTTGGCGCCGTCCTCGTCCCAGGTGACGATCAGCAGCGACTTCTGCTGGGTCCAGGCCGGGGAGCTGAAGAGGGTGGGGAGGGTCTGCGAGAGCCAGGTGTCACCGGCGGCGATGCCGCAGTCCTCCATGTCGTCGCAGGAGTCGGCGTCGGCCCAGACGAACGCGGGGGTGGTGGCGGTGGAGGCCAGGTCGGTGTTGAGCAGCTGCGGCAGCGGCTGCCAGTGGGCCTGGCAGTAGGCGTTGTCGTTCTTCATCTTCGCGGCGTAGTAGAACGGCGCGTCGTCGTTCTCGTACTCGCCACTGGTGGTGGTCTGGCAGTTGCTGGTCTGCGACTGGATGTACTCCTTCCAGCTCTTCCCGGCGGCGTCCAGGTTGTCGCCCAGGCCGTTGTTGGTGGCCGTGCAGGAGGTGCTGGTGATGCAGTTGGAGTTGTTGCCGCCGACCGCGTTCGCGCTGCGGCCGTAGGAGTTGCCGAACGCGACGGCCTCGTAGTTCGGGTCCGAGTTGTGGGTGTTGGCGTGGTAGTTGGTCAGCAGCGAGCCCATCGGGACCAGGGTGTTGTTGATGTAGGGCGCGCTGGAGTTGCCGATGACGCCGGCGCCGCCGTCCTTGGTGTTGGACGTGGCGGAGTAGTTGTTGTTCTCCATCATCACGAAGAACACGTGGTCGTAGCCGGGGACGCCGGAGGCCGGGACGGTGAGGGTCGGGGCCGTGATCGGGGTGTCCAGGGTCAGCGACAGGTCGTCGGCCATGCCGTCGTTCTGGGTGCCGGTCATGGTGAAGTCGACGGTGGTGAGGATCGAGCGGGTGCCCGTCGGGATCGTCGCGGTGGTGCTGCGCTGCACGAACTCGGTGGTGTTGGAGCGGTCGGTGGCCAGCGCGGGGCCGATGGTCGAGGTGCCCAGGGAGGCACCGGAGGCGCTGCGGTAGGTGACGGTCACCTGGGCCGCGTCGTTGTAGGAGCCGACGCCGCCGAGCCAGCCGGAGACGGTCGCGTGCACGCCGCCCGCGTCGATCGCGGTGGAGGCCGAGGAGACGTCGGTGACCTGGGTCATCTCGGAGGAGCCGCGGCTGCCGCCCTGGAAGTAGGCGGTGCCCTTGGTGGGCGAGCCGGGCGTGGTGGTGGCGGCGCCGGTCGGCACGCCATAGCAGTTGATCACCGGGTCGCCGGAGGTGATCTGCCAGCCGGGAACGGTGGTCTCCTCCCATCCGCCGGGGCTGCACTGCGAGGTCTCGGCGTTGCCGTTGAGCAGCAGGTTCGCGCTCTGGGTGGCGGCCTGGGCGCTCTGTGCGGAGCCGATGGCGACGGGCGCGACGGCCGCGACGAGCGCGGTCAGCGTTGCCGCGGCGGCGAGCGTCGGACGGGGGCGGGCGGTGCGCGGCGGGAGAGCGGATCGTCTCATCGCGGGCGTCCTTCTGAGGGAGGGGAGCGACGACAGGGGCTGTCGCCATTGGGCTAGCCCAATGGCCACGACGCACGATTGTCGTGGCCCTGATGGGACTCCACCAGTCCGCTGGTTGCACAAACGGCATCGAGAAGACGAACGCCACACTCCGCTCCCGCGGGCCCGGGCCCGTCTGCTTCGCTGGTCCCATGAGCCCGCGCCCTCCCCTCCCCCGGGACCACGACGGCCCGTCCGGCGTCCGCCAACGCCCGTTCCTCGTCGACCGTCCCGGCGCGCCCGTCCCCGCCACGGTCTGGACCCCGGCCGAACCGGAACGCCCGCTCCCGCTGGTCCTGCTGGGACACGGCGGCAGCGGCGACCGGCACAGCACCCGGATCGTGGCGAGGGCCGAGCAGCTCGCACACTCCGGCTACGCGGCCGTCGCGATCGACGGCCCGTACCACGGCGAGCGGGTGCCGCAGCCGCTCACCGCAGCCCAGTACCAGGCCCTGATCGCCGGCGAAGGCGTCGAGCGGGTCCTGGACCGGATGGCGGCCGACTGGCTCGCCACCCGCGACGCGCTGGTGCGGACGGGCCTCGCCGACCCGGACCGTCAGGCCTATGTCGGGCTCTCCATGGGCACCCGTTTCGGCCTGGCCACGGCGGTGGCGCTCGGCCCGTCGCTGCGCTGCGCCGTCTTCGGCAAGTTCGGCACCCGGGCGTCCACCGCCCTGCACCCGGGCCTGGCGGCCCCGCGTCGTGCGCTGGACGACGCGGCGAGGATCACCGCACCGGTCCTGTTCCACCTGAACCGGGACGACGAGCTCTTCCCGCGCGAGGGCCAGCTCGAACTATTCGCCGCCTTCCCGAACGCCGCCAAGGAACTCCACAGCCACCCGGGCGGGCATTCCCACCCACCCGACGACGCGTCAGACCTGTGGCAGCGCTTCCTCACCCGCCACCTCGCCGGGAGCCTGCGCTAGGTTCGAGAGCAGCGACCAGCGCGGGGGCCGGACCTGCGCCGTGCCCTCAGGAGGCCCTGTGACCCACCGGAGTGCGACCTCGGTGACGCGGCCCGTACCGAACAGCGTCGGGGGACGGGAGAGGTGGTTCACCGACCCCCTGTGGGGCGTCACCGTGAGCCTCAGCGAGCTGGAGCTCGCGCTGCTGCGCAGCGCGCCGGTGAGGAGACTGCACGGGGTCGCGCACGCCGGTGCCACCTCGATCACGACGCTGCAGACCTACTCGCGGCTCGAACACTCCCTCGGGGTCCTCGCGCTCGTCGCGCACCTCCGGCCGGAGGACGGACTCCTGCGTGCCGCGGCCCTGCTGCACGACGTCGGGCACCTTCCGTTCAGCCACACGCTGGAGGGCCTGGCCGGGCTCGACCACCACGAGCTGACCGCCGAGCTGATCGGGGACGCCGCGCTGGTGGACCTGCTCAAGTCCCACGGCGTGGACCCGTCAGAGGTCCTCACCCTGCTCTCGGGAACGGGATCCGGATCCGGGGGCTGGGAGCCCCCGCGCGGCCTGCTCGGTATCGACCACCTCGACTCCCTGGTGCGCAGCGCCAGAGCCGGGGCGCGGCTGCACGCCGATCCCGCGAGCCTGCTCGCCCGGGTGCGGCTGCTCGACGGCGCCGTCGACACCGACCGCGGGACGGCGGACACCCTCACCCGGCTGATCTCCGGCGAGGTGGGGCTGCACACCTCGTGGGAGAGCGTCGCGCCCGCAGCCGTCCTCCGGGAACTCGTCCGTGACCTGCTCGCACGGGACCGCCTCACTCCCGCCCGGTTGGCCCGTCTGACGGACGCCCAGCTGTGGGCCGTCCTCGAGGCCGACCCCGGCACCCGCGAGGGCGCCACCGCCCTGCGCCTCGCCCCGCACCTGCTGCGCACGGCGGTGGCCGAAGCTGTACCGCCGACCGCCCCGACATTGGAGTTCTCGCTGCGCAAGATCTACGTGTCCGCTCCGCTGGTCAACGGCAACCGTCTGGAGATGACGGCCCCGGACCTCGCCCGCCGGCTGGCCGAACTCCGGGCGCTGCCGACCCACTTCCACGTCTGGCGCGACGAGCACGCGTAGGGCGCGCGCCGCCCTACGGCGCCGCGTCGGAGCCGGTCGCGGCGAGGTCGCGGCGTTCGTTGCGGATCGCAAGCGCCACCGTGACCGCGAGGCTCGCAGCGATGATGCCCTCCGCCCAGAAGAAGGCGACGTAGTCCATCAGGGAGCCGATGGGCGGGCTTCCCGGAGCCGCGTTGCGCAGCCCGACGAGAGCGAACAGGGTGGCCGCCATCCAGCCGAGGGCCGGCCAGACCAGGCCCGAGCGGCGGCGGGCGAGGACCTCCGCGCCGCCGAGGACGGCGAGGGCCAGGGCCCACATCGCGGCGATCATGAACCAGGCCAGGATGAACGTCGCCCGGGTGCGGCCGGCCCTGGCCTCCAGGCGGGCGAAGGACCCGCCGCTCGCCTGCTTGGTCGGCCGGACCAGGAAGAACGGGTCGGAGTCGGTGTAGGTGAGGGAGAGCGGGACGGTCTTTCCGTGGTCGGTGGCGATCCAGCCGACAGAGATGTCGTAGTGGTCGAACGGGTAGTCCGTCGGCGTGCCGTTGTAGAGGCCCGCCGTGACCACCTGGAGCGGGGCGACGTCGCCGGCCGTGGTGTGGAAGGTCGAGGTGGTGAGCGAGCCGGCCGTGATCTCCACCTCGCGGGTGAAGACCAGCGAGTCCGGCGACTCGGCCAGGCTGCCGTGCGGGATCGCCAGGACGGAGAACGAGACCTCCAGCGCGGAGGTGTCCACGCCCTGCGCCGTGACATCGAGCTCGATCCAGTCCTCCGCCTGCGGATTGCCCACGACGCTGACCTGCTGACGGCTGTTCCGCTCGTTGAGGTAGAGCCCGATACCCGCACCGCACAGCGCGAGCACCAGCACCACGACGAGCAGCCATCGCGGCAGGCGGCGGGAACGCTGCGTGGCCGCCCGGGTCACCCGGCGCAGTGGGCTCACGAGGCCGCCGCCGAGGGCGAGCCCGCGCCGGCCTTGGGCTGCTGCTGGGTTGAGCAGTGGATGCCGCCGCCCCCGGAGGCGATCGCGTTGATGGACACCTGCACCACGTCCCGTCCGGGGTGCAGGTCCCGCAGCGTCGACGCGGCCTTGTCGTCGGCCTGCTGGTCGCCGAACTTCGGCACGATCACGGCGCCGTTGCAGACGTAGAAGTTGAGGTAGGTGGCGAGGAAGTCCTTGCCGGTGCCCTGGATCAGGTCGAGGTTCGGGTCGGTGATCTCGACGACGCGAATGCTGCGGCCGTTCGCGTCGGTGGCCCCGTCCAGCACGGTGAGCGCCTGGTCGGAGGCGGTGGACCAGATGTCCGGCGGGGTGTTGGAGGCGGGACGCTGGAGGGCGACGACGCCGGGCCCGACGAAGCGCGCCAGCGCGTCGACGTGGCAGTCGGTGATGTCCTGCCCGGCGACGCCCTTGAACCAGATGACCTTGCGGACGCCGAACAGCGCCTTCAGGTCGGCCTCGATCTCGTCGCGGCTCCTGCCGGGGTTGCGGTTGTTGTTGACCAGGCTGCTCTCCGTGGCCATCAGCGTGCCGTCACCGTCGGTCTCGACGGCGCCGCCCTCGCCGGTGATCGGTGCCTGGATCCGGGTGATGCCGTACCTGGCCAGCAGGTTGGCCGCGACATGACTGTCGTTGGCGTGGGTCTGCTTGTTGCCCCACCCGTTGAAGTTCAGGTCGACGCCCGCGATGCCCCCGTCCGGGCCGGTGACGAAGGTCGGCCCGGTGTCGCGCGCCCACAGGTCGTCGACCTGGAGCGCGATGACCTCCACGTCGTTGCCGGCCTGCTGCTGCGCGTCGTCGGCCTGGTCGGGTCGGGCCATCAGCACGACGGGCTCGTACCGGGCGATGGCCTTGGCGAGGCCCGCGATGTCGGCGCGGACGGCGCCGAGCTGGTCGCCCCAGACCTCGGTGAGCGCGGGCCAGGCCATGAAGGTGCGCTCGTGCTCCAGCCACTCGGCGGGCATCGCGTAGCCGGCGGGCTCACCGGAGGGGGTGCTTCCCCTGTCGGAGAGGCTCGCGTCGGAGCCGGCACCGGAACTGCACGCGGCCAGGGCGGCCCCGGCGGCCAGCCCGAAGCCTGCCTGGAGCAGCGTGCGGCGTGACAGCCCGGGCTGGTGCATGGCGGCCCCGTTCCTTGGGTCCTAGATGCCGTTTCGCTAAGTATGTCCAGACAGGCCAAGCCCGCCGCCCACCTTGCGCCGGACGGACGACGTCCCTTCTTGACTGAATTTTCAGTCGATGCCACTGTGGAGGCATGAACGAACCGCAGTCTCTGTTCGGACGCCTCTTCGGCAGGCCGCAGCAGTCCGGGGAACCCGCACCGGCGCGGCACCGGGGGCGCGTGGAGGCCGACGACGTGCCGCACGCCCGCACGTGGATGTCCTGGCCGGCCTCGCACTCGATCTGGGGGCGACAGCTGGACGGCGTCCAGCGGGACATCGCGCTGATCGCCCGCACCGTCGCCCGCTTCGAGCCGGTGACCCTGTGCGCGGCCGACGAGTACGCCGCCGCCGAGGCCCGCGCGCTGTGCGGCGCCGCCGTCGAGGTCACCGCCTCGATCCCCACCGACGACCTGTGGATGCGCGACAGCTGCGCCGTCTTCCGCCGCACCCCGCAGGGCGGCCTCGACGCGGTCGGGCTGAACTTCAACGGCTGGGGCCGCAAGCAGGCCCACTCCCGCGACGCGGCCGTGGCCCGCGGCGTCGCCACCCGCGTCGGCCTGCCCTTCGAGGCGGCCGCGTTCGTCGGCGAGGCCGGGGCGATCGAGACCGACGGCGACGGCACCGTGATGGCCACCGAGAGCAGCCTGGTCAACCGGAACCGCAACCGGGGCATGAGCCGCGACGAGGTCGAGCGCGCGGTGCTGGACGCCTACGGCGCCGAACGGATGATCTGGGTGCCCGGCATCAAGGGCCGTGACATCACCGACGACCACATCGACGTCACCTCCCGCTTCGTCCGCCCGGGTGTGGTCATGGTCCAGATGCCGCCCACCCGCCGCTCCGACGTGTGGGCGCGGGACGCCCGCGAGCAGCTCGCCGTCCTGGAGAGCTCGGTCGACGCCCGGGGGCGCCGGCTCCGGGTGATCCGGGTCGAGGGTCCGGAGCGGGTGCGCTCGCGCAAGGCCGACTTCGTCGACTCCTACCTGAACTTCCACCTTGTCAACGGCGCGGTCATCACCGCCCAGTTCGGTGACGTGGTCAAGGACGAGGAGGCCCGGCGCACCCTCGCCGCCGCCTTCCCCGGCCGCGAGGTCGTGCAGCTGGACGTCGACCGGCTGATGGCCGGCGGGGGCGGCATCCACTGCTCGACCATGCAGCAGCCGCTCCCGTGACCACGCTGGCGGTGGCCGCCTGCCCCCCGCCCGGTCGGGACGGGGCTCAGAACGCCGCTCGGCCCAGCCGGTCCAGCTCGACGTCGATGGCCTCCGCCATCAGGGTCCGCGCGTGGGCCAGTGGCAGGCTGCCGCTCAGCCAGCGGACGCTCAGGCCCTCCAGCAGCGCCGTCAGCCGCTCCGCGGCCTGAGCGAGAGCCCCGGCGCCGGCCATCGGGTGCACCTTGCCGAGCAGTTCGGCGACGTCCTGCACCCACACCAGCGTCGCGCGGGCCAGGTCCTCGCGCAGGTCCGGGTCGAAGACCGCGCTCGCGCGCAGCTCCCCCCAGGCGGTGCTGTTCTCGCGCACCTCGGGGGCGTCCTGGAGTTCGAGCAGCAGCGTCTGCTCCAGCTCGCCGCGCGCGTCCAGCGGCGGGGCGTCAGGGTCGCGGTCGGTGGTGTAGTTCTCGGCGCGGTCGTTGATGAAGTCCAGGGTGGCGCGGAGGATGCCCTGACGGTTCTTGAAGTGGTAGTAGATCAGCGCGGTGGAGACACCGGCCTCCGCCGCCAGTTCCTCCACCCTGAGCCCGCGGACCCCCCGCCGGGCGATGACCCTGGCGGCCGCTTCCAGCATCGTCGTTCTACGGTCGGCCATAACCCGGCACCTTACACGTGTGACCGGTCGCAGACGAAGATCCTGACCGAAAATCCAGTCTGCGGGACCCTCCGGGAGTCACGCCCCGCTCAGGGCGGCCTCGCAGTCCAGGCAGCGGCGGGTCCGGTACTCGGGCGGGTACCACGGGGCACCGGGCCCGACAGGAGTGTAGGGCTCGGGCTCCAGCTCGTCCGTGCTCATCCCGCACCGGGCGCGCGCGGACGGCTTGCCCGGCACGTCCGGGTCGGCGTCGGCCGCGTGGACGGCGCGGACCCGGGCGCCGATGTCGGTCTCACCGACCTCGGCGTCCACGACTTCGGTCGCGGGCTCCAGTTCCAGCACGACGAGGATCGCGGTCACGGTTCGATCCTCCGCCCGACCCCCGGCCCGCGCATCCGCACGGCCTCACCCCACGTGACGGCGACGGCTCCCGCCGGCGAGGACCGGACGGGATTCGGACGCCCCGGAAAGCCGTGCAGGTGCCCGCTATGCTGCCCCCCGTGTGGGGGACACTATGAGAGCGAACGATCTGCCGTCGGCTGCCCGGATCGGGCCCTACGAGCTGGTGCGACTGCTGGGCGAGGGCGGCATGGGCCAGGTCTTCCTGGCCCGGTCGCCGGGCGCACGCCTGGTCGCACTGAAGGTGATCCGGCCCCAGTTCGCCCAGGAACCGGATTTCAGGGGCCGTTTCCGGCGCGAGGCGGAGGCCGCCCGCCGCGTCAGCGGGCTGTTCACCCCGCCGGTGCTGGACGCCGACGCCGACGCCCCACTGCCGTGGCTGGCGACCGCCTACGTGCCCGCGCCCACCCTGCACGAGGTGGTCCGCGCGCACGGACCACTCTCCGCACCAGCGGTGGCGGCGCTCGGCAGCGGACTGGCCGAGGCGCTGCTGGCGATCCACGGCGCCGGGCTGGTCCACCGCGACCTGAAACCGGGCAACGTGCTGCTCGCCGACGACGGCCCGAAGGTGATCGACTTCGGCATCAGCAAGCCCCTCGACGGCACCCGCCTGACCGGGACCGGCACCACGATCGGCACACCCGGGTTCATGGCCCCGGAGCAGGTCGTCTCCGGCCGGGACACCGGACGCGAGGCCGACGTCTTCGCGCTCGCCTGCGTCCTGGCCTTCGCCGCGACCGGCGACGGCCCGTTCGGTACGGACTCGACGGCCGCCGTGCTGTACCGGATCGTCCACGAGCCGCCACGCCTCGACGGCATCCCCCTCGGGCTGCGCGGGCTGCTGACGTCCTGTCTGGAGAAGGAACCGGCGCGCCGCCCCTCGGTCGCCGGCCTGCTCGCGGGCCTCGGCCCGACGGACTCGGCCGCGCTGCTCACCCCGGCCCTGCGGGCCGACCTCGCCGAACGGCGGCAGCGGAGCACCCTGGCCGCGGACGCTCCCGCACTGCCGCCCACCGTGCTGGCGCCGCCTCCGGTCGCCGCGCCTCCCGACCGGCGGCGCTTCCTGCGCGTCGTCGGCGCGGTCGCCGCGACGGCCGCCGTCGCGACGGGGGCGGCCGTGTGGGCGGCCGACCGCGGTGGTGCCGGCACCACGTCCGCGGGCCCCACCCCGAAGGTCGGATCCGGCACCGCCTCCGCCCCTCCCGCGCTCGCGACGCTGTGGCGGCGCGACCTCGCGCAGAGCTCCACCAGCGGGCGGATCGCCCTGGTCGGCAGCACCTTGGTCCAGTTCGACAACCAGCAGGCCGCAGGATTCGACACGACCACAGGGCACCCCCTGTGGACCGCCGCACCCCAGCTGCCGTCCGACTCGACCGACCAGGTCAGCTGGCTCGGCGCGAGCGCTGACACCCTCTTCGGCGGCGCCGTCAACGGCTATCTCGTGGGCCTGGACCAGAACGGAAAACAGCGCTTCGTCCACAAGGTGAGCGGGCCCGACGACTCCGGCTTCGCCCCTCAGGTCGGGGAACTGTTCGACGTCGCAGGCGGCGTCGCACTGATCCGCCTGGACCTGCCCGGCTACCTGTACCGCGCCATCGACCTCACCGACGGCAGCCACCTGTGGGACCGCCCGACGGACAGCAACGCGACCGCCACCACCGACGGACAGCGCTGGTACGTCCTGGACGGCGACGCGGTCTGCGCGCTCGACCTGCGGACCGGCCGCGAGCTCTGGAAGGCCTCCGGGATCACCACGCCGGGCTCCGGGATCGGCCTGAGCACGGCCGCCGGGCGCGTGCTGCTCACCGACAGCCAGGTCCGGGCCCTCGACGCGTCCACCGGGAAGCAGAAGTGGGCGGGCGCCAACGGCGGTGGGGCCGGGCTCTCCCCCACCGTCGTCAGTGGCGGCACGGCGTTCGTCGCCGACGACCGGGGCCGGATCTCCGCCCTCGGAGCCCTGGACGGACGCGACGTCTGGCACAAGGTCAGCCCCCTGGACCTGGACACAGCCGCCGCGCGGTCGCTCGCCCAGGACATCGCCGTCTCGCCGGACCTGCTGGTCCTCGCCACCTCCGGCGCCCCGGGACTGGTCGCGCTACGACCCGTCGACGGCCAGGTCCTGTGGACCCACCAGGAGCCCGCCTCGACGTCGACGTTCGCCTGGTCCGTCCTCGCCTCGGGGCGCCTCGCCTTCGCCGCCTCGCAGACCACCCTCTACGCCTTCCGGAGTCCTGCCTCATGACGGCACCGACCGCCGCGCCCTCGCTCACGCACATCGGGCCCTACCGGATCCTGCGGGAGCTGGGGGCCGGCGGCATGGGCCGGGTCTATCTCGCGGCGACCGCGTCCGGGCGTGCCGTCGCCGTCAAGGTGGTACACCCGGAGTTCGCCGCCGACCCGTACTTCCGCCGCCGGTTCCAGCGCGAGGCGGACGCGGCGCGGGCCGTGTCCGGGGCGTTCACCGCGCCCGTCGTGGACTGCGATCCGGACGGCACCCCGCCCTGGTTGGCGACCGCCTACGTGCCGGGCCCCTCGCTCTCCGAGGCGATCGACGCCGGCGACCCGATGCCGGAGCCGAGCCTGCGGGTGCTGGGCGCGGGCCTGGCCGAGGCGCTGATCGCGGTCCACCGCGCGGGGTTGGTCCACCGTGACCTCAAACCGTCCAACATCCTGCTGGCACTGGACGGTCCGCGCGTCATCGACTTCGGCATCAGCAAGGCGGCCGACGGGACGGCCCTGACCGCCGAGGGCCAGCTGATCGGCTCCCCGGGCTACATGTCGCCCGAGCACTGCGAGGGGAGGGAGCTCAGCGCGGCGAGCGACGTGTTCTCGCTCGGGGCCGTGCTCGCCTACGCGGCCACCGGCAGGCCCCCGTTCGGCGTCGGCGCCACCCACGCCGTGCTGTACCGGACCGTCCACGAGCCGCCCTCGCTCGACGGCGTCCCGCCCGGCCTGCTCGGCATCGTGGCCGCCTGCCTGGAGAAGGACCCGTCCCGGCGCCCGCCGCTGGAGCACCTGCTCGCCTGGCTGCGTCCCGGCCCCGGTGCGAGGACGGCGGGCTGGCTGGGTCCGGCCGAGCAGCAGGTCGCGGTCCGGGAGCGGCAGCTGGCGCAGGCGCTGACCCCGCCCGGCCCCACCCGGCGCGGGCTGCTGCTGGGTGGTTCCGCCGTCCTGGCCGCTGCGGCGGCGGGCGGGGCGGCCTGGCTCCTGCGTCCCTCCGGCGCCGGTTCCGGTTCCGCCACCGGTCCGCGGCTGGCCTGGACCGCACCCCTCCCGGCCACCGACATGAACATCCAGTCGGTGACCGGCACCACGGTGCTCTGCTGGGGTCGCACCGGTGCCGCCTGCCTCGATCTGGCCACCGGCAAGGCGCT
The DNA here is from genome assembly GCF_041261265.1 of Streptacidiphilus sp. MAP12-33. Classification (NCBI taxonomy): domain Bacteria; kingdom Bacillati; phylum Actinomycetota; class Actinomycetes; order Kitasatosporales; family Streptomycetaceae; genus Streptacidiphilus; species Streptacidiphilus sp. MAP12-33. The sequence continues at coordinate 92,067 of NZ_JBGCCA010000020.1, forward strand.
GTGGCACGAGAGCGACGGCAGCACGACCAGCGCCAAGGCCCACGGCGGCTGGGTCTACGCCCTGCGCGTCGACGGCAAGGTTCACGGCCTCGACGCCCGCACCGGAGCGCAGCGGTGGTCCACGCCTCTGCCCGGAGGCGGTGGCTCGGCCCAACTCCAGTACGCCGACGAGTCGCTGGTGGTGGTCGCCGCAGACCAGACCTTCCACGCCCTCGATGCCGTCTCGGGTGCCCTGCGGTGGAGCCGTCCTGTGGAGGGCGGGGACTTCCTGACCGGTGCGGTGACCGGCGGCCCGCTGGTGCTGAACGGCGTGTCGAAGACACCCGGCGTCGGCAACCTCTACACCGTCGCGAGCCGGAGCAACGGGACCCCTCTGTGGTCCCGGCCGCTTCGGGAGCTCTACGCCCCGTCCACCGGCGGGCTGCTCAACGCCCTCGACGCCCAGCGGAACCTCCAGGGCGTGGACGCCGCGAGCGGGACCGTGCGCTGGAGCCGGGCCAGCGGCCTGCCCAAGCCCACCAACGCACAGGAGACCGAGTACTTCCTCTCCCTGCGACTGCTGTCCGGCACGCTGTTCTGCAATCCGATGATGGACGAGAACGACCCTCCACGCAGCGGACTGCTGGCCGCCTTCGATCCCACGACGGGCGCGCCCCGCTGGTCCCTCGACGCCCCGATCGCGGCCGAGATCGACGGCTACGACGTCGCGGGCCGGACGGTGGGGTACGTCGACAAGGGCGTCCGCGGTGTCGACCTGCGGACCGGCCGACCGCTGTGGACGGTCGGCACGGATCTGGGCGCCCTGCACTTCCTCGGCGCGGTCGGCGGCCTCCTGGTCGCGGCCGCTTCCGGGCACGCGTCGGGCCTGTACGGTTTCGCCCCGGACACCGGGCACCAGGCCTGGCACCAGCCCCTTACCGGTGCGACCGGTTCGTGGGCCACCGCCAAGGCCGACGGTGTCCTGCTCGGATGCTGCGGCAGCACCCTGGTCTGTCTGACCGACAGCACCGCGGGCGGGCCGGGCGCGCGGCCCTCCGGCTCACGCGCCTGGCCCTGAACCGGGCCCTGGGCCGGACGCGTGAACCGGCCCTGAACCAGGCCCGGCCTCAGCCCACGTGGACCTTGGGCCGCACCGCGCGGTTCGGCTCGGCCTCGCGCAGCACCTCGCGGGTCAGCGGGGCCACCTCGCCCTGGCCGAGGAAGAGGAAACGCAGCAGCTGGGAGATCGGGTTGCCCTCGGTCCAGTCGAAGTAGATGTGCGGGCGCTTGCCACCGGTGCGGTCGCGCACGTCCAGCAGGAACGCGGCGAGGGCGTTGGCGATGGTGGAGCTCTGCAGGGTCAGCACCCGGTAGCGGCCGTGGCGGACCTCGCCGCGGATGTTCAGCTCGGACTCGAAGTCGGACGGGTCGCCGACACTGACCTCGACGAAGACGAAGTCCTCGCCGTCGGGGCGGCCGTGGTCGTCGCGGATCTGCTCCAGCTTGTCGCGGTAGACCTCGGCGCTGTCGTGCTCGGGCTTCACCGCGATGAACTGCACCCGGCGGCGGGCCAGGTCGCGCACGAAGCCGCTCGCGAGCTCGTCCAGCACCACGTCGGTGACCCGCAGCTCGAACGCGCGGACCAGGCGGGAGAGCATCGAGACGAGGATGATCCCGGCGATGAAGCAGGCGCCGATCTTGACGCCGTCCGGTCGCTCGAAGACGTTCGCGACGGTGGTGTAGCAGAAGATCGCAGCGATGATCCCGAAGAGCCAGACCCGGCCGCGCTGCTGCGCCCGCCACGCGGCGATGGTCACGGCCACCGCGGCGGAGGTGATCAGCACCAGCACGCCCGTCGCGTAGGCGCCGCTCTGGGCGTCGACGTTGGCGTCGAAGAGCCAGGTGACCAGGAACGCGATCACGATGAAGACGATGACCATCGGCCGCATGGCCCGCGCCCAGTGCGGCGCCATGCCGTAGCGCGGCAGGTACTTGGGCATCAGGTTGAGCAGCCCGGCCATGGCGGAGGCGCCGGCGAACCAGAGGATCGCGATGGTGGAGACGTCGTAGCAGGTGCCGAAGACGGGGCCGAGGTAGAGGTGGGCCAGGTAGGCCAGCGCGCGGCCGTTGGCCGGTCCGCCGTCCTGGAACGCGGACTGCGGGATCAGCACGGTGGTGATGACGCTGGTGGTGATCAGGAAGACGCTCATGATCACGGCAGCGGTGGTGAGCAGCTTCTTGGTGCCGCGGATCGTCCCGGCGGGCTTGGCCTCGTCGTCGGTCGGGTCGCCCTTGATGTGGGGCATGACGGCGACGCCGGTCTCGAAGCCGGACAGGCCGAGGGCGAGCTTGGGGAACGCCAGCAGGGCCAGGCCCACCATGACCGCCGGGTTGCCGTGCTGGGCGGTGAGCGCGTTCGTCCAGTGGACCGTCAGGTGCGGGGCCTGGATCAGCTTCCACAGGCCGACGCCGACCACCACGGTGTTCAGTACCAGGTAGGCCGCGACCAGTCCGACCGCGAGCCCGATCGCCTCGGTGAAGCCCTTGAGGAAGACCGCGCCGAGCAGCGCGACCAGGACCAGCGTGATGAGCATCTGATGCCCGTGCAGGAACCCGCGCAGGCCCGGGTTCTCCACCATGTGCGCGGCGCCGTCGGCGGCCGAGAGCGTGATGGTGATCAGGAAGTCGGTGGCGGCGAAGCCCAGCAGCGCCAGCACGAACAGCTTGCCGCGCCAGGACGGCATCAGCTTCTCGAGCATGGCGATCGACCCGGCCCCGCGCGGGCTCTCCTCGGCGACCCTGCGGTAGACGGGCAGCGCGCCCAGCAGCGTCACGATCACCAGGACGACGGTCGCCACCGGCGACAGCAGCCCGGCCGCGAGTGCGGCGATGCCGGGCTGGTAGCCGAGGGTGGAGAAGTAGTCGAGGCCGGTGAGGCACATGACCTTCCACCAGACCTGTTTGTCGTGCTGCTCGTGGTCCTCGGCCGGTTTGGCCGTCGAACCCGACTGCGTGGCCTGTTCTATGTCCTCCAGCAGCCAGCTCATCAGGCGCTCGGGACGTGCGGGCGCGGTGCCCGATCGGGTGGACGCGGACACCAGGACTCCTTGAGTCTTTGTAGACAAAGCGATCGCCGAGCGATCAAACCTCGCCGACCCTAGCGCCCGCACGCCCCCCGATGGTCCGTTCCACCTGCACGGAGGCGTTAAGGACGCGTTAAGAACGGGCCGTCACGAGGTCCGGCGTGAGCTGGTTCACCAGGCCCGTCCGGATGATCGCCTCGGCGTCCTCGACGATGGTGCGGACCACCGTGGCGCAGCTCTCGACACTGTCGATCAGGCCCTGCGCCTGCCCTGCCCACCACATGCCGTCCTCCACTGCCCCGTCCTGGAGCACGCGTTGGCGTCCGCGTCGGCCGGAGGCGAGCTCGGCGACGTCGGCGAAGGTGGCTCCGGGAAGAGCGCCGAGACGGGCGATCTCCTCGGAGACGGCGTTGCGGGCCACCCGGGCGGTGTTGCCGAACTCGCGGAAGACGACGCGGGTGTCGCGTTCGTCGTTGGCCACGATCCGGGCCTTCACGTCGGGATGGATCGGCGCCTCGACGGTGGCCTCGAAGCGGGTGCCCATGTTGATGGCGCAGGCCCCCAGGGCCAGGGCGGCTACGAGGCCACCGCCGGTGGCGAAGCCGCCCGACGCGATGACCGGGACGCGCAACCGCCGTGCGGCGGCCGGGATCAGGACCAGGCCGGGCACGTCGTCGCTGCCGGGGTGACCGGCGCACTCGAAGCCGTCGATGCTGACGGCGTCGACGCCCAGCGCCTCGGCCTTCAGGGCGTGCCGGACCGAGACCGCCTTGTGGACCACCTTGACCCCGGCCGCCTTGAAGGCCGCCAGGTGTGGGGCCGGGTTGCTGCCCGCGGTCTCGACCACGATGACGCCAGAGTCGACGATGGCGGCCCGGTACTCCTCGTAGGGCACCGGCTCGATGGTGGGGAGGATGGTGAGGTTCACGCCGAACGGACGGTCGGTCAACTCGCGGCAGCGGGCGATCTCCCGCGCCAGCGCCTCCGGGGTGGGCTGGGTCAGCGCGCTGAGGAAGCCCAGCGCCCCCGCGTTCGCGACGGCCGAGATCAGCTCGGCGGTGCCCACCGCGAGCATGCCCCCGCACACCACGGGGTGCTCAACCCCGAACATCCGGGTGAACTCGTTGTCGAATGCCATGTCACTCCTGCTGCCTTGACGGATGAACGGTCTGCGAGCGGGGTCAGAGCCGGCGGGAGATGATCAGGCGCATGATGTCGGAGGTGCCCTCCTCGATCTCCTCCAGCTTGGCGTCGCGCATCCACTGCTCGACCGGGTACTCGCGCGAGTAGCCCCACCCGCCGAGCGTCTGCACCGCGCCCCAGGTGACCGCCATCGCGGTCTCCGAGGCCTGGAGCTTCGCCATCGCGGCGAGCCTGGTGCTGTCGGCACCGGCGTCGAACTGCCGTGCCGCGTGCAGGGTCAGCAGCCACGCGGACTCGATGCGGGTCGCCATGTCGGCCAGCCGGAAGGCGACGGCCTGGTGCTCGATGATCGGCTTGCCGAACTGGCTGCGCTCCCGGGCGTACTGGAGCGCGTACTCGTAGGCCGCGCGCGCGGCGCCGGTCGCCGCCGCGGCGAGCACGATGCGGGAGACGTCGAAGGTCTTCATCAGCCCGAGGAAGCCGTGCCCCTCCGCGCCGAGGCGGTCGGACTGGGGGACGAACACCTCGTCCAGGAAGATCTCGCGGCACACGATGGCACGCTGGCCCATCTTCCGCATCGGCTCGCCGAACCGCATCCCCTCCGCGCCCTTGCGCAGCAGGAAGGCGGAGACGCCGGAGGACCGCCGGGCGGGGTCGGTCTTGGCGAACACCACGTACTGGTCGGCCAGTCCGGCGTTGGAGATCCACGCCTTCTGGCCGCTGAGCCGGTAGCCGCCGTCGGCGCGGGTGGCGGTGGTGACGATCGAGGCGGCGTCCGAGCCCGAGCCGGGTTCGGTGGTGGCCAGCGCGGTGTACAGGGGGTTCGGTCCGGCGAGCGGGCGCAGCCACTCCTCCTTCTGCGCCTCGGTGCCCAGTTCGAGCAGCGGGTCGGCGAAGAAGCCGTTGGAGCAGACGAAGTTGCCGATGCCCGGGTCGCCCCAGCACAACTGCTCCTGGACCAGGCACTGGGTCACCAGGTCGGTGAACCCGCCGCCGCCGTACTCCTCGGGCAGCATGAAGTCGGTGATGCCGACCTTCGCCGCGGCCTGGAAGATGTCCAGCGGCGACTCGACGTCACGCTCGTCGACCTCACGGCCGCGAGGGCGGATCTCGTTCGCGGCGAAGGTCCGGCACAGCTCGACGATCGCGCGCTGCTCGTCGGTCAGCGGCCAGGGCTCGGTGGGAGTGCTCACGCGGGTGCTCCTGCTTCGTGGTGGATTTCATGACGGTGGTGGTCGGTGGTTGCCGCAGGCGCTGCCGCGGCGCGGGGGACGACGAGCGCGTCGACGGCGAGGGCGCCCTCCGGGGCGACCCGGATCGGGTTGATCTCGATTTCCTCGACGCGGCCGGTGGCGGCGATCGCCGCGGAGACGGCGACGATCGCGTCGGTCAGGGCCTCGACGTCGACGGGCGGCTTTCCGCGCCAGCCGTCGAGCAGGGCGCGCGAGCGCAGCCGGGCGAGCATCGCCGCGGCCGTGGCCCGGTCGACGGGGGCGAGCTCGATGGCGACGTCCCGCCACAGCTCGGCCTGGACCCCGCCGAGGCCGACGGCGACGATCGGCCCGAAGTCCCGGTCCCGGCGGGCGCCGACGAGCATCTCGACGACGCCGGAACGCGTGTCCTGCTCCTCCAGGACGTACTCGCCGGGGCCCAGCCGCGCGGACATCTCGTGGAACGCCGCAACGGCGGTCTCGGGGGTCAGCCCGGTCCGGACGGCGCCGAGCTCGCTCTTGTGCTCGATCCAGGCGGCCTTGAGCACGAGCGGAGCACGCAGGAACGCGCAGGCCTGCGCGACCTCGGCGCGGTCGGCGACCCGCCGCGCGGCGGGGACCGCGATCCCGTGGGCGGTCAGAAACCCCCGTGCCGCCAGGTAGCCGGAACCCGGCGGTTCGGCGCTCGGCGCCTCGGCTCCGCACGCCACGCCACCCTGCCGCTCGATGCTCGGCCTTGCGGGAGACAGCCGTTCGGCGCCGCGCGCCCCGCCGCCCGACCCGTCAGGGCCCGGCGCCTCCGCGCCCCGCCACTCGGCGGACGGCCGATCGGCGGCTGGCTGCCCCGCGCCCGACCGCTCGGCGGACGGCCGTTCGGCGGGGAGCCGTTCCGCGGTCAGCCGTTCGGCGGGGAGCCATGGGACCGTCAGGTCGCGGGCGCGTCCCGCGCCCAGCGCGGCCGCGCGGCCGAGGGCGGACAGGGCCGCGTCCACGGTGGCGAAGGCCGGGACGGCGTGGTCACCCATCCGGCCCACCGCCGGGGAGCCGGCGCTCATGCTGTGCACGACCAGAGGCACCTCCGCTCCCCCGGCTCGTCGGCCCAGCCGGTCCACGACGGCCAGCTCGGCGTCCCTGAGGCCCGGCGTGTCCTCGCCGTAGCAGCCGAGGTAGCCGGAGAGCAGGACGGAGTCCACCTCGCCCGAGGCGGCGACCAGTTCGACGAGGCTGGCGTAGACCTGGAGGTCGGCCTCCCCCGCGCCCGCGAGGTCCACCGGGTTGGCCACCGCTGCCGAGGCGGGCAGCAGCTCCCGCAACCGGGCCTGGAGGCTTTCGCTGAAGACCGGCGTCACGAGCCCCTGCGTCGCGGCGACGTCGGCCGCGATCGCGCCCTGCCCGCCGCTGTCGCTGACGACGGCGACCCGGCGGCCGCGCGGCACCGCACCCGCGTCCAGCAGCCGGGCCGCGTCGACGAGTTCGCCCGGTGTTGCGACCCGGAGCGCTCCGGCGGCCCGGCAGGCCGCGTCGACGACGTCGAGGGCCGAGGTCATCGAGCCGGTGTGGGAGCGGGCGAGGCGCCGGCTGCCGTCGCTCGCCCCGGTGGTGAGCACCAGCACGTGCTTGCCCGCGCGGCGCAGCGCCCGCATCGCCGCCACGATCCGCTCGCCGCCCGCGAAGCTCTCCAGATAGAGCGCCACCGTGCTCGTGTACGGGTCGTCGGCGAGGGATTCGAGGATGTCGACGGCGGCCACGTCGAGCTGGTTTCCGACGGAGTAGAAGCAGGAGACGCCCAGCCCGGCCCGGGCGCCGAGTCCGGCGATCTCCGAGCCGAGCTGGCCGCTCTGCGAGACGACGGCCAGGCTCCCGGGCGTGAACCCGCCCCAGGCGAGCGTGAGGTCGGTCGCGGCCCGGAAGAGTCCGAGGCTGTTGGGTCCGACGATCCGGGCGCCGGAGCGGCGCAGCAGCGCGACGATCTCGTCGTGGTCGGGGCCGAGCCCGGCGGTGATCCCGAGGAACGCACGGCATCCCTTGGCCAGGGCGGACTCCACGACCGGGCGCAGGTGCGGCGCCGGCACGCACAGCACCACCAGCTCGGGGATGCCCGGCAGATCGTCGACGCTGCCGTGGCTCGGTCGCCCGAGGATGCCGGTGGCGCGGCGGTTGACCAGCCACACCTCGCGCCGGTGGGATCCGGCGAGGGCGCCCTTGGCGAGCCAGTGGCCCCACTTGGCCCGGTCCTCGGTGGCCCCGACGACCGCGACGGAGGCGGGGTCGACGAAGGCACGGGGAAGCGGCTCAGACATGCGGCGTCACCACCGTCCGGGCGGGGTCCGGCGCGCCCAGGACGGACCGGCGCCGGAAGAAGCCGGGGTAGACCCGCCGGCAGACCAGCAGGACGAGCAGTCCCAGCAGGACCGTGCCGGTGCCGATGACGAAGGTGCCGCCGACGCGGGTGCCGGAGGTGAAGGGCAGCGTCCAGCTGGTGCTGCTGTTGGCCGGGTCCCAGGCGTGGACCAGGCTCCAGGCCCCTGCCGCGAGCAGGACGGCGCCACCGATCAGCGGGAGGACGATGCGCAGCCAGAGGTCCCCGGCGCTGCTGCGCCACTCGGTGCGGTGCGCCCAGGCAGAGGTGACGCCGGTGAGGCCGTAGTAGAAGGCGATCATCACGCCACAGGAGGAGACCGCGTCACCGATGGCGAGCCCGTGGCCGAGGAAGTTCATCACCGTGTAGACCACCGCGCCGACGACGCCGACCGCGATCGTGCCGACGTGCGGGATGCGGAAGCGGGGGTGCACCCGGGCCAGCGCGCGGGGCAGCGCGCCCTGGTCGCCCATCGACAGCATGGTGCGGCTCAGGGTGAGCACGGTGGTCTCCGTGGAGGCGGCGGCCGAGGTGAGGACCATGAGGATGAGCAGGTGCCACAGCACCGAGCCGAAGCCACCGGAGCCGAACACGGCGGTGCCGAACGGGTAGAGGACGTCCCCGGAGTTGTCCGGGTTGTTCAGGCCGATGCCGGTGTCCCCGATCCCGGCGAAGGAGATCGCGGCGTAGGTGGCAACCAGGTACAGCGCCACGAGCAGGACGGTCGACCAGGTCGCGGCCCGGCCGGGGATGCGGCGCCGGTCGGTGGTCTCCTCGTTGACGGTCAGGGCCGTCTCCCAGCCCCAGTAGATGAACAGCATGAGCACCAGCCCGCTGACGAAGGCGCTCATCGAGCTGCCCTCGAAGGGGTTGAGCCAGGACAGCTGCGGGCGGTGCATGCCCGCGGGCGCACTGCCGTCGTAGACCCGGACCAGCGCGACCACCGACAGGACCAGCAGCATGCCGAACTCCAGGAACAGCAGCGCGCGTTGCACGGCCGCGGCGATCTCGATACCGCGGTAGCAGACCAGGGTCATCAGCAGCAGCCAGCCGAGGCCGGCCAGCAGCACGCGCGGATCCGCCGGGGTGGAGCCGATGCCGTTCGCGCCGAGGAGGAGGAACACGTACTGTCCCGCGACCTGCGCCAGGCTGCCGATGACGAGCACGAAGGACGCGATGATCGCCCAGCCGCCGAGGAGGCCGACGTTGGGACTGAGCACCCGCGAGGCCCAGGTGAAGATCGTGCCGCAGTCCGGGTCCCGCCGGTTGAGCGCGGCGTAGCCGAAGGAGACGAACAGGATCGGCACGAAGGCGACCACGACCACGGCCGGGGCCTGGAGGCCGACGTACCCGACGATGAACGCCAGGGTCGCGGTGAGGCTGTAGGCGGGCGCCGCGGACGCCACGGCCAGGATCAGGCTGGTGGCCATCCCGAGTGCGCCCGAGCGCAGGCCCTTGTCCGAGCCCTCGCCCTCACTTCCCCGGTCTTGCGATTCTCTGGGCATTGCCACTCCCGACTGGACGGAAACACAGGCACTAGCAACGAAACGCAATGATTGATTGGTGAGTCAGCCTGATCGGGGCGCGGGGCACTGTCAAGATACGGATCGCAACTTTCCGAATCTATTGACTAGAGAAACAGTGTTGCGACACTGTGTCGCTCGTGACAGCGACAAGACGAGAAACTTCAGCCGTCGTCGACACCGAGGTCGTGGTCGTGGGCGCCGGATACGCGGGACTGACCGCCGCACGCCGGCTGGCGGACGCCGGGATCGACGTGGTGCTGCTGGAGGCCGCCGACCGCGTGGGCGGCCGGACGCTCAGCGAGGTGACCGCGTCCGGGGTGCGCGTCGACCACGGCGGCCAGTGGATCGGGCCGACCCAGCGCCGGTTCCACGCCCTGGCAGCCGAGTTCGGCTGCGCGACGTTCCCGACCTGGGAGACCGGGCAGCATGTCGAGGTCCGCCACGACGGCACCCGCGTCGACTACGAGGGCGCCGCGCCGGACAGCGGTCCGGGGATCGCCGAGTACGAACGCGTCACCGCCCTGCTCGACGAGCTGGCCCACCGCGTCGAACTCGAACAGCCGTGGGAGAGCCCCAGGTTCGCCGAGTTCGACGCCCGCTCGGCGGAGGAGTTCTTCCGCTCCGAGACCGACGACGAGGACGCACTGCGCCGGCTGGCGCTCGCCGTCCAGGGCGTCTGGTGCGCCGAGCCGCGTGAGATCTCCCTCTTCCACCTGCTCTTCTACCTGGCCTCGGGTGGCGGGTACGAGCAGCTGATGGAGACCGGCGGCTGCGCACAGGACTCGCGCTTCGGCGACGGGGCGGACTCGGTCGCCCGCGCGCTCGCCCTCTCGCTGGGCAGCCGGATCCGGCTCGGGGAAGCCATCATGACGGTTCGTCAAACAGCCGACGGAGTCGAAGCCATGACCGCGCACACCCTCGTCCGCGCCCGCCGGGCCGTGGTCGCCGTGCCACCGGCCGCGCTCGGCGGGATCCGTTTCGAACCGGAGCTGCCGGCCGAACGGTCGGGCTGGATGCGCCACGCCCCGATGGGACGGGTCGCCAAGGTGCACGCCGTCTACGAGCAGCCCTTCTGGCGCGCGGCGGGCCGCTCCGGCATCGCCACCCTCTACGGCGACCGGCCGGTCGGCGTCGTCTTCGACAACTCACCGCACGACGCGTCCCACGGCGTGCTCGTCGCCTTCGTCTACGGCGACCGGCTCGACGAATGGAGCGCGGCGACGGCCTCCGAACGTCGCCGCGCCGTGCTGGCGGCACTGACCGAGGTCGTGGGCGAACAGGCCGGGGAGCCGATCGACTACGTCGAACGGATCTGGCCCCGGACGGGCCCGACCATCGGCGGCTACGCGTGCTTCATGACCCCGGGCGGCTGGACCGCCTACGGCCACGGCGGGTGGCGCACCGCGTCGGGTCGCATCCACTGGGCCGGCACCGAGACCGCGTCGGTGTGGACCGGCTACATCGACGGCGCGATCTCCTCCGGCGAGCGCGCGGCGGCAGAGGTCGTCGGCGCCCTGACGGCGGAGGCCGCCGGGCAACTCGGCTAGAACGCGCCGGCTGCCATACTGACCGCGTGATGACGCGCACCGAGAACCCGCCTGCCGCCGAGGTCACACCCGCCGCCGCGCCCGCGGCGGCAGCCGGCCTGCCGGAGCGGATCCGCACGGCGATCCGGTCGGCAGGGCTGTCCCAGCGCGAGCTCGCCCAGCGGATCGCGATGGACCCGACCGCCCTGTCCAAGGCGCTGCGCGGCACGCGCAAGCTGCGCGACAGGGAGATCGCGGCCATCGCGAAGGCCTGCGGGGTCTCCACCGCCTTCCTGCTCGACGGTTCCGGCCCGGCGCCGGTCCTGCCGCCCGAGAGCGGCCGGGACCGGGCCGAGGCCGTCACCGCCGAGGAGCGGCGCGAGCAGATCCTCCAGGCCGCGACCGTCCTCATCGCCCGCCGCGGCTACCACAACGTCCGGGTCTCCGACATCGCCCGCTACTGCGGGACCAGCACCGCGACCGTGCACTACCACTTCCCCAGCAAGGAAGCGACGTTGCACGCCGCACTGGAGTACTACGCGCAGCGCTTCCGCTCCCGGCTCGACGTGGAGTTCCAGCAGGCGAGCTCGGCACGCGACAAGCTGCGCCGCCTGATCGAGGTCCAACTGCCGCTCACCACCGACGACATCGACGAGTGGTCGGTGTGGATCCAGTTCTGGAACCAGGCGATGCTGGAACCCCCGCTGCGTCCCGTCCAGCGCCTGGCCTACTCGGGCTGGCACCAGGTGGTGCTGGACCTGCTCCGCGAGTGCCAGGCCGAGGGCGGCCTGGCACCGGGCGCGGATGTCGAGGCCCTCGCGGAACGCTTCACCGCCATGGTCGACGGCCTGGCGATCCAGATCCTCGCCGACTCGACGGCCATGCGGCCGGAGCGCATGCGCGCGCTGCTGCTGCGGGCGTTCGAGCCGTACCTCGATCTGGCGTAGTCCGGCGGGCGTGGAGTCAGTCCGCGCAGACCGAGGGGACGGCGCGGAGCAGGGCGGCGAAGTGCAGCACGTCGAGGCCGTCCTGGTGCCCGGCGTGGACCACGGCGGCGGTCAGCTGCCCGTAGCAGGAGGGCGCCTGGAGCGAGGGGTCGGCAGCCGCGATGGCCTGGACGAGCTCGTCGTCGATGGTGTTGAGCTCGGTCCGGATGGTGGCCAGGCTCGGCTTGGTGGTCGGCACGAGCGACGGGTCCGCGTCCCACTCGGCGTAGAGGGCGCGTTGGACGACCTTGTTGGCCTCGATCTGGTCGCGGAAGATCTTCGCGACCGGCGCGGGATCGATCCCCAGCGCGGTGGCCTGCTGCTCGGCGGCGGCGATGACCGCCGCCTCGCGCGCCGGGTCGTCGATCGGGCTGCTGGTCCCGTACTTGGCCGCCGCCACCTGGTCGGCCACCTCCACCCGCTGGGCGGACAGCTCCGCGATCGTCTCCAGCGGCCTCACCCTCGGCGCGGCCGCTGCGCTCCCCGCACCGGTCCCGACGCCGGCCACCGCCGTGGCAAGCACCAACGCCGCCCCGGCGAGCGTGGCCGTCGGTCGCCTCTTGCTGCTTCGCAGTCGCACAGGAATCCCCCAGTCGTATACGGAGCGTCACGCCGATCCTACGGGCGGATGCCGTCGGCGGGCGGGGTCCTTCACGGGATCCGCCGACTCGGAGCGCCGGTTGCCCCTCTCGTCGACGCCGTGCTAGCTTCCGAAGGTCGTGATCTACCAGCAGGAGGTGAGCCCCGTGAACGCAGTGTCCGCAACGGGTGCTCCCCCGCAGTCCACGATCGCGCGGCTGACGTAGTCGCCGCCGGGAGCGCCACCAGGCAACTTCGCAAAGGCGACTCCCATGAACACCACGTCTTCCTCTTCCTCCACTCCGCCCGGCGTCGCGCCGACGTTCGCGGGTGAGCGAGCCCTGGTCCTCCACGGCGGCGGTTCGGCCGGCAACGCCTGGGAGATCGGCGTCGTCGCCGGTCTCTTCGAGGCCGGACTGGACGTCACCACCGCCGACCTGATCGTCGGCACGTCGGCGGGAGCGACGGCGGCAGCCCAGATCACCGCCGCATCCCCGGCCGACCTGTTCGCCGCCGTCCTGTCGCCCGTGCCCCCGCGCGGGACCCGCCCGGCCGGCTCCGGCGGCGGGCGCCCTCCCGTCGGGCCGGCGGCGAACCACATGGAGACGACGGGCCGGATCATCGCCGCCGCGGCGGACGCCGCCGACATGCGCCGCCGCATGGGTGCGGCGGCGCTGGAGGCGGACGCGACGTCCGACGGCTCCGCCCAGGCGCTGTGGCGCACCACCGTGGCCGCCCGGCTGCCGCGTCAGGACTGGCCGGACCAGCGGATCCTCATCACGGCGGTCGACGCCCACACCGGCGAACCGGTCGCGTTCGACCGGGACAGCGGGGTCGACCTCGTCGACGCCGTCGCGGCCAGCACGTCCAACGGCTTCGGGGTCCCGCCCTACCCCATCGGCGAGCACCGGTACATCGACGGCGGCTACCGGCGCAACGAGAACGCCGATCTGGCGGCCGGGCACGCACGGGTGCTGGTGCTGTCGCCCTTCGGCGGCCGCACCCGGCATCCCCTGGAGTGGGGCATGCAGCTCACGGCGCAGGTCGAGGAACTGCGCGCGGGCGGCAGCAGGGTCGAGTCGGTCTTCCCCGACGCCGACTCGCTCACCGCGTTCGGCACCAACATGATGGACCCGTCCACCCGTCCGCCGGCCGCCCGCGCGGGTTACGCCCAGGGGCAGGCTCTGGCCGGCCACCTCGGCGCCTTCTGGCGCTGACCGGTCACCACCGCTGCTGCCCGGCTCAGTTCAACGTCTGTGGACCCGAGCCGGGCACCACGGTGCAGGGGCTCTCGTCGCCGTCGGTGAAGAGGTCGGGCCCCCGGGTCCAGGTGCACCAGGCGTGGGCCTCGGGCAGCAGGTAGGTGCCGGCGGTGTCGCTGCCCTTCCCCCCACACCCCGTGGTGCGCAGATCTCCGGTCGTCCACTTCATGACCACCCCGTACAGGGCGTAGCCGGTCGCGCCCGGCGGCACGGTCACCGTGATCTCGGTGTTGCTCGACTCCGTGGAGGTCCGGGTGACCGAACTGTCGGTCCGGCGCTCGTAGTCGAACACCGCGGTCGCCTCGCCCTCGGCCACCGGGACGAACGGCGAGGCGCCCACGACGAGGGCCTGCCCGGCGACGGCCGCGTGCACCTTCTCCGTGGTGGAGGTCGAGTGCTCGATGGTGAGCGTCTGGTCGTGGCGGGCGTCGACCTTCCAGGACTCGGCCGAGCCGTTGTTGTTCTCCGTCATCTCGGCGTCGACGACGGCCAGGGCCGTGCCGTCGTCCTTGACGTTGGTGTAGACGTGGGTCGGCGCGCAGCCCGCGGCGGCTGCCGCTCCCGAGCCGCCGCACCCGCACAGGGTGGCGGCCAGGGTCGTCGCGAAGGCGCAGACGAGGGCGACGGTCATCCTGTTCACCGCGGCTCACCCCACCCCGATGGTGAGCGTACGGGCGACCACTCCGTCGAGGCGCGCCTCGACCAGCACGTTTCCGGCCTCGGACAAGGTGATCCGCTTGGTGTAGACGTGGGAGCCCTTGCTGAGGGTGATCGGCAGGCTGCGGGCCTCCGGCTCGGACTGGCCGTCGCGGTAGAGATCGATCTGGGCCGTCGCCCCCGCGGAGGCCATGTCCGCGGAGAACGAGACGTAGACGGTCTGCCCCACCGGGAAGCGCGTGGACAGTCCTTTGATCGCCTGGCTGGTGGGGCCGATCCCGGTCCCGGTGACCAGACCGGTGATCCCTTGCGCCGGCGGGTCGGCGGGTCGGCGGAGCAGGCGGCCGACAAGGAGGCCAGGACCGCCATCGCGGTTCCGGCCAGGGGCGTGCTGAATAAGCGTCGCGATCTGGGCACGGTGGATTCCCTCGGGGCTTCGATGACTTCGTTCCGGGACCATGCCCGGCACGGCGCGCGACTGACGGGGGTGCGAGGGTACGACTGCTCTGTTCACCCGGAACTCACATCCGGAACTCATCGTCCGGACGGTGATACCGAAGGTAACGGATGACGCGGACCGACGCCCGGCAAACCGCGCAGGAAGTCGGCACCGCGCGCGGCTGCTGGCGTCGGGCTCCGGATCCGGGCATCGAGCGGCGGGGGCGACTTCACCGCCGAGCGCGACAAGCTCGCCACCCTGCGCGAGAAAGCCGAGCAGGAGCACGTCTCGCCGGCCGCCCGGCCGGCGGAGTTGAGCAGGCGTCAGTAGTACGGCGCAGCAGGCCACCCCGGTCGGGCTAACATGCGGTTCCATGACACCACTTGGGGGGACCGAGGGCACCAGGTTCGACCTGGCGGGCAGTGGGGCCGAGCCTTTGGACGGTGAAGACCCGCGGATGATCGGCCCGATCCCGCTGTTGGGCCGGCTCGGGTCGGGCGGTATGGGCCGGGTGTACCTGGGCACCGTGTCGGGCCGCTACGCAGCGGTGAAGCAGGTACTGCCGCAGTTCATCGAGGACGAGGAGTTCCATCGGCACTTCGGCCACGAGCTGGACAACCTGGCCCGCCTGCCGGAGCGGGTGAGCGCGCCGCTGCTGCTGGCCGACCGGGAGGCGCGGCCGCCGTGGTTCGCCACCGCCTACATACCCGGCCTCACCCTGGACCGGGCCGTCGCCGTCAACGGCGGGCCGCTGGACGCGGCACGCCTGTGGCTGCTGCTGCGCGAGGCCGCCGCCGGGCTGAAGGCCGTCCACGCGCTGGGCATGGTCCACCGCGACCTGAAGCCCTCCAACGTGATGCTCACCACCGACGGGGTCACCCTCATCGACTTCGGCGTCGCCCGCGCCGCCGACCAGAGCCGCCTCACCCGTACCGGCGTGGTGCTGGGCACCCCCGCCTACATGTCTCCCGAACAGGCCAACGGCAAGGGCGAGTTGACGGCGGCGGCCGACATCTTCGCACTGGGCGCACTGATCGCGTACGCGGCGTGCGGACGTCCGCCGTTCGGCGAGGGCTCGGGCGTCGACATGCTCTACCGCATCGTGCACACCGAGCCCGACCTGAGCGCCCTTCAGGCGCTCTCCCCCGACCTCGCCGAGGCCGTCGCGGCCTGCCTCGACAAGAACCCCGGCGCGCGCCCCACCGCCGACCGCCTCGCCCAACTGGCCCGGCAGCGCTGCGTCCTGGACACGCCCGACTGGCCCGAACCGGTCATGGCCCCACTCCGCGCCCGGGCCGCCTTCGCCGCGCTCCCCGCGCCGGACCCGGCGACCCTGCGCCTGACACCGCCCGTCCTCCCGGCCCCGGCCGCCCCACGCCACCGCCGGCGCTGGTTCGCACCGGTCGTCATCCCGGTGGTGCTGACGGTCGGCGTGGCGACCGGCCTGCTGCTCGTACCGGACCTGTTGCCGTCCCACGCGGCGACCGGCGCCGCCGGCTCCGGCCCTTCGGGGAGCACCACGCCGCCCTCCGCGTCCACCTCGGCGGGCGGTCGCGGGGGCTCCCCCGGCGCCGGTCCGAGCGCCGGCCCCGATCCGAGCCCGTCCGCCGACGCACCCGGCACGCCCGGCACGCCCGGCCGGACCGGTGCCACGAACTCGACGCCCGGCAGCAGCGGATCAACGGCCGGAAGCGGCAACAACGGCAACGGCAACGGGACCACACCCGCCACCCGGCCCACCCACACCGCGACGGCGTCCCCGACACCCCCGCTCGGTCCACGATGCGTGCTGAGCATCAACAGCTCCACGTGCAGCAGCAACAACCCCGCCGTCGTGCTGCAGTGGTTCCACGGCAACGGCGACCAGGGCTGCACCTTCACCGGCAACATCACCTGGGGAGACGGCTCCACCTCCAAGGGCACCACCTCCGGCGGCCCCGCCGGCACCTACTCCACCCTCGCGACCCACCACTACCCGCGCCCGGGCACCTACTCGATCAGCGTCCAGGCCATCACCGACTCCGGTCTCTGCCTCGCCTTCGGCTACAACGCCACCTTCACCGAGACGAGTTGAGCAGTTCACCCTGGCCCTCCGCTCCGGGAGCGTCCACGTGACGGCGGGAACCGCGCACGCCGCGACGCCGCCGGGCGGCGCCGGGCGGCGCCAGGGAGTTGGTCCGGACCATTGACAGGGCATCAGCAGATCACCAACCTTGGGGCAACCTTGTCGAGCCCTCTTCGCCGGGAGGCGATGGATGCGCCAGCACAGAGGCAGAACCCCCACCCTGCTCGCCGCCGCGACGCTCGCACTGACCGCCGCCGCCCTCGGCGGCGCCGCGCCCGGGCAGGCCGCCACGCCGCAGGCGGCCGCGGCGACCAGCCCGATCCAGGTCTACGGCGCCTGGCACTGCTCCGACGACGCCTGCACGTGGGCGACCGTGCGGGACATGACGGACTTCGACCAGAAGAACCACTGGCTGATCGACCGCGGCGACGGCCACCCCTCCGTCAACCTCGTCGTGCTGAGCTTCGTCAACCCGCTGCGCCTCCTCAACGGCACCACGGACGCGGGCGACACAGGCGGTGTCCCGAACGGGATGACCCAGGCGATCGTCGACTACTTCACCAGCCACGGCATCCGCGTGATGCTCTCCATCGGCGGCATCACCTACGTCAACGACTGGGACACCGCGCTCTCGCAGAACCCCACCCTGCTCGGCCAGAAGGCCGCCGCGCTCGCGACCCGGCTCGGGGTCGGCATCGAGATCGACTACGAGAACTCCTCCAGCCCCGACCTCACCGGGCTCCAGGCGTTCATCACCGCCTACCGCGCCGCCCACCCCTACGACGCGACCGGCGCCGACCCTGCCGCCCGGCTCACGATCGACGTCGCCGCGGGCGACCGCTGGTTGGTCGGGCTGGACCAGTACGCGACCGCGAACTGGCTCAACACCAGCAACCCCGTGCTGGACTACGCCAACGCGATGGTGCCCAGCAAGCAGCCGTCCACCTCCACCGCCGAGTCCAACTGGCAGGAACACCTGAGCGGCAAGCCGACCTACAACCCGCCGATCCCGCCGCTCGCGCCGGCGAAGTTCACCGGCAGCCTCTACATCGCCGAGGGCTCGTCCGTGCGGCCGGAGTGCACGACGTTCTCGACCTCCGTGGAGAACACGACGGGCAGTTGGGTGCAGAGCGCGGCACCGGCCGGGGCCGGGACCACGCCGGGCATGCTCGGCTACATGTTCTGGGCGGCCGAGATGCCCTCGACCAGGGGCGTCACCACCGACCCGCCCAACAGCTGCCAGGGCGGCGTCGGCGTCGGGTCGTCCACCTACGGCGTCCCTGTTCCGATGCCCGCCCTGCGCCAGAACTGACGTCACCTCACAGCACGGACCCCGCGACCTCGCTCAGCCGGGAGGGATCGCCGTAGATGTCGAGCGCGACGATGCGCTCCTCGACGACGGTGAAGGCCATCAGCACGTACGGCCGGCCCTCGCGCAGGACGAGCGTGGCCGCGGCGCCGTTGACCAGCACCGGGCGCAGCTCCGCGCCCGGGACGTAGCCGATGCGGGCGTTCTGGGCGACCGTGCCGGCCCCGCGGATCAGCGCCGGGCGCGGGAGCGGGAGGGCGCCGAAGTCGGCCCGGCCGACGACGTCCGGGTGCAGCACCGAGACCAGGGCGTCGAGGTCGCCGTTGCGGGCGGCGGCGAAGAAGGCGTCGACGACGACACGCTGCCGGGTCAGGTCCCGGTCGGGCGAGGGAGCGTCGGCCTGGGCGACGCGGCGGCGGGCGCGGCTCGCGAGCTGGCGGGTGGCGGCGCTCTCGCGCTCCAGGACGGCGGCGATCTCCGGGAACGGCACCTCGAACATGTCGTGCAGGACGAACGCGAGCCGCTCGTCCGGCGAGAGGGTGTCGAGAACGATCTGCAGGGCGAGGCCGACCGAGTCGGCCAGCAGCACCGCGTCCTCGGGGGTGGGCGGACCCTCCGCGCCCACCACGGGATCGGGCAGGTGCCCGTCCCACGCCTCCTCCCGACGGGCCGTGCGGCTGCGGAGCGCGTTGAGGCACACCCGGCCGACGACCGTGGTGAGCCACCCGGCCGGGTTCTCGATCTCGTCGGCCCGCGCGTCCGCGTGCACGATCCGCAGCCAGGCGTCCTGCAGGGCGTCCTCGGCGTCGGCGAAGGAGCCGAGCATCCGGTAGGCCACGGCCCGCAGCCTGGGCCGGTGCGTCTCGAACTGGTCCGCCCACCACTTCTCGTCGTTCACCGGGCCCAGTCTTCCACCTAACGCCGCCTCAGACGGCCGTGTCAGGCCCCGCGACCAGGCGCACCGCGTAGGGGCGCAGGCTGTCGTCGCCGTGCTCGACGCGGTAGCCGAGCGCGGTGAGGGTGCGGACCAGGGCCTCCGCCATCACCACCCGGACCGAGGTCGCGCCGGATCCCTCGGAACCGACCGAGGGGTGGGTGCGCCAGTGCAGCCAGACACCGCCGACGGCGTCGTCGAACGCGTCGACCTCCACCTCGACGCCGGCCAGGGACGACGGCGTCACCTCGTACGGCTTGGCGTTCAGCCCTGATGCGAGCAGGTCGCGCTCGACCCGCGCGGCGAGCCGTAGCAGCGCTGCGGCGGCGGGCGGATCCAACCGGCGCGGCCCTGGCGCGGGCTCACGCGGCCCTGGTGCGGGCTCACGCGGTCCGGCGTCCCGCTCGGCCGCGGGATCGGCCACGGGATCGACCGCAGGCTCGGGCCCGGAACCGGGCTCGCGCGGTCCGGGCCCGGCGGCCCCAGCGGGCCCGGACGTGGCCTGGGAGCGGGAGGCAGCACCGCTCGCGGCCCCGAAGGCGGCCTCGACAGCGGCCCGGGCGTCGAGCGCTTCGCCGGGCTCCGGTTCGGGATCCATGGCAGCAGCCTAGAGAAGCCTCACGCGTCTCCGGGGCCACTCGGGGCATGATCGGGGAAGGTCGCATATGCCCCCCGACAGGTCGACCCGCGAGGAGAGCCGTGGAGATCCGCTACAGCTGCGAGCCGAGCCCGGACGCGTCCGCGAACGAGGACTTCGTCCTCGCCGGGCCGCAGTTCGCCCTGGTCCTCGACGGCGCCACGCCGAGCGGTCTGCCGACCGGCTGCGTCCACGACGTGCCGTGGTTCGTGGCCCGTCTCGCGGGGCAGCTCGGCGCGTTCCTGCTGGCGCACCCCGACGAGCCGCTGCCGGAGGTGCTGCGGCAGGCGATCCTGCGCACCCGGGACCTGCACCCGCAGTGCGACCACGGCAACCCCGACAGCCCCTCCAGCACCGTGGCGCTGCTGCGTGCCGACCCCGGCGCCGACCGCCTCGACTGCCTGGTGCTCGCCGACTCGCCCGTCGTCGTCCGCACCTCCGAGGGCCGGATCGAGGTCGTCGCGGACGACCGCATCGACCAGCTGCCCGCCTACGACCGCGAGTCGGTCAGCGGGCTGCGCAACACGCCCGGCGGCTTCTGGGTCGCCTCCACCCGCCCGGACGCCGCCGAGCACGCGGTGACGGCGTCCTTCCCACTCGCCCGCGTGCGCGAGGCCGCCGCGCTGTCCGACGGGGTGACCCGCCTGGTGGAACGCTTCGGCTGGAGCTGGACCGAGCTGCTCGACACCCTCGCCGCCGACGGTCCGGCCCACCTCACCGACTCCGTCCGCAAGGCCGAACTCGCCCTGGCCGAGGGCACGTTCCACGGCAAGCGCCACGACGACGCGACGACGCTGCACTGGCGCATGTGACGCATACGACGCGTGTGACGCGAACGCGCGGCCTCCCGTCCCCGGTGGGCGGGAGGCCGCGCGGCAACCGTGTCTCAGATGTGACGCATCATGTAGATCGTGCCGACCGTCGTGATCGACTCCATGCGCACGTACGCCCCCGTGTGCGGGGCGTGCAGGATGATCCCGCCACCGGCCCACATGCCCACGTGCTGGCCACCGTTGAAGAAGACCAGGTCACCGATCTGCAGGTCGGCGACGGAGGCCACCGGAGTGCCCTCGGCCATCTGGGCGTAGGTGTCCGGGCCCAGCGAGTAGCCGGCCTGGGCGTAGGCCCACTGCATCAGACCCGAGCAGTCGAACTCGTTCGGGCCCTTGGAACCCCAGTTGTAGGGGTCGCCGATGCGGGTCTTCGCCGCCGCGAACGCCGCCATCTCGATCGAGTCGCCCGCCGTGCCGTGCGGGTGGAGGTTGGAGCCCGTGCCGCCGGTCAGCTGGGTGCGCTGGCTGGGCGTCATCGAGTTGAGGAGCTGCTGCGTCGCCTTGACTTTGGCGGCAGCGGCGGCCTTCAGCGCGGCGGCGTGCTGGGTGACGGCCTGGAGGGCCTGGAGCTCCTGCTCCGCCTCGGCCTTCTCGCGCGAGAGGAGGTCCTCCTGCGTGCGGAGCAGGCTCAGCTGGGCGGCCTCGTTGCCGGACAGCTGGTTCATCGAGGAGGCCTTCTGCAGGAACTCGCTCGGGTCGCTGGTCAGGATCAGCTGGACGGTCGGGTCCACCGCACCGGTCATGTACTGGCTCTGGGCGATCGCGCCGACGCTGTCGAGCAGCGTGTTGGCCTTGGCCTGCTCGCGGGCGATCTCGTCCTCCAGGATCGAGACCTTGTGCTGCAGTGCCTGCTGCTGCGCCTGCGCCTGGTCGTAGGCGGCGACGGCCTGGTCGGACGCGTTGTTCAGCTGGTCCAGCTGTGACTTCAGCTGCGCCGTGGTCGGCTGCGGAGCGGCCTGGGCCGACTGCGTGGCGAGGCCGACGCTGGTGGCCGCGACCACGGTGAGCGCGGATATTCGGGTGCGGGTACGACTGGGCGCGGCGGGACGGCGGTGGGACGCCACCTGGACGGGCTCCTTCTTCCTGGCCGCCTACCGGGTGAGCTGACGGGTTCGGGCCGGAAGTCTCGCCCTACGACATCTCACCGGCCGCCGCCCGTGCGCACCTGCGTGCGCCCGCGCGTAGCGGTCGACCTGATGCCGATTCACCCCGAGGACGTGGGTCCCCGGCTCCGTCTCGGCCCCGGTGCCCACGCCGTGCGCGGAACGACCGAACCCTCGACAGACTCGACGGGAACCGCCGCGGATCCCCCCTCGGAAGATCGACTGCACAGCGGTTCGAAAGGGAACCATAGTTGCCCGATCGTGACCGAATCAACTGGCGCGTCAGAAACACGTGTCCACCCACGGCTCCACCTCGGGGTGGAGGCCGCGCAGGCCGACGCCGCGCGACCCTGGAGACATGAGCGGAGTGCAGACTGCCGTGCACGGCGTCGTCTACGGCTGCATCGTGGTTTTCGCCGTGACCTGGGTGGGAGCGGCGGTGTACTTCGGGTCCCGCGGCGCCGGTTCGCCGGAGCGCCGTCGGGCGTGGCTGCGCAGCCTGCGCGCCTCGATGCCGGCGCGGGTGGCGCTGGTGGCCGGCATCCTGGTGCTGATCGAGCTGACCCGGCGACCGGACGGCCCGTTCTGGCGCCACCTGCAGTACTGGAACCCGGTGCTCGGCGTCGCGGGTGCGGCCCTCACCGTCGCGGCGACGGCGCTCCTGGTCTGGTCCCGGCTGGTGCTCGGGGTGATGTGGGCGGGTGTCCCGCTGGTGCAGGAGGGCCACGAGCTGCGCACCACCGGTCCCTACGGCCTGGTGCGGCATCCCATCTACACGGGACTCCTCGGGCTGGTGCTCGGCGCCGCGCTGGGCCTCGGATTCGGGGTGTGGGTGCTCTACACGGCCGTCACCGTGCCGTGGGCACTGCACCGGGTCCGGGTCGAGGACGACCTGATGGCGGCCGAGTTCGGCGATCGGTTCCTCGCCTACCGCCTCCGCGTCCCGGCACTGCTGCCACGCCGGGTCCGGCGACGGTAGGCGAGAGGTCTCAGACCATGAGCGGGACCGCGTGGATCTCGTCCGCCATGTGTCCGGCCCGTTCGTGGACGCGCTGGACGGCGTCCATCGAGGGCGCCTCGGACAGGCAGTAGACGGTGCCCGACTCCGGGTCCGCCCAGGCCTGCTTGAAGTGGACGTGTTCCTCCGCCTCAATGGCGAGATCGGCCTGGTGCGCCGCCGCCAACTGCTCGGCGGTGATCCCGTTCATGCCGTGGTGGACGTCCATGAAGAGAGTCATGATCGCGAGACACCTCCCTCGGCCGCCGGCCCGGGGCCGTCCCGGGACGGTCCGGTGGCCCTTCCAGGATGCGCCCGCCGCCCGTCCGCGGCCTCTTCAGGGCTCGACGAGATCAGGTCCCGACGTGGTCAGGGCTCGACGACGTCGAGCACCTCGACCATGCGCAGCAGCTTGGCCCGGACCCGGGCACGGTGCGCGTCCGCGACGGTGATCTCCACGACCGCCGGGCCGCCGGCGGTCGTCCGCACGGCGAACGCCTGGACGGGGTGCGCGCTCAGCACCGCGGCAAGGCGCCCGAGCAGGCCACGGCCGGGCACGGCGGTGGCAATCAGGGAGGGCCCGGTCGCGACGCGAACCGGGCGCGGGACGGGGGTTTCCAGGACCGCGCTCACCGTCCCAGCATGCCAGCCTTCCCAGTGCGCGGGACGACCCGTCTCAGCACGTGGGAAAGGCGGGCAAAGCGGGCGACGGGCAGCCGCTCAGCGCGTGAGCGCGCGCAGGCGGCGGTAGGAGGCCAGGACCAGGAGTACGGTCAGGACGGCGAGGATGCCCGTCATGATCCAGAGCATCGGACTGAACTGGGCGACGGTGTGGTAGCGCATCCACCACTGCGCGTTGCTGCAGTCCCTGCCGGGGCACTGGCCGTAGCCGACCCATCTGCCGTTCAGCACGATGCCGTCGTCGACCACCCAGGCGTTTCCGGGCATGCCCGTGGCGTTCGTTCCGCCGACCATCGAGAAGGTCGGCATCAGATGCGGGCGCAGCTTGTCCAGCGCCCAGACGAGCGCGACGTACAGCACGACGGTCACGCCGAGAGCCGGGATCGGCCGGTGCAGCAACAGTCCGACCAGGGCCCCGAGGGCGAAGGTGGCCAGCACCAGCGCCGGGAAGACCGGGACCACGGCGAAGAAGTCCTCGGGGGATTCCCAGGAGGAGAGGCCGAACCCGGGGTGGGACCAGAAGCCACCCCAGCGGACGACAACCGACAGCACCGTGCTCAGCACGAGCAACGCGGCGCCGGGCAGGGCCATCCGGTACGTGAACCAGCTGCGCGGAGAGACGGACTGGCTCCACAGCATCAGGTGCCGACGGCGCTCGAAGTCGGTCGCCAGCGGCTGCGCCGCCAGCACCGCACCGAAGATCCCCGGCAGCAGGAGCGTGGCCGAGACGGCCTGGTGCCAGGATTCGGCGATGCCGTACCGCGCACTGTCGGCCTGCGCACACGCCGTGCTGGAGAGATTGTCCGGATCGCAGTGCAGGGCGTTCATCCTGGCCACCACGGTGTCCAGCGCGGAGCGCTCGTGCAGCAGGTAGGCGATCAGCGCGGCGCAGCCGACCGTCAGAACGGCCAGGGTGATGCGGTTCTGACGCCAGATCAACCAGCCCAGTCCGCGCGGGCGCAGGCCGCCCCGCGTGGCCGGGCGAGGGGCGAGAGTGGCGGTGGTCACGCGGCGACCTCCGAACGCGAGGCGTGGGCAGTGGAGTTGGCAGGATCCGCCTGCGGCGAGCGCAGGTAGGCGAGGAGCAGCTCCTCCAGGCTGGGCGTCTCGACCTGCCAGCCCTCCGCGATCGGCCCGTCGGCCCGGACGAGCGCGGTGCGGCCGCGTCCGGTGCGGCGGTCCTCGACGATGCCGTGGGCGTCCAGCGGGAGTCCCTCGGCGCCGTGCAGCAGCCGGTGCGCGTCCAGGATCTGCTCCACCTCGCCGGACAGCCGCACGCGGCCGCCCTCGATCAGGAGCAGGTGGTCGATCACGCCCTCCAGCTCGCTCAGGATGTGCGAGGAGATGACCACGGTGGTCCCGTGCTCGGCGGCCTGGCCCATCAGCGTGCCCATGAGCTGGTGCCGGGCGAGCGGATCGAGGTCGGCCATCGGCTCGTCCAGCAGCAGCACCTCCGGCCGCTTGCCGAGCGCGAGGGCGAGCGCGACGCGGCTGCGCTGGCCGCCGGAGAGCTGCCCGATCCGGCTGGTCGGCGGCAACTGGCCCTGCCGCACGATCTCGTCGGCGAGCGCGTCGTCCCACCGCGGGTTGAGCTCACGGCCCAGCCGCAGCGTGTCGGCGACGGTCAGCCGCGCGTAGAGCGGCTTGTCCTGGGCGACGAAGGCGATCCGCGACCGCAACTCCTCGTCCAGGCCGGGTCGCAGGCCGAGGACGCGCAACTCCCCCTGGCTCGGCTGCCGCAGGCCCGCCGCGAGCGAGAGCAGCGTGCTCTTGCCCGAGCCGTTCGGGCCCACCAGGCCGCAGACCGCTCCGACGGGTATCTCGAAGTCGCACCCGCGCAGCGCCTGGCGGCGCCGGAAGCTCTTGGCCACGGCCCGTCCGGTCAGAGCCGGTTCGCGCCCGGCCACGTTGTCCCCCATCAACCGCTCCC
This sequence comes from Streptacidiphilus sp. MAP12-33, assembly GCF_041261265.1. Taxonomy (NCBI): domain Bacteria; kingdom Bacillati; phylum Actinomycetota; class Actinomycetes; order Kitasatosporales; family Streptomycetaceae; genus Streptacidiphilus; species Streptacidiphilus sp. MAP12-33. The sequence goes on from NZ_JBGCCA010000020.1 coordinate 117,306, forward strand.
CTCCCTGCCGCCGACGGCCTGCTCGGCCGGGGCGGACTCCCGTTGTTCGTATGTGTCCAGGACGGCGCCCATCAGCGCCGTCACGTCCTCCCGGTCCAGCCCCGCCCCGAACGCCCGGTCGACCCAGGCGCCCAGCTCGGCGCGCAGCGCCGCGTCGCCGGTGGCGTCCGCGTTGCCGAGCGTGCGCCGGACGAAGGTGCCGAGGCCGGGCCGTGGCTCGACCAGCCCCTCCCGGTCGAGTTCCCGATAGGCCTTGAGGACCGTGTTCGGGTTGATGGCCGTGGCTTCCACGACCTCGCGGGCGGTGGGGAGCTTGTCCCCCGGCTGGAGCAGGCCGAGCCGGAGCGCCTGTTTGGTCTGCTGGACGATCTGGAGGTAGGTGGCGACCCCGGAGCGCCGGTCGATCCGGTACTCGATCACGTCCACACCACCCTTTCACTATTCTGTTAGTGGAATAGTGTGGCAGAGTTCGACGAGCCGTCAACCGTGCAGGTGGGAGTGGGGATCCACCCCCGGAGCGAACACCGGCCAGGCCCAGCGCGGCGGCACCGGCGGCTCTCCGGGCCCGGCTTCGACATCCGAACCGTGCCGAGGCGCGGTGACCACCCTCGTCGGGGCGTGCCCCGCCACCGGGCTCCCGGGCGCGACGGGGACCGGGCCGGCGAAGGCGGCGCGCAGGGCCGAGACGAGGTCCAGGCAGCTGTCGTAGCGCTCCTGCGGGGTCTTGGCGAGGGCGCGGGCCAGCACCGCGTCGACGGCGGTGGGCAGTTGTGCGCGCAGGGAGGTGAGGGCGGGCGGGGTGTCGTACTGGTGCGCCCACAGCAGCGCGAAGTCGTCGTCACGCCGGAACGGCGGCGCGCCGCTCAGCATCTCGTAGACGACGCAGCCCAGGCTGTAGACGTCGCAGCGGCCGTCCACGGGCTTGCCGCTGATCTGCTCGGGGGAGACGTAGTCCAGGGTGCCCACGAACTGCCCGACGGTGGTGAAGCCGCTCAGCGAGAGCGACTTCTTGGTCAGGCCGAAGTCGGTCAGGTAGACGTGCTCGGGGTGCTCCGGATCGGTGCCCTCGGCCAGCAGGATGTTGCCGGGCTTCACGTCGCGGTGGACCAGCTCGTGGGCGTGCGCGGCGTCGAGGGCCGAGCCGACCTGCGCGGTGATCCTGACCGCCTGCGCGGAGGGCAGCGGGCCGGCCCGGTCCAGCAGGGCGGCCAGGTCCCGCCCGTGGACGTAGCGCATGGCGATGTAGAGCACGCCGTCGGCCTCGCCCGCCTCGTAGACCGGCACGATGTGCGGGTGGTCCAGCGCGGCGGCCACCCGCGACTCGTGCTCGAACCGCCGCCGGAAGGTGTCGTCGAGCGCGAGCTGCGGCGACAGCAGCTTGACCGCGACGGTGCGCTCCAGTCGCAGGTCCCTGGCCTGGTAGACGACGGCCATACCGCCGCGGCCGAGCTCCCGCTCCAGCAGGTACCCGGCGACGCGCCGACCGCTCAGCCCGGAGGGCGTCCCGGGCGCCGGGCTCGGTGTGAAGGCCGACATCAGCCCCCGCCTATCCCCGCATCACCACGGGCTCGTGGCGCCGCAGCAGGCGGGCGACGGCGAAGGCCAGGACGACCGACAGGACCACCAGCATCCCCAGGTCGAGCAGCCAGGTGCCGGTGCGGTGCGCGAAGAGCGGATCGGCGGTCAGCGTGCCGGGGACGACGCTGTGCAGGTCGATCGTGCCCGCCATGGCGCCCAGCGCCCACCGCGAGGGCACCAGCCAGGAGAGCTGGTCCAGCACCGGGACGCCGTTGAGCTTGAGCAGCGCGCCGCAGAAGACGACCTGGACGATCGCGAGGAGCACCAGCAGCGGCATGGTGACCTCCTCCTTGCGCACCAGGGCGGAGACCAGCAGGCCGAGCATCATCGCGGTGAACGACAGCAGCGCCACGGTGAGCGTGATCTCCAGCAGCGGCGCGGTCACCACGCCCTGTCCGCCGCGCGGTCTCAGCCGCACGCCGAAGAGGCCGACCATGGTGAGCACCACCGCCTGCACGACGGTGACGGTGCCCAGCACGACGATCTTCGAGCAGAGGTAGGCGGAACGCGAGAGGCCGACGGCTCTCTCGCGCTGGTAGATCGTGCGCTCCTTGACCAGCTCGCGCACGGCGTTGGCGGCGCCGGTCAGCACGCCGCCGACGCAGAGGATCAGCAGGGCGTTCAGCGCCGAGTTCTGGTCCAGCCGGCTGCCGGCGAGGGCGTGGGCCATGGCGCCCATGACGAAGGGCAGCGCGATCATGATGACGAGGAAGGTCCGGTCGGCGGCGAGCGCGGCGGCGTAACGCCGCACCAGGGTGCCCAGTTGCGCACCCCAGCTCTGCGCCGGCGGGGGCGGCGGGCTGGGCGGCGGTTCCAGAACCCCCGCGTGGACGCCTGCGGCGCCGACGGCCCCGGCCCCGCCGAGTGCACCCGCCCCGCCGGTCACGCCGTAGGCGCCGCCCTGTCCGCCGTAGCCGCCTGGCGCTGCGGCACCATCGGCGCCGCCCGGACGGGCCATCGCACGGGCGATGTAGCGGCGGTGGGGCTCCGAGCCGCGGAACTCCCCCGCCCAGTCCCGGGAGCGGTCGTCCTCGAACGCCTCGAAGGCGTCCGGCCAGTCGGGGAAGCCGAAGAACGGCAACGCCTCGGCGGGCGGGCCGTAGAAGGCGATCCGGCCGCCGGGCGCGAGCAGCAGCAGCCGGTCGCAGACGTCCAGGCTGAGCACGCTGTGGGTGACCACGACGACCGTGCGCCCGTCGTCGGCCAGCCGCCGCAGCATGTGCATCACCGAACGGTCCATGCCGGGGTCCAGGCCCGAGGTCGGCTCGTCGAGGAAGAGCAGCGAGGGCTTGGTCAGCAGCTCCAGCGCGACGGAGACGCGCTTGCGCTGCCCGCCGGAGAGGGAGGAGATCACCTGGTCGGCGCGCTGCTCCAGGCCGAGCTCGCCGATCACCTCGGTCACCCTGGCCTGCCGTTCGGCCTTGCTGGTGTCACCGGGGAAGCGCAGCTCGGCCGCGTAGCCGAGGGCGCGGCGCACGGTCAGCTGGGTGTGCAGGATGTCGTCCTGCGGGACCAGCCCGATCCGCTGTCGCAGCTCCGCGAAGTCCCGGTAGAGGTCGCGGCCGTCGTAGCGGACGCTGCCCTCCTCGGCCGGGCGCAGCCCGGTGAGGGCGTTCAGCAGGGTCGACTTGCCGGCCCCGCTGGGTCCGGCGACGGCCAGCAGGCACTTCTCCGCGACGGGGAAGGTGACCCCTTCCAGCAGCGTCCGGCCGCCACCCACCCTGACGGTCAGGTCGGTGACGTCCAGGCCGACGGCGCCGGTGTCGACGTACTCCTGGAGCTCGTCGCCGACGAGGCAGAACAGCGAGTGCCCGACCCCGATCAGGTCGTCGGGGCCGACCGGCGCGCGGGCGACGGGCTGACCGTTGACGAACGTGCCGTTGTGGCTGCCCAGGTCGACGATCTCGTACGTCCGGCCCATGGGGTCGGCCAGCAGTTCGGCGTGATGGCGGGAGACCACGAGGTCGTCGACGACGAGGTCGTTGTCGGCGGCGCGCCCGATCCGCAGGACCCGCTGCGGCAGCGGCGCGATGCGGGTGGGCGGCCGGTAGGCGCCGGTCAGCACGGTCAGCGCGGAGGGGCGCCGGTTGACCCTGGTCGGCTCCGGCGCGGCCTCCAGCTGGGCCCAGGCCCCGTCCTGGGCGTCACCGAAGCGCAGCAGAGTGCCCGGACACAGGTCCAGGTGGCGGACGCGCTGGCCGTCGACGTAGGTGCCGTTGGTACTGCCCTCGTCGTCGAGCATCCAGTGGCCGTCAGGTGCGGTGTGCAGCACGGCGTGATGCCAGGAGACCCGCGGGTCTGCGAGCACCACGTCGCTGTCGGGATCGCGCCCGAGCCGGTAACTGCGGTCCGGGCTGATGAGCTTCGCGTCGCCGTCGGTCTCCAGCAGGAGCTGCGGCGCTGCCGAGCGCTCTGCCATGGTGGGATTTTAGCGCTCCGACCCCCTTGGCCGCCCTCGGACGGGGCCCGGCCCGGCGTCGGGCGCCGCATCGGTGCGGGTGTCGGCGTCATCCGAGAGCCCAGTGGGGCGGACGAACAGCGGCCGATGCCCCGCCCGCCGGATCCACTGGCCTCCGCCGCCCCCGGCCGGGGCGGCCTCCGCCCCGTCGCCGCGCGGGCGCCGCCTCGAAGGGATCGCGAGCGGCGGGACGCGGTTGTCGACCATGCAGCCCAGCGTAGTCGGGCGACCACGCATCGTGGGACGATCGGACGTCGGGCCCCTGCCCGCTTCGTGGAATGACATGATCGTCCGTCATGGACGAATGGTTCACGCAGGCGGGGCACGGGATCCGGTTCGAGTGGGGCGCCGCGGGCGCGGAGCGACTGGCGGCGCGGGTCGCGTGCCTGGTGGTGGTCGACGTCCTGTCGTTCACCACTTCCGTCACCGTGGCGGCCGAGGCCGGGACACGGGTCTTCCCGTACCGGTGGCGCGACGAGACGGCCGCAGCCTTCGCCGGGCAGGTGGACGCGGAGCTGGCAGCCGGGCGCCGGCAGGCCACGGCGGCGTCGCCGTGGTCGCTGTCACCGGCCGCGCTGCGGCGGGCGCCGTTCACCCCGCGGCTGGTGCTGCCCTCCCCCAACGGGTCCGCCATCGCCGCGACGGCTCGCGGGGCCACGGTGGTCGCCGGGGCGCTGCGCAACGCGGCGGCCGTGGGCCGCTGGCTGGACCGGCAGGGCTACGGCACGCCCGCCCGGCCCGTCGCGGTGATCGCCTCGGGCGAGCACTGGCCCGACGGATCGCTGCGGCCCGCGCTGGAGGACCTGCTGGGCGCGGGGGCCGTCATCGCGGCGCTGCGGGAGCGGACCGGCGAGGGCGCGCTCTCCGTCGAGGCCGCCGCGGCGGCGGCCGCGTTCACGGCCACGCCGGACGTGCGCCGCGCCGTCGCGGGCAGTTCCTCGGGACGGGAACTCACCCACGGCGGCTTCGCCGACGACGTCGCCGTCGCGACCGAGCAGGACGCCTCGTCGGTCGTCCCGGTCCTGACGGACGGGGCCTTCACCGCCGCGCGGTGACGTGCTGCCCGGAGCTGCTACTGACCGGGCTCGGGGGCGCGGTTCGGCTTCAGGGTCCACCGGATGGTCATCTCACCGGTGACCTCACCGTCGGCCCGACGGATCGTCACCTCGACCGGGAACTCCGGGCGCTGACCGGCGTCGAGCTCCGCGACGACCTCCGCCGCCGGACGGCCGAGCTCGGCGGTGGCGGTGACCTCGCCCATGGCGAGCTTCCGGTAGGCGATGTGCGCGTCGACGGCGAGCGGGACCGCGCGGGAGAGCTGGTCGCCGAAGGCGGCCAGGACGATCGCGCCGCTGGCGGACTCGGCCAGGGTGAACATCGCGCCCGCGTGCGGTCCGCCGACGTGGTTGTGGAAGTCGGACTGGTCCGGCATCCGCAGCACCGCGCGGGTCGCGGTGCACTCGTCGAAGGCGAGGTTGAGCGTGCGGACCATCGGCACGGTGGCGGGCAGCAGCTCGGCGATCGAGGGCATGGCTTGGGTCATGCAGGCGATATTACCGACGAGTAGCCAACCTGCCAACGCGCCCCGGCAAAGGCGCGCTCAGGCGGAGCCGGAGGGACCCTGGGCCTGCGCTTCCGCCTCGGCCTCCTCCTCGGCGACCTCGGCCTGTGCGGCGACCGTCGCCTCCCGCTTACCGACGACCGCGGCCGCCGCGGCGGCACTCGCCGCGAAGGCGAGGACGACCATCGCCGGGCGGTCGAGGCGGTGCCGGGTCACGTGGTCGAAGGAGTAACGGCCCGGGCCCGCCAGCCCGAGGCCCGCGGCGACGAAGCCGAGGAACGCCGGGTACTCGTAGCCGCCCTTCATGGCGAAGAAGCCTCCGGGCCGGTGCACCGCGACCGCGCCGGCCATGGCGCCGGCCGCCGCCGCGCCGGCGGCGGGGGTGGCCGCGCCGAGGGCGAGGAAGACGCCGCCGCCGGCCTCGCCCAGGCCCGCCGCGATCGCGGCGCGGTCGCCCGGGTGGAAGCCCATCGACTCCATGGCCTTCGCGGTGCCCTCCAGGCCGCCGCCGCCGAACCAGCCGAACAGCTTCTGGGCGCCGTGCGCGAAGAGCACGCCGCCGGTGCCGAGCCGGAGGGCCAGCAGTCCGAGATCCTTGCGGTTCAGGCAGGCCATGGCGCCGTCCCTTTCGTGAGAGGACTGCGCCGGACGCCACCCGGGAGCGGCGTCCGGCGGGAACGCAGACGCGTCCAGTCTTCTGCGGGATCGCCCGCTCCGCCTCCCCGATTGGGCCGCGCGGGTCGGCGCCGAAGCCGTCAGAGGGCCTTCAGAGGGCCTTGCCCAGGCAGATCGCCGAGTCGTACTCGCGGTAGTAGCCGAACTTGACGATCGGCTCGTAGCCCTCGGAGGCGTACAGCGCCAGCGCCTCCGGCTGCTGGTCGCCGGTCTCCAGGATCATCCGGACGCGGCCGGCCCGGCGGGCGTCGTCCTCCAGGTAGCGCAGCATCCGTCGGGCCAGGCCGCGGCCGCGCGCGTCGGCGCGGGTGTACATCCGCTTCAGCTCCGCGTCGCCGTCGGCGAGACCGATCTCGCCGCCCTCCTGGGCGCGCCACGCGCCCGTGCCCAGCGGGGTGCTGTCGTCCAGGTCGTACAGGACCGCGAAGACGCCGTTCGGCGGCTCGAACTCCCCGGCGTCCAGCACGGTGGCGTCCCCGTCGCCGTACCGCTTCACGTACTCCTGCTGCACCTCGTCCATCAGCAGCTGCGCGTCCGGGTGCGCGTACCCGACGACTCGTATCGGCTCCACGCCCACACCCTCTGTTCTCTCACCTCACGTGCCGCGCCCGAGTCTACGCAGGGCCCGCCGCGGCGCCCCCGGTCAGCCGACCTCGGCGCGCTGCCACCGGCCGCCGGACGCGTCCCGCAGCCTCGGCATCGGATACGCGCGGCCGCTCACCACCTCGACCATGTCCAGCCGGTCCATCCGCACCTCCTGCCACAGCAGCAGGCCCGCATGACCAGCCGCTCCGGCGACCGGGCACGTCCGGCGAGGGTAGCCGAGGCGGAAGGGCCGCCCGGGGCCGGAGGCCGGCACCGGGCGGGCGGTGGGCGGCCTGCAGCTACGGCAGCAGGTCCGTCTTACCGAACATCTCGGCCGCCGCCCGGGCCGACGGGGTGCCCGCGTCCGGGTCCGCGCCGGCAGCGAGAAGCGCGGAGACGATGTCGCGCTCACCCTTGAAGACGGCGCCCGCGAGCGGGGTCTGACCCCGGTCGTTGATGCGGTTCGCGTCCGCGCCGTGGGCGAGGAGCGCACGGACCGCGGCCGTGTTGCCGTGGTACGCGGCGAGCATCAGCAGCGTGTCGCCCTTCTCGTTCGTCAGGTCGGCCGGGACGCCGGCGTCGAGGTAGCCGGACAGGGCCGTGGCGTCGCCCGAGCGGGCCAGGTCGAAGACCTTGCCCGCGAGCTCGACGACATCGGGGTCGATCTGGTCGCTCATCTTCCGCTGCGCTTTCTGTCGAGGGAACCGGTCGGCCAGAAGGAAGCGTACGGGGTGGGCCCGACGGGCCCCGGCCAATCGGGTGATCAGCCATCCGGGCGAACCACCCGCGCGCCGCCGCTGCCAGACGGGCGACACGGGACACGATCCCCGTGCAAGCAGGTGCAGACCCGGCGAATCACCAGATCTCATGCTATCCAGTACTTATTACTTTTCGTGACCATGGATTCACGATGCGTCACACCGACAGTGCACCGGTCCTGTCCCACCAGGTCCGCCACCACGACAACACCACCCCGCTGTCCCTAAAGCCGAGGAGCCCCTCGTGATCCTCTCCGTCTCCGGAGTCGTCCTGCTGGGAGTCATCGTTTTCCTGTTCTTCCGCAAGGACGGCCTCAAGCTCTCCCACGCCCTGGTCTGCGCCCTCTTCGGGTTCTACCTCGCGGGCACCGCGATCGCGCCCAGCATCAAGGCCGGCGGAGCGAGCCTCGCCAGCCTGCTCGGCGGCATCAAGTTCTGACGCGACCGCACCCGCACCTGCCCCGGAGCACGTGATGACCTTCACCGAACACCTGGCCCGCGGCCGCTCCCTGGCCCGCACGGCCGGGGATCACGCCGCCGACATGTTCGGCCCGCTGATCACCATCGGCCGCGGCCTTCGGGCCCACCTGGCCTGGGCGAAGAACTGGTGGGCCAACACTCCCAAGGACAAGCGCGGTCCCGCGCTGTTCCTGGTCGTGGCCGTGGTCGCCGCCGTCGCCCTGCTGCCCTACGGGCCGCTGCTGGCCCTGCTCGCCCTGATGGGCAGCGCCGCCTGGGCCGGACGCGAACGCGTGGCCCCGCCGCCGCCCGCGCCGGACACCAGCAACCTCAAGCTCGCCGCGATCTACACGGCGCTGACGCCGTATCTGGTCCACGAGTCCGACCCCGACCCGCTCTACGCGCACGGCGGCGACTTCAAGGACGCCTTCAGCGGCTGGGAGTTCGACGAGGAAGGCCGGCTGGTCCAGCTGGAGCTGCGCTATCCGGCCTACTTCACCGACACCGAGCCGCAGTCCCGCGCCCGGATCGAGCAGGTGATCCACGGCAAGGTAGGACGCAGCCGCGAGTACCGGTTCACCTGGGACGAGGAGGTCAACCGCCTCCAGGTGACCGCGCTCCCGCCACTGCCGGGCGACATCGCCGCCCAGCGCTTCGTCACCGCCGCGGGCGAGCTGGTGCTCGGCTTCACCGACACCACCAGCACCAACCGGATGATCCCGGTCCACCAGGACGGCGCGCAGACCCACCAGCCGCCGGTCCTGTGGCGCACCGGACCGCGCTCGGCCGAGCCACATCTGCTCGCGCTCGGCACACCCGGCTTCGGCACCTCGACGCTGCTGCGCTCGCTCGCGTTGCAGGCGCTGCCGCACGGCGAGATCGTCGTCGTCGACGGCGCGGGCACGGGCGAGCACGCCTGCCTGGTGGGCCGCCCCGGCGTCCTCACCGTGGAGACCAGCCTGCACGGCGCACTCGCCGCACTGGAGTGGGCCGCCACGGAGACCCAACGCCGCCTGGACGCCCACAACCTGGCCAAGCGCACCGGCGCCATGCCGCCCGCCGACACGCTGCGGCCGCTGTGGCTGCTGCTCGACCACCCCTCCGAGCTCAGCGAGCTGGCCCAGGCGGAGGGCCGCCCCGATCCGCAGGAGCTGCTGGAGATCCCGCTGCGCCACGGCCGCACCGCGCACGTCACCGTCGTGGTGGTGGACCGCCTGGACGCACTGGAGCGGATCCGTCCCGGCATCCGGGCGGGCTGCAAGGCGCGTGTCGTGCTCGGGCCGCTCAGCCAGCACATGGCGCTCGACGCGCTGGGTGCGCCGCTGGACATCACCCCGTCCAGCCACACCCCGCCGGGTCGCGGCTACGCGCGGCTGAACAACGCGGCGCCGGTCCGCCTCCAGGTCCCGGCCACCCCGGACCCGTTGGACGACGAGGCCCCGATCGACCAGCGCGACGCGGTCATCGCCCTGCTCCCCCACGCGGACACCCGCACGGAGACCACCTCCGACCTCGCGCCGATCCCGGCGACGCCCGCACCCGCGTCCACGTCCACGCCCACGGAGCCGACGCTCTCCCTCGACCTGTCCGGACTCGAGCACCCCCCGCTCGACCTCCCGGCGGTCGAACTGCCCCCGATGCCCCAGGTGCCCCCGATGCCGACCGAGGCACCGCGGTTCCTCTGAGAGGGACCTCCGGGACCTGTCAGCGCAGCAGCCCCCGATCGACTCGATCGGGGGCTGCGTCGTGGCGTGCGCCGGTCGTGGGTGTGCGTCAGGAGCCGGTCCTGCCGTCGAGGAGCTCGCGCACGATGTCGAGGTGCCCGTTGTGACGGGCGGTCTCCTCGACCAGGTGGAAGAGGATCCAGCGCAGGTTGGGGCGGGTGGTGCCGTCCCTGAGCGTGCGGACGGCCGGGGCGTCCAGGTCCGCGCCGGCCACGAGCTCGCGGTAACGGGCGCTCTGTGCCTCGTAGTCGGCCAGCAGGTCCGCCAGCGGGATGTCGACCGCCATGGTCATCTCGCGGTCCGGGTCCTCCTCCGTCCAGGGGCCCTCGTCCTGCTGACCGAGGAAGACCACCTCGATCCAGAAGTACTCGACCCAGCGCAGGTGGCTGATCAGCCCGCACAGGGTCATCAGCGGCGAGCCGGGCAGCGGGGAGCGGCGGGCGTCGTCGGCGCTCACCTCCGCGCACTTCTCGCGGGCGGTCTCCCGGGCGTAGTCGAGGAACGTCGTCAGCGTGGCGCGCTCGTCGAAGGACGGCGGCAGATCGGTTCGTGTCATCGCGAGGAAGCCTCGCGGACTTCCACCGTGCCGGTCAACAGAATTGGCCTCTCCTGGGCGCCTCCTGGGCGAGAACCCTTGACGGCGCCCCGCGCCGGGGTGCTGAATAGGGCGCCAATGGACTGTCTTCATACCATTGAGCAGTCCGCACCCCACACAGCAGAGGTGCGCATGTCGTCCCCAGAATCCTCCGCACTCGCCCCCGCCGACGCCCCCTCCGACGCCCCCTCCGACGAACAACGCCTCCACGAACTCGGCTACGCCCAGGAGTTGGCCCGGACCATGTCCGGCTTCTCCAATTTCGCGGTCTCCTTCACCATCATCTCGATCCTCTCGGGCTGCCTGACCCTCTACGGCACGGGCATGAGCACCGGCGGGCCCGCCGTCCTGGTCTGGGGATGGCCGATCGTCGGCCTGATGACCCTGCTGGTCGGCCTCGCCATGGCCGAGGTCTGCTCCAGCTACCCGACCGCGGGCGGGCTCTACTACTGGGCGGCCAAGCTGTCGCCGAACAACGGGCCGGTCTACAGCTGGTTCACCGGCTGGTTCAACTTCCTCGGCCAGGTCGCCGTGACCGCCGCGATCGACTTCGGCGCCGCGCAGTTCATCACCGCGCTGGCGGCGCTGCAGGGTTGGTACGCCGCCACGCCCGCCAACACCGTGATCACCTTCGGGGTGATCCTGCTCGTCCACGGCGCCCTCAACACCTTCGGCGTCAAGCTGGTGGCCCTGCTCAACAACGTGAGCGTCTGGTGGCACATCGTCGGGGTGCTGGTGATCGTGGGCGCGCTCGCCATCGTCCCGAGCAAGCACCAGTCCGCCGGGTTCGTCTTCGGGCACTTCGTCAACGGCACCGGTTGGACCAGCTCGCTCTACGTCGCCGCGCTCGGCCTGCTGCTGGCCCAGTACACCTTCACCGGCTACGACGCCTCGGCGCACATGACCGAGGAGACCAAGGACGCGGCCCGCTCCGGACCGCGGGGCATCGTGATGTCCATCCTGGTCTCGCTGGTGGCGGGCTGGGTGCTGCTCATCGGCATCACCTTCGCCATCCAGAACTACAGCGGCGAGCTCGCCTCGCCCACCGGCGAGCCGCCTGCGCAGATCTTCATGGACGCGGTCGGCGCGACCGGCGGCAAGCTGCTGCTCCTGGTGGTGATCGGCGCCCAGCTGTTCTGCGGCATGGCCTCGGTGACCGCCAACTCCCGCATGATCTACGCGTTCTCGCGGGACGGCGCGATCCCCGGCTCGTCGCTGTGGCACCGGATCAACCCGCGGACCAAGACGCCCACCAACGGCGTCTGGCTGGCCGCCGTCGGCGCCTTCCTGCTCGGGCTGCCGTACCTGTGGAACGTGACCGCCTACACGGCCGTCACCTCGATCGCGGTCATCGGCCTCTACATCGCCTACGTGATACCGACGTTCCTGCGGGTGCGCCTCGGCGACTCGTTCGTGCGCGGGCCCTGGCACCTCGGCCGCTGGAGCCGGCCGATCGGCATCGCCGCGGTGGCCTGGGTCGCGATCATCACGGTGCTGTTCATGCTCCCGACGACCAGTCCGGTCACCCGGACCAGCTTCAACTACGCGCCGATCGCGGTGCTGGTGGTGCTCGGCTTCGCGGGCGGCATGTGGCTGTTCTCGGCCCGGCACTGGTTCACCGGGCCCAAGGTGCAGGGTTCCGTCGAGGAACTGGCGGCCGTCGAGCGTGAGCTGGGCGGCATCTGAGCCGCTGCCCAGGTGACCCGCGCACCGGGAACGGGTAGGGGACGGCCGTGCGCCGTTCCCTACCCGTCCGTCCCCACCCGCTCCCGCCGGAGGGCCTCCCCTCATGACGACCGACGACCTGCCGACCGGGCTGGCGCAGTCCGCCCGCCGCGCACTGGAGCAGGCGGGCTACCACTGCCTCGCCGACCTGCACGGCGCTCCGGAGACGCGCATCCGGTCCCTGGACGGCGTCGGCCCCCGCGCGCTGCGCCTGCTGAAGCTGGCGCTGGCGGCGAAGGGGCTGACGCTCGCCGGATGACGCCTCACATCGGGCCGTGCTCCTTGATGACCCGGCGGGTCTGCGCGAAGAGCATCCCGACGTTCACGGTCCGGCGGCAGACCACCACCGAGACCATCTCGTCCACGCCCTCCATCCGGATGAACAGGTGCGTCAGGTTGTCGCTGTTGACCAGCACCTCCTGGAAGTAGTGCCGGTCGGAGCTCACCCCGCGCCGCTCCTTGAAGATGTTCTCGATCATCACCACGTTGCGGCCCTGGAACAGCTCGAAGGTCGCCGCGGCCAGCAGGTCCAGGACCTCCGGCGGGTGGGTGTCGACGGTCTCCACGGTCAGCAGCATGCCGGTGGCCAGGTCGATCACACCCGCGGCCAGGCAGTCGGGCACGTCGTTGCGCAGATGCTTGACGAGCTCGGTGATCCGGTCGGACATGCTCGCCGATGGATTGTTCATGATGCTCTTCCCCATACTCGGTCTCGGGCGCCCACTCGGTCTCGGGCGGCGCGACAGTTCACGTCGTGGCGATCGGTCAGGTGGCGCGGCCGCGCAACAGGTCGTCCAGGCGCTCGATGAGCGCGCCGGCCTCCAGATGCAGCCGCGCGAGGTCGAGGCCCTCGTCACCGAGGACCGCGAGCAGTGCGGTCTCCCCCACCGCGTAGACGACGGCGTAGCCGCCGCCGCAGTAGGTGACGGTCCGGCGCAGCGGGCCGCGGCCGGATACGGCGGCGGTCCGACGGGCCAGCCCCAGACTGGCGGCGGCCAGCGCCGCCAAGGACTCCGGGTCCACCTCAGCGGCGGTGTCCGCCGCGACCAGCAAGCCGTCGACGGCGGCGACGGCCGCGTCGGTGATCCCCGGCAGCCGCTCGCGCAGTCCGCGGATCTCGGCGACGAGCACCTCCTGGCTCATCCACTCTCTCCCTCCCCAGGCACCGGTCATCGGTGCGCCGGTCATCGGTACCGCTTGAGTCCCCACAGGATCTGACGGAGCGTCGACTCCGCCACGGGCGCGGCGCGCGCGGCCGGGACCGCACCGGGGATCTGCACCCCCGGCCGACGACGCGGCAGGTCCTCTCCCTCTTCCACGGGCGACGGCTCCGGAGCCGCGGGCGGCTCGGGAAGCGGGCCGGTGCGCGTCAGGTCGGAACGCCGGTGGTACTCGACCGCGCCAGGCAGGCATTCCGCGACCGCCCTTAGGTCCAGCCGGGCCATCGCGAGATTCGCCTTGGTGCGGTCGAGGGAAATCTGGATGAACGCGTGCCATTCACCGGAACGCATTCGCGCCGCCTGCCAGAGGCAGAAATACCGGCGGCCGGTGATGATGACCTCCTCCACCGCCTGACCGTTTTCCGGTGGGCCGCCGTCGACCCCGCCGAAATCCGCGACGGCGCCCATGGCTATACCGAGTGCCACCTTTCCCAGCGGCACCGGAACGCCCCCGGTCTGCGCCGGACGGGAGGTCGTGCCGAGCACCCGCCCACTGCCCAGATCCCCGAAGGCCGCCGCGACCGCTCCGGGAATCCGCATCGCGCTCTCCAGGGCCCCCGGAGCCGCCTCCCCGTGCGTGTGCTCCGCCCAGGTCCCGGCCTCGGTCATGAGCGGCTCGCCCGGCTCGGCCGCCGCGGCAGCACCACCGGCCCGGACGGGCCCGGCCCGCCGGAGGTCGCGCCACCCGGAGGATCGGCCGGGACGGCCGGGGACACCGGCGGCGGCGCGGCATGGCGGGGCGCCAGCAGGGCGCGGACCTCGCCGCCCTCGTGGTGCGCACCGCCGATCCGCAGCAGCCCGTCCGCGACCAGCCGCGAGGCCTCGACGGCGACCGGGTAGACGCCGCGTCCGAGCATGAAGGCGATGTCGCGCGCGGTCCGGCGCCCGTCGGCGAGGCCCAGCACCTCCCGACGCAGACCGCTGGTGGCCCGCAGTCCCGCGCCGCCCCAGCCCGGCGCGGCCGCCCAGGACCCGGACCCGCCGGGCGCCACCGGCCCCGCGCCCACGTCGGTCACCGCCACCAGCCTGTCCTTCCCCGGCCGCACCGGCGCGGTCAGCTCCGCGAACGCGGTGAGCCGCCGCGCGGTCTCCGCGCACACCTGCTCGACCTCGACCCGCGCCACTCCCCACGTCCACGACTCACGCCCGGCGCCTCCGGCGGCCCCGAACCCGCCGGACGGGTCCGGCCCGGGGCCGGCAACCGGCGGTTCGGCCGGTTCCCAGCGGCAGTCGTCGACCGCCCCCGCCGCGACGGCGAAGGCCGCGTCGAACAGGGCCATCAGGCAGACCGCCTCCAGCTCGGCCGCGCCCACCAGCCCGCGGCGGACCAGCTCGATCGCCAGCCGGCCGTGCGCCGCGCCGGCCTGGTAGGCGGCGACCCAGGAGGCCTCCAGGACCCGGCCCGACCGCAGCAGCAGCGCCTCCACGCCCGGCGCGCCGGGGCTCTCGACGCCGACCACACGGCCACCGTGCAGCCGCAGCAGCCCGCCCGGGTCGCCGGAGGCGGACAGCGTGCCGGTCGCTCCCGCGCCGCTCTGCGCGGTCAGCGCCGCGACCACGGCCTGAGGTAAGGCACGGGTCATTCGATCTCGCTCAGACATCGACCTATCAATTTCGATCAGATTCCGTCGGATACTTATGACAGAGTGCGCAGAAAGGCATGCCGAACAGACGCCCGGAGAATACGGAGCTCACCGTGGAATATGCCACCCGCGGTCGGCGCCTCAATTTCATCCAGGAGGGTGAGGCCCGTCAAGCGATTGATGACTTTTGGTGGCAGTGTGGTAACAGCGCGCCACTCCCGCGCCAGAACGTGCGCAGGCCCACACCGGTCATGCACCGCACAACCCGCACGAAACGGCATACTGCTGCGCGTGACCAGCCATTCCGCCCTGCTCCACGCCACTGACGGGGGCGGCCGCCCAGCGGTGCGCCACCCGTATCTGGACCACCCCGGCCCGCTCGCCTTCGCCCACCGCGGCGGCACCCTCGGCGGGCCGGAGAACTCCGTGGCCGCCTTCGAACGCGCCGTCCGGCTCGGCTACCGCTACCTGGAGACGGACGTCCACACGACGGCCGACGGGGTACTGGTCGCCTTCCACGACGAACGCCTGGAGCGGGTCACCGACGGCGAGGGCGCGATCGCCCAACTGCCGTGGCGCACCGTCTCCGCCGCCCGGATCGGCGGACGCGAGCCCATACCGACCCTGGAGGAGCTGCTCGACGCCTTCCCCGAGGCCCGGTTCAACATCGACGTGAAGGCGCCGGCCGCGGTCCACCCCCTCGTGGACGCGGTGCGGCGCACCAACGCCTGGGACCGCGTCTGCGCGGGCTCCTTCTCCGAGGCGCGCCTCGCGGCGGTCCGCGCGGCCGCAGGCCCGCGGCTGGCCACCGCCGCGGGACCGCGCGCGGTCGCCGCGGTCAAGCTGCGCGCGCTGGCCGGGGGGCGCGTGCCGCTGGCCCGTGCCGCGCGCCGCCGGGCCGTCTGCCTGCAGGTGCCCGAGCGGATGCTGGGCGGCGGCGACACCGGGCCGCGCCTGGTCGACCGCGCCTTCCTGGAGACGGCCCACGCGCTCGGCCTCCAGGTGCACGTCTGGACCGTCAACGAGGCCGAGCGAATCACGTCACTGCTCGATCTCGGTGTTGATGGCATCATGACGGATCGCATCGACGTCCTGCGCGATGTCCTGACCGAGCGCGGAGCCTGGATTTGATCACTTCTGCACCGGCGCCGTCCCCGACGGAGACCACCGCCGATCTCAAGCGGGCCCAGCTCGGCTGGTACCTCAACGACTGGGCCAACGCCGCGTTCTCGGCCACCGTCCTGACGGTGTTCCTCGGCCCCTACCTGACCGACATCGCCAAGAGCGCCGCGGACTCCCACGGCGACGTCCACCCGCTCGGGCTCACCGTCCGCGCGGGCTCGTACTTCCCGTACACGGTCTCGTTCTCCGTGATCATCTCGGTCGCCGTCATGCTGCTGGCCGGCGCGGCGGCCGACCGCTCCGGACGGCACAAGACCCTGCTCGGCGCCTTCGCCTA
Source organism: Streptacidiphilus sp. MAP12-33 (assembly GCF_041261265.1). NCBI lineage: Bacteria > Bacillati > Actinomycetota > Actinomycetes > Kitasatosporales > Streptomycetaceae > Streptacidiphilus > Streptacidiphilus sp. MAP12-33. The sequence continues at coordinate 133,686 of NZ_JBGCCA010000020.1, forward strand.
CGTCGGCGCGGCGGCCACCCTCGGGATGTTCTTCCTGGGCGGCCACAACTACCTGCTCGGCGGAGCGCTGCTGGTCCTCGCGAACGTCTGCTACGCCGTCTCGGCGGCGCTGGCCAACGCCTTCCTGCCGGGCCTGGCCGCGCCGGACGAACGCGACGCGATCTCCTCCAAGGGATGGGCCTTCGGCTACGGCGGCGGCGGACTGCTGCTCGTACTGAACCTCGCCCTCTTCCTCGGCCACAGCGCGCTCGGCCTCTCCAGCGGCACCGCGGTGCGGCTCTGCCTGGCCTCGGCGGGCCTGTGGTGGGCCACCTTCACGATCTTCCCGATGCTGCGGCTGCCCCAGCGCGCCGGGCTGGCCCCGGTGACCAGGCCCGTGGACGAGCACGCGGGCGGAACACTGCGGGAGCTGCTGGGCACGCTGCGCGGGATGCGGAAGTACCCGCTGACGCTGCTCTTCCTGGTCGCCTTCCTCTGCTACAACGACGGCATCCAGACGGTCATCTCCCAGGCCTCCCTCTACGGCAGCGAGGAACTGGGCATGAGCCAGACCACGCTGATCGCGGGCGTGCTGCTGGTCCAGATCGTCGCCATCGGCGGCGCGCTGCTGCTCGGCCGGATGGCCGGCCGCTGGGGCGCCAAGCGCACCATCCTCGGCTCGCTGGTCGCCTGGGTGGTCACCCTCGCCTTCGGCTACGTGATGCCCGCGCACCAGCCGATCTGGTTCTACACGCTGGCCGCCGCCATCGGCCTGGTGCTGGGCGGCAGCCAGGCGCTGTCCCGCTCGCTCTTCTCCCACCTGATCCCGGCCGGGCACGAGGCGGAGTACTTCAGCCTCTACAAGATCAGCGACCGCGGCACCAGCTGGATGGGCCCGCTGGTCTTCGGGCTCGCCTTCCAGTGGACCGGCAGCTACCGGATCGCGATCATCTCGCTGCTGGTCTTCTTCGCGATCGGCTTCCTGCTGCTCACCCGGGTGCCGGTGCGCCGGGCGATCGAGGCCGTCGGCAACGAGGCACCGAACATCTCGTGAGCATCCGGCGGAGGCTGTCCATTCGTGACTGCGCGGCACGATACGTCAACCGAGGGTGATAATCGCCCTCAGATGTGACAAATCGGACGCAGGTGGGTACAAACTTGGTCGGCGCGACCTAAGTCACGCCACCACCGCGGGAATCTTCGACGGTTGCCGCACGTTGTACGGACCGACGAAGACAGCGACATCCAGGCTTGTGGGCCAAGAGCCCGGGAGGCACGATTCATGAGTGAGCGAGCTCTCCGCGGCACGCGACTCGGGGCGACCAGCTACGAGACCGACCGCGGTATCGATCTGGCGCCTCGCCAGACCGTCGAGTACGCATGCGCGAACGGACACCGCTTCGAGGTGCCGTTCTCGGTGGAAGCCGAGATCCCGCACATCTGGGAGTGCCGGTTCTGCGGCAGCGAAGCGCTGCTGATCGACGGTGACGAGCCAGAAGAGAAGAAGACCAAGCCGGTCCGCACCCACTGGGACATGCTGATGGAGCGGCGCACGCGTGAGGAACTCGAAGAGGTCCTCGCCGAGCGTCTGGCGGTACTGCGCTCCGGAGGAATGAACATCGCGGTACACCCGCGGGACCGCAAGAGCGCTTAGCGCGCCCTTGACGACGAGGCCCGGGCTCCCCCTCCAGGGGAGCCCGGGCCTCGTCGCGTTCTCCAGCCGGCGTCAGCCGCCCTCCGACCCGGTCCGCAGGTCGACGAAGCCGGCCTCGATCTCCCCACGGAAGGAAACCCCGGAGGGGTTGCCTTCCATAGCGGCTCAAGTCCTCCCAGCTCCGCTCGATGCTCAACCGCAGGCGCTCGGCAAGTTGCTCGAGCTCAGGCGACAGGCCGGCCACGAGGCGGAACGGTCTCGCCGCGGGTCAGCCATGCCCCCGTCTCCCTTCCGGGTCAGCGGCGCAGCTCGCCGTACGGGCCCTCGTCGTCGCGGCGGCCGTAGTCGTACGGGCCGGAGGCCGGGGTGCCGTCCTCGTGGACGACCTCGCCCGGGACGACCTTGCCGTCGGGGCGGTGCATGCGGACCTGCTCCTGGAGGCGGACCGCGTCACCGAGGGGGCCGCGGCGCAGCAGGGCCATCGGGGCGCGCTGGAGACGCTTGGCCACCGGCGGGATCAGGCAGAGCAGCCCGAGGGCGTCCGAGAGGAAGCCCGGGACCATCAGCAGGACCCCGCCCGCGACGGTCACCGCGGTCCGCGCCTCGCCCTCGGGCATGCTGCCCTTGCGCGCCGCCGCGAACGCCTTCAGGCCGGCGCGCTTGATCACGGACGCGCCGGCCACGAAGCCGGCCAGCAGCAGCAACAGCACCAGCAGCCAGCCGATCAGACCGGCCACGGTCACCACGAGCCACAGTTCGAGCAGCACGTAGGCCGCGACGAGCAGGGGCAGGAATCGCTTGAGTCGGGACGCGCGCACGACGGCAGGGCCCTTCATGGGTCGGGTCAGGCTTCCACCGTAGAACGCCCGAGGTCAGGCGGGTGTTCCGGACGCCTTCCGGCGACGGCGCGTCCACACCGCGAAGCCCACCGCGCCCAGGCCCACGAAGGACAGCGCCCACTCCGGGCCCGCGCCGACCCGGTCGGCCAGGGTGAGGCCGTCGCGCAGCGGGACCTTGACGTCGAGCTCGGCCTGGGTGGCCAGCTGGGTGCGGGCCACGACCGACCCGTCCGGCGCGATGACCGCGCTGATGCCGCTGGTCGCGGCGATGACCACGGCCCGGCCGTGCTCGATCGCGCGGAGCCTCGACATCGCGAACTGCTGGTCCGGCTGGTCGGTGTGCTCGTAGGTGGCGTTGTTGGTCTGCACGACCAGCACCCGGCCGCCCTTGGCCACCGCGTCGTGGACGATGCCGTCGTAGGCGACCTCGAAGCAGATCACGTCGCCGACCTTCGCCGGGCCGACCTGAAGGATGCCGGTCCTGTCGCCCGGGTAGAAGTCCCGGGCGACGCGCTGGAGGCGGGTGATGTACTTCATCAGGATCGAGCGGAACGGCACGTACTCGCCGAACGGCACGGGGTGCTGCTTGGTGTAGTGCGCACCGGGGCCCTTGACCGGGTCCCAGACGATGCCCTCGTTGAGCACGTGCTGCGCGTCCGGGCCGTCGACGAGCGCGCCGACCAGCATCGGGACGCCCGCGAGGTGCGCGGTCGCCTGGATCGCGTCGTAGGCCTCGGGGGTGGTGTAGGGGTTGACGTCGGAGGAGTTCTCCGGCCAGATCACCAGGTCGGGGCGGGGCGCCTTGCCGGCCTCGACCTTGGACATCAGGTTGACGGTCGCCTGGACGTGGTTCTGCAGCACCTGCATCGGGCGGCCCAGGAAGTCCATTCCGGCGTGCGGGACGTTGCCCTGGATCACCGCGATCTGCGCGGAGGCCGGGCCGCCGGCGGTGGTACCGGCGGTCGGCAGCGGGATCGCGTAGCCGACCAGACCGGCCGCGACCGCGCCGACGCCGGACGCGATGCCGACGCGCAGGCCGGTCGCCCGGCCCTCACGCGTCCGCAGCACCAGCACGGCGGCGGCGAGCAGCGCGCCGCTGAGCGCGACGGCGAAGCTGACCAGCGGCGCCCCGCCGAGCGAGGCGAGCGGCGTGAACGGGGAGGAGGTGTTGGCGAACGCCAGGCGGCCCCAGGGGAAGCCGCCGAGCGGCACCCGGTCGCGGGCCCACTCCTGGGCGACCCACAGGCAGGCCGTCCACAGCGGCCAGAAGCGCAGCCGCGAGACCACGGCGAGCCCGGCTCCCATCAGCGCGACGAAAGCGGCCTCCGCGACGGAGAGCAGCGCCCAGGCGTCGTAGCCGATGACGTCGATCCAGGTCAGCAGCCAGAGCATGAAGACCAGGCCGAAGACGAAGCCCGTCCACGCGCCCTGCCGGGCCGTGCGCCCGTAGGTGAGCAGACTGAGGCCCGCGACCGCGAGGACCGACAGCGGCCAGACGCCCGCCGAGGGGAAGGACAGGGCGAGCGCGATCCCGCAGAGAGCCGCCAGGGCGCTGCGCGGGGCACCACGCCACAGGTGGGCGCCGATGCGGCGGAGGCGCGAGGGGCGCGCTCCGGACTCCGCGAGGTCCTTGGAACGGTCCTCCGATTCCAGGGTCAAGGGCACGTTCGCCGCCAATCCGCAGCAGTGGGGTCCATGGGCTGTGGGATGACGGTACATCCTGCGGTTAAGCGCAGGTGAGAGAGGTGCCTCCGGTCCTCCCGCACGAACGGCAGTTGGACGGAACCAGGACGGCACCGGGACGGCACCGGGACGGCACGGAAACGGCCCGGACGCTCTTCGGTCCGGCTCGGGACCTGCTGGCTGCGGGTCGACCAGAAGCCGTTGTCTACTGAGCGTCCGGGCCGAGCCCGGGGTCCACACCTGTCGGTCCGGAGGCACGCTGCCGTGCCCCCGGTGCCGAGGCCCACGCTCCCCGGTCCGTCTGCGCGGGCTCCTGGCGGCGGAGGCCAACGGCGGTCACGGGTTTGGCGTGGGTCTGCTGTCCGGTGGACGACGACGAACCTACTCGGGGGTCCGGCGCCTCTGTCAACCGGCGCGCGACCTGGGAAGACGGCCTGACACCGCAGGTCAGCGCGGTGCGGCCGTCCCTCTTCCTGGTCCGGTCCAACCCTTCGTTCGGCGGTATCCGGGCGCGTCGGCCGCTCCTGTGCCACGATGCCGGGCCGACCGCCACCCTCGTAGCGGTCGGCCCGGGTCACACAGCGCAGGCCCGGCAGGAGGGCCTTCCCCGCCAGATGCGGTGCGATGTGCCACCCCCTGCTCCGCTCCGTGTGTTCCCTGTCGCAGAGCTGATGCCGCGGACGGCGGGGAGGCTGCACGCGGGGCGAGGAACTCCCCGGACCTACGCGGTGGCGTCCTCGCGGCCGCGCAGCTTGGCCCACGCCGTCTCGTGCTCCTCGCGGATCTGCTTGAGCCGCTGGTGGAACGCGTCGACCGCCTCGCGGTCCGGTTCGCCGGTGAGCCCCTCCGCGCAGTAGTCGACGTCGCCCTTGAGGATCTCCAGCCGCAGGACGGTGCGGCTGGCCAGGATCCACAGGGAGCGGTGCGAGAAGAAGGCCTCCCAGGCGGCCAGCACGGTGACGAGGGCGCTGATGCCCAACGCGATGTCCAGCAGCACCTGCCGGCCCGGATCGCCGACCCGGACGCCCAGCAGGACCGTGGAGCAGGCCGAGAGCGTGACGGTCGCCATCTGCAGCCCGAAGGCGCGACGGCGGTCGCCCTTCTGGTGCCGCTTCACCGCCACCAGGATCCTCTCGGCCTCCTGGCCGACGAAAGCAAGCTGCCGGCGCAGCGGGCCCTCGGGCTCCGCGAAGTCGGTCACTTTCCCCCCAAGGTGTGACTCAGTCGGCCAGGAAGACCGGCTGTCCGTTTACCACGGTCGCCAGGCAGCACGGAAGCTCACGCCCGGGGGTGAGGTCCGGCAGGCCGGGGACGCCGCTGCGCGGGTCCGTGGACCAGTTGCGGATGATCTCGTCGGGCGCCTGGACGACCAGCTCCGTCGGGGCCCACAGCGCCAGCGACGCGGGGGCGCCAGGGACGAGCGTGCCCGCGTCGTCGCGGCCCAGGGCGCGCCAGCCGCCGCGGGTGTGGGCGGTGAACGCGGCCCGCGCGGAGATGCGGTGCCCGGGCGTGTGGTGGAAGGCCGCCGCACGAACCGTGCCCCACGGGTCGAGCGGGGTGACCGGTGCGTCGGAGCCGAAGGCCAGCGGGACGCCGGCGCGCAGCAGCGCCGCGTACGGGTTCATGGTGCGGGCGCGCTCGGCACCGAGGCGGTCGACGTACATGCCCGACTCGCCGCCCCAGAAGGCGTCGAACGCGGGCTGGACGGAGGCGGTCAGGCCGAGTTCCGCGAAGGCGGCGATCTGGTCCGGCGTCAGCAGCTCCGCGTGCTCGACGCGGTGGCGCAGCGCGCGGACGCGCTCCAGGCCGAGGTCCTGCGCGACGGCGTGCACACCAGCGACCAGCGCCCCCAGCGCGCCGTCGCCGATGGCGTGGAAGCCGGCCTGGAGCCCGGCCTCGGTGCAGGCGCGCACGTGCTCGGCGATCTCCTCGGCGCTGATGTAGGACGCGCCGGTGTGCTCGGCGTCGGTGTAGGGGGCGTGCAGGCAGGCGGTGTGGGAACCGAGCGCGCCGTCGATGAACAGGTCTCCGCCGGCGCCGACGGCGCCGAGGCGGCGCGCGGTGTCGACGGCGCCGAGCTCGCCCCAGTAGCCGAAGACCTCCGGCCCGCCGCCGGCGGCGGCCAGGGCCAGCAGGCCGGTGAGGTCCGCCTCGGAGGAGATCTGCGGGCCCGCGCACTCGTGCAGCGCGCCGATGCCCAGGGTCACGGCGTGCGCGAGGGTGGCCTGCTGGGCGGCCTCGCGCTGGCGCTGCGTCAGGTGGCCGAGGGCCGCGCCGCGGACGGCGTGGTGCGCGGCCCGGCTGAGCGGCCCCTCCGGCAGGTACCCGGGCTGAGCCTTCAGCTCCGGGCCCGCGAGGGCGCGCAGGGCGCTGGAGGCCAGCGCGGAGTGGACGTCGGTGCGGGAGAGGTAGAGCGCGGTCCCGGCGGCGGCCTCGTCGAGCTCCACCAGGCTCGGCGCGCGGCGCTCGGGCCACTTGGTCTCGTCCCAGCCGTGCCCGAGCAGCACGCCGCTCGGCCCGACGCCGGAGGCTGCGACGAAGGCCCGGACGCGGGCCAGCGCCTCGGCGAGGCTCGGGCAGGCCGTCAGGTCGAGCCCGGTCAGCGCGAGACCGGTCGAGGTGGCGTGCACGTGGGCGTCCACGAACGCGGGGGTGACCAGCGCGCCCGCGAGGTCCACGACCAGCTCGGCGTCGCGCGCGTAGCTCTCGGCGGCTCCCTCCTCGCCGACCCAGGCGACGACGCCGTCCTGCATCAGCAGGGCGGTGGCGAACGGGTCGGCGGGGCTGTAGACGTCGCCACCGCGCAGCAGGACGGTGCGCGCGGCGGAGTCGGCGAGAGCGGAGAGCGGTGCGGCGGCGGTCATGCGGTCCACCTTATGAGACACCCCGGACACCCCGGCACGCGCCCTGCGGGCCGTGGGTGCGAGCCGACGGGCGCGCGACGGCAAGCACGAGCGGGACGGGCGCCGAGGCGGGCCTGCGCACGGGCGTCGGCCTCCGCCGCCGGAGGCGGCTATTTCAGGCGGGGCGGGCGGGCCTCGTAAGGCGTGCTCAGCACGACCGTGGTCCGGGTCGAGACGCCCGCGGCGGAGCGGATCCGGGCCAGCAGGTCCTCCAGGTCGCCCGGGGCGGCGACACGGATCTTGAGGATGTAGTTCTCGTCGCCCGCCACGCTGTGGCAGGCCTCGATCTCCTCGATGCCCGCGAGCCGCTCGGGGGTGTCGTCCGGCGCGCTCGGGTCGAAGGGTTTGACGGAGATGAAGGCCGTCAGCGGCAGGTTGACGGCGTCGGGGTCGACGATCGCGGCGTAGCCGCGGATCACGCCCCGCTGTTCCAGGCGACGCACCCGCTGGTGCACCGCCGAGGTGGACAGGCCGGTGGCCTTGCCCAGGTCGGTGTAGCTCATCCGGCCGTCCGCGACCAGGAGCTGCACGATCTGTCGGTCGAGTTCCTCCACCCGGACAACCTATCCGACCCGGCGTGTGAGCAAGGACACAGGTCCTGGCCCATGCCCGTGGCACGCTCAGGATTATCGGGTGCCCGCACGGGGAAGTGCTCGCTATGGTCGCGACCACACAGGTCCGCGTGCCTGCTCCAGGGGGAGTTCACATGACTGTTGTCGAGCAGCTCAGTGCTGTCCGGAACCACGAGGCCGACGTCGAGGTCAGAACGCCGGGCGTGGACCCGGGCGAGGCCGAGAACTGGGAGATCACCCGGTTCCGCTGCCCCGACTGCCACCGTCCCATCGCCGTTCTGGACGACGAGGAGCGCTTCCCGCAGCACGCCGTGGTGACCACGGCCTGGCACCCGTTCTCCGCCACCGTCTGCCAGGGCTCCGGCCGTTGGCTGGACGACGCCGACGAGGAGTGGCCGCTGGCGAGCCCGGAGCCCACCCTCGCCGAGTTCCTGACGCTGCCCCCTGAGCTCGACTGGCGCCGGCAGCCCTTCTCGCACGTGGGCCACCCCACGCCGCTCCAGCAGCAGGCCGCCGCCGCCTGAGTGCCGGCCGCCGCCAGGCATCCTCACGCGTCGTCACGCGTCCCAGTAGCGGCCCTCGACCATCGCCTCCAGCGTCGCCCGGTGCAGGATCAGCCGGTCGGGGTCGGCCGGGGCCTCCGCCTCGCCGAAGTGGACCTGGCGGTAGCCGATCCTGAGCATCACCACCGCGTGCCGCAGCGCCGCATAGAGGATGAAGAACTCGAGGTCGTGCGGAGTGTGCCCGCTCGCCTGCGCGTACTGCGCGGTGACGGCGTCCCGGTCCAGGAAGTCCGGCAGGCCCTCCTGGCCGAAGGCGACGGTGAGGTCCTGGAAGAAGCGGTGCAGGAAGACGAACCAGCCGAGGTCCAGCTCGCGCGGGCCGAGCGCCGCCATCTCCCAGTCCAGCACCGCCACGGGCGTGAAGCCCTGGAAGATCATGTTGCCGATCCGGGCGTCGCCCCAGCTCAGCACCGTCTCGCCCTCGTCCGCGGGCCACAGGCGCTCCAGTTGGGCGAAGGCACGCTCGATCAGCGGTGAGGCGGCGCGGCCGCGCACGACCCAGTCGTAGTACGCCCGCGCCTCGTTGACGTGCTGTCGCAGCGGCGTGTCGCCCGGCGCGCGGGAGCGCAGGAAGCCGGCCTGCGCGACGGGCACGCGGTGCAGCTCCGCGAGCAGGTCGACGCTCTCCTGCTGGAGTTGCCCGCGTTCGGCGTCGCTCGCCTCGTGCAGCCAGTTGCCGCCGTAGGTGTAGGGCATGACGTCCGGCGGCACGCGTCCGTCGACGCGTTCCATGACGAAGGCGGGCGCGCCGAGCGCCTCGGGGTCTCCCTCCAGGCGCAGCAGGCGCGGCACGGGCGCCTTCGTGTGCGCGGCGACCAGCTCCATGCAGCGGTACTGGCGCTCCATGTCGTAGGTGGGGAAGACGGTGTAGGCGTCCGGGTCGGCGGCCAGGCGCAGCACGCACGGCCGCACGCCGCCGTCCGGCCCGAGCAGGTCGAACAGGACGGTGTCGCTGGACATGCCGTTGGACTGGGGCACGCTCAGTTCGGTGACGGTCGCGCCGGGCTGCCAGCCGGAGATCCACGCCTGGAGGCGGGAGCGCAACTGCTCGGGGTCGCGGGTCGAGGTGCGCGGGCGCGGGGCGCTGGGGGTGGCCATGGGTCGGAGCTCCCGCTTCTACTGGGCGACGGAGGAGAAATCGGCGAAGCCGGACGGGTCGTGGCGCCCGAAGCTGCCGTGCTCGAAGATGCCGTGACCCACCTCTCCGTCGAGGGTGAACCGGGCGGCGTGGTCGGTGACGCCGTAACCGGCGAGGCCGAGGTCGGCGGGGTCGGTGAGGTCGTAGCGGCGGCGGTCCACCCAGGCGCGGCCCTGCCAGGTGCCGTGCTGCCAGTCCTGCGCGGGCGGGTAGCCGGCGCCGACGGCGAGCGGGGTGCCCCCGAGCAGTTCCGCGCGGATCTCCCAGGGCTTGCGGGCGGCGTCGGTGAGGTGGAGGGTGGCGCCGGTCGGTACGCGGGTGCCGGGCGCGTAGGCGATGTCGACGTAGGGCCAGCCGAGTTGTTCGTCGCGGCGGGTTTCGTCGGTGTGGACGAGGACGGCCTCGTTGAGGGAGCGGTGGCCGTCGGCGTCCTCCTGGAGGATCACCATGACGAACCGGTCCCGGAACCGGATCGGGCACCAGACCCAGTGGAACCCCTCGGTGCGGTGCTCCTCCGCGGCGCGGCCGGGCTGCTCGCCGGGGATCGGCCGCACTCCCCAGCTGCGGTCGCGCGTCGCGGTCCACTCCTGCGGGGTGAGCCTGAACTCCTCCCCACCGGCCCGGATCCACCCGCCCGCTCCCCCGGCCTGCACGAACCGCCGGCCCTCCAGGGTCAGCCGGTCCCCGCTGTACCCGACGTGGTGCGGCTCCCACACGGCCGGGAACTGGGCGTGCCAGGCAACGTCGCACGCCAGCTCCCCATCCTCGCCGCCCTCGCAGACGAGGCGCAGGGCGCGCAGCGGCTCGACCACCTCGATGCGGATCGGCCCGACGGCCAGCTTCATCCGGTCCTCGCCGAGGGCGTCGGAGGCTCGGACGGCGTGCAGGGTGTCGCCCACCTTGAGCGTCACATAGGCGTCGATGACGCCGGTGTTGGGGTAGACCCCGAGCCCGGCGATCAGCAGCGCGCGGCCCGCGTGGTCGAAGACGTGGAAGATGCAGCGGTCGTACGCGTTGCGGTCGCCGGTGGCGACGTGCCGCATGGAGAGCGGCACCTGGTGCACGGGGTACTCGTCCAGCGGGACGGGGCGGAACGTCACACGGACCTCCTTGCCGGATCAGTTGCCTGACGGTACGTCAGATTTACTGATGCGGGCCAGCCCCCGGGGCTCGGGATCTTCGCCCGGCGGCCGGCCAGGGGCGGCCGGTCAGGGCCGGTCGGTCAGGGCCGGTCGGTCAGGCGGGCGCTCAGGGGAGGGTGTCGAGGACGGACCGCCCCAGCTCCTGCGACCCCAGGAAGTCCGTGCTGTCCGCCCACTGGTCGACGGTCCCGATCCGCGGCAGCGTGCGCAGGTGCGGATCGGTCACCGTCTCCGCGGTGGCGTTCGCGAACCGCTCGGCGAACAGCACCTGGTACGGGCGGTCGTGGTACGGCCGGCAGGTGGTCGCCAGCGGGCCGGTCAGGCCGGTCGCGTTGTGCAGTGCGGCCACCCTCGCGTAGGCGTCGCACAGGTGGCGCTCCCGCAGGCGGTACTCCGTCGCCGCCAGCGCTCCCCGGAGCGACGGGGTCAGCTCCTCGGCCACCGCCAGCCGGCCGAAGGCGCTTCCCAGCCATTTGCCGTAGGGGGCGTAGCGGCGTTCCAGCAGCAGGCACAGTCGCATGAGGTCGCGGACGAGGCGACCTGCGACGACCGCCGACCCGAGCTCGTCCCCGGCCTCCGCACAGCGCCCGACGAAGGCCTCCTCCTGGGAGATCCGCTGCCACTGGCAGGCCAGGAGGTACCGCCACACCTGGTCCGGGTACCAGGACAGCCGCGCCCGGACGGTGGTGAGCGTGCCGATGCCGTCGTGGAACACCTCTCCCCCGGCGATCTCCGCGAGGCGCTGCTGCGGCACGGCCAGCCAGTCGCGGACCGCGGGCTCGGCCGAGGCGGCGTCGAAACCGAGGTGCCCGGTCGACCAGGAGCCGGCGTCCAGCACGAGCACGCGATGGTCGACCGGCCCGTCGGTGGGGTGCAGGTGGCCGACCCGCTCGTTGACCAGCCGGAAGTGCGTGGACCGGCCGCGCACCTGCTTGGGCAGGCGCTCGGCCAGGACACGGTGGAGGCGGGCACCGTGCGCCGCCACGTCCTGCGGGGAGAGGAAGAGCAGCAGCCGCGGCCCCCAGTCGTGGTCGGTGGACCGCGGCGTGTCGAAACCCAGGACCTCGGAGCCCGCACCCAGCAGCGCGGCGGCGTGCGGCATCCCCGGATGTTCCTCTTCCAGGATCGGCCGCACCGCCTCCTCGTAGAGGAGGCGGGCCAGGGCGAGCCCGGGGACGAATGAAGCTTCTATGTCTCGTCAACCCCTGGTGTCGTTGCGGCGGCGTTGTTGAGGTGGCGGTAGAGGCGTCGGGCGAGGTAGCGCTTGATGCAGCG
>NZ_JBGCCA010000021.1:0-143047 GCF_041261265.1 Streptacidiphilus sp. MAP12-33
GGAGCGGGCACGGCAGCGGAGCGGGCACGGCAGCGGAGCGGGCACGGCAGCGGAGCGGGCACGGCAGCGGAGCGGGCACGGCAGCGGAGCGGGCACGGCAGCGGAGCGGGCAGGGCAGCGGAGCGGGCAGGGCAGGCCGTGACGCGGCGCCCGGCGCCCGGCGGCCCGGCGCCGGGCGAGACGGGGCGCGGGGCCGGCGCCGGCGGGGCGCGCGGGGCGGGTGGGAGTGCTTGACTGGCGGTGTGATCGCGATCGCGGAGCTGGACGGCGCCGTCTTCGACACGGACGGCGTGCTCACCGACACCGCAGACCTGCACGCGATGGCCTGGAAGGCGGCCTTCGACGACCTGCTGCGCGCGCTCCCGGCCGGGACGGCCGAGCGGGCCCGCGCCCCGTTCGACCTGATCACGGACTATCCGCGCCACGTCGACGGCCGCTCCCGGGAGGACGGCATGCACACCTTTCTCGCCTCCCGGGGGCTGGAGGACCTGGCGCCGAGCGCACTCACCCGGCTCGCCGAACGCAAGGACAGGATCTACCTGGCGCTGCTGCGCCGGCAGGGCGCGGCCCCGCGGCCCGGAGTGGTGGACCTGCTGGCGGGGCTGCGCGCCTGCGACGTGCCGACGGCGGTGGTGTCGGCCAGCCGCCACTGCACACAGGTGGTGGCGGCGGCCGGGCTGACGGGCCGGTTCGACGTCCGCGTCGACGGGCTCGCGGCGGCCAGGCTGGGCCTGCCCGGAAGACCCGAACCGGCCCTGCTGCTGGAGGCGGCACGGCGGCTCGGCGCCGCGCCCGACCGGACGCTGGTGGTCGAGGACGCGGTGGTCGGTGTAGAAGCCGGGCGTCGCGGCGGGTTCTCGCCGGTGGTCGGCGTCGACCGGGGCGCGGGAGCGGAGCTGCTGCTCGCAAGCGGGGCCGACCTCGTGGTCAGCGACCTCACCGAACTGCCGCCCCTGCTCGGGCTCTGACGCGGCGCGACGACGGCGAGCCTCGCGCCCCGGGCGGATCCCCGCCCCGTCACGCAAGCTGGAGGCGAGCGGGAGGAGCGGAGGAAACCCATGAAGCAGATCACCGTCGGTGTCGACGCCTCCTCGGAGAGCCGTGCGGCCGTGCGCTGGGCGGGGGCGGAGGCCACCCGACGGCAGCAGCCCCTGCACCTCGTCCACCTGTGGCTGACGCACGGCAGGACCGCCCAGGCGATCCCGCACGAGGAGGCCCTGCTTCGGGCCGCCCAGCGGCTCCTGCAGGAGGCGGAGGCCGACGTCCGGGCGCGGTTCCCCGGCGTGCGCGTCACCAGTGAGCTGGTGACGGCCGACTCACCCGACGCGCTGGTGACCACCGGTGGCGACCCGGCGCACAACGACCTGCTGGTCCTGGGCTCCCAGGGGCTGGGAGCGGTGCCCGGCTACCTGCTCGGCTCCGTCGGCCTGCACACCGTCGCGCACGCCGGCTGCCCCGTCGCGCTGGTCCGCGGCGCCGAGGACCCGGCCCGCCTGGGCGACGGGCCCGGTCCGGTCGCGATCGGCGTCAGCACCCGGCCGGGGCACGAGCCCGTGCTGGAGTTCGCCTTCTCCACGGCCGCCCGCTACGGCACGCCGCTGCTCGCCGTCCACGCCGCGAGCCGCCATCCGGCGCTCATCGGCCGGGACGAACTGGAGCACCACGCGGCCGCCGACCACGACGCCGAGCAGTTCCACGAGACGCTGCGCCCGTGGCGCGACCGGTTCCCGGCGGTGCACGTCGTCGAACACCTGAGCCACGGCAGTCCCGCCCGCGCCGTCCTGGACGTCGCCCCCGGCGCCGGTCTGCTGGTGGTCGGGCGCGGGCACCACGCCGCCCTCGGCCCGCGCATCGGCCCCGTCGCGCACGCGGCGATCCACCACGCCCTGTGCCCGGTGGTGACCGTCCCCCACGGGTGAAAGGGCACGCGGGTGCATTTGCGGGAATGCCGCACACGCCGGGCCGGGTATGGACCATCATCCGGCCCAGATGATCCGTCCTCTTCGAAAGGCGACCCCGGCAGATGCGACTCGTCCTCATCGGCCCGCCCGGCGCGGGCAAGGGCACCCAGGCAGCCCTGCTCAGCGCCGCGCTCGGCGTCCCGCACATCTCCACCGGTGAACTGTTCCGTGACCACGGCGCCAGGGGCACGGCGCTCGGGCGGGACGCGGAGCGCTACGTGGAGTCCGGTGAGCTGGTCCCGGACGAGGTCACGGTCGAGATGGTCCGGCTGAGACTGGACGAGCCGGACACCGGGCGCGGGTTCGTCCTGGACGGCTTTCCGCGCACGGTCGCCCAGGCCGACGGCCTCGAGGCGCTGCTGAGCGGGGCCGGTCTCCGGCTCGACGCCGTGGTCGAGCTGACCGCGCCCGAGCAGGTCCTCGTCGACCGGCTGCTGGGCCGAGGGAGGCAGGACGACACCGAGGAGGTGATCCGTAACCGCCAGCGGGTCTACCACCGCGACACCGCACCGCTGCTGAGCCACTACGCCGATCTCCTCGTCTCCGTCCAGGCGGTCGGCCCGGTGGAGAAGATCGCCGAGGAGGTGCTGGCTTCCCTGCCTGCGCAGGCCCCGTGAGCGGCGGCGGAGCGGTCAGGTCACCAGCTGGTAGACGCTCTTGCCGACCAGCCACAGGCCGACGGCCAGCGACAGCAGCACGATGGCCTGGTCCTGGTGCCGCTCGATCCAGCCGCGCAGCGCCGTGAAGGCCGCTGACGCCCGCTCGGGCGCGAGGACGGCGTAGAGCTCCATCACCAGCAGGCTGCCGGTGGCCAGCAGGCAGAACCCGCACAGCAGCAGGTAGGACGCGAGGCTGGACAGGTGCGCCTCGGTGACGGTCGCGGCGCCCGCGGCGACCAGCGGCCAGGGCTGGAGCAGGACGCCCATGCCCGCGGCCGTCCACAGGGAGACGCGGTCCAGGCGGGCCATCCAGGCGGGCGGGCGCGGGGTGGTCCTCGTCCGGCGCAGCCGGCGGCGCCGGCGTTCACCGAAAAGGATCAAGCCGACGCCGATGGCGAGCTTCACGGCGAGGGCGGCGGCCGAGGGCGTGCTGTGCGGCCGCAGCGGCTTTCCGCCGGTCAGGACGGTGACGGCGACCATGACCAGGACCAGGCAGGCCAGCCAGGCGAGGATGAAGGACAGTCCCTTGAGCACGCCCCGGTCGCCGACGAGAACCAGGATGAACCCGAGGACCGGGACCGGCTGCAGGGTGACGGCCAGACCGATGAGGGTCAGATCGAGGATCATGCGCGCCTCCGGTGGTCCGCTACGCCCATCGAACCCGGACTGCCGCAGCCGAGCCACCCGGCCACCGCGCGGCGACGCCGGGGCGGGGCGACAGTGGAGGGACGTGGGCGCGGATGCGGCGGTGGCAGTGGCGGTCAGGGGTCGATCAGGGACGGACCAGGGGCAGGTGAGCGGATGACGCGGGACTCGGCCCGGCGGCTGCCGCGCGGTGGGGGCGGCGTGCGGCGGCGTCCGGTCGGCGGGGGCCGGGCCGGTGGCGGGGTCCGTGCGGTGCGCGCGTCGGGCGCGGGTGGCGGGTCGGGCGCGGGACGCGTGGCGGGTCGTGGCCGGGTGGGGCCGGCACGGCCGCAGGAGGCGCTGGTCCCGCACGGGCTGGCGGTCGCGGCGGGCTGGGCGTGGCGGGTGCTGCTGCTCGGGACGCTGGCGTATGTGGCGTTCCGGCTGGTGGCGAGGTTCCAGCCGGTGGCGATCGCGGTGTTCCTCGGCCTGGTGGTGGCGGCCGTACTGCGTCCGGTGGCGAAACGTCTGCAGCGGGTGCTGCCGCGGTCCTTGGCCGTCGTGTGCGCCTACCTGCTGTGCCTGTTGCTGGTGGCAGGCGGGTTCGCGGTGACGGGTCTGCTGGCGGCCGGGGAGTCCGGGCATGTGACGGCGCAGTTCGACACGGGGATCGAGCGGGTCAAGGTGTGGCTGGAGGGCGCGCCGTTCCATGTGCGTCCGAGCGCGCTGACGGACCTGCAGCACAAGGTGTCGTCCTTCGTGTCCGCGCACCGGTCGACGCTGATCCAGAACGCGCTGAGCGGCGCCAGCCAGGTGGTCGAGGCGCTGACGGTGGCCGCGCTGGGCCTGTTCTGCTCGGTCTTCTTCGTGCATTCGGGTGAACGCATGTGGGCGTGGACGCGCGACCAGCTTCCGGAGGGCGGACGCGAGCGGTGGGATGCGGCCGGGCGGGCGGCGTGGCGGGCGTTCGCCGGTTACATCCGCGGGATCATCCTGGTGGCGGCGACCAACGCGATCCTGGTGGGGATCGCGCTGTTCCTGCTGCGGGTCCCGTTCGCGGTGCCGTTGGCGGTGCTGGAGTTCCTGGCGGCGTTCGTGCCGCTGATCGGGTCGCCGTTCGCGCTGGCGGTGGCGAGCGTGGTGGCGCTGGCGGCGCGTGGGCCGGTGACGGCGCTGATCGTGCTGGCGCTGATCGTGGTGATCGGGCAGATCGAGGGACATCTGCTGCATCCGCTGATCATGAGCTGGGCGGTCTCGCTCCATCCCGTGGTCGTGGCCATCTCGGTGATCACGGGGACGATCGCGCTGGGGTTCGTGGGCGCGGTGGTGGCGGTGCCGGCGGTCTCGGTGGCGTGGGCGGTGATCCAGTCCGTGCGGCGCGGGGGTGGCGATAGCCTGCCTTCATGATCGAAATCGAGGGCGGGGCTCCGGGCGATGACGAGGTCGAGGCGCGGGAGTGGAGCACGACGCGGACATGGGTCGAGCGCGGGCTCGGCCCGGGGGAACGGATCGAGCAGGCGACGGGTCTGCGCGGGGGCTGGACCTCGCGGATGCGCCGGCTGGACGTCCACGGCCCGGCGGGCGGGCGCGCACTGGTGCTGCGGGCGTTCGTGAAGCCGTTCTACCTGGCCCACGCGGAGGGGCTGCTGACGCGCGAGGCGGAGGTGCTGCGTCTGCTGGAGGCCACGGACGTGCCGGCGGCGCGGTTGGTGGACGTCGACGCGACGGGGGCGTTCTGCGACCACCCGTCCCTGCTGATGTCGCTGCTGCCGGGTGCGGTGCGGGTGCAGGACGCCGGCGCGGAGGCGCGTGCGGATCTGCTGGCGGCTCAGCTGCTGCGCATCCACCGGGTCGAGGTGGCTCCGAAGGCGCGTCCGCGAGCCTGGCAGCCGTGGACGTCACCGGAGCGGGTGGGCGTGCCCGCGTCGACGCGGCGGCCGGAGCTGTGGCGGCGGGCCGTCGACGTGATCCGGCGCGAGCCGCCCGCGCACGATTCGTGCTTCCTGCACCGGGACTTCCATCCCGGCAACGTCCTGTTCTCCGGGGACGGCGAGGAGGTGCGGGTCAGCGGCGTCGTCGACTGGGTGGAGACCTCGTGGGGTCCGGCCGACCTGGACGTGGCCCACTGCTCGACGGCGCTGGCCCTGCTGCACGGTGTCCCGCTAGGGATGAGCTTCGCGGACCGGTACACGGCCGCGGGCGGCCGGCTCGACGCGGACGGGGCCGGGCACCTGTACTGGCGGCTGCTCGACGCGCTGGCGTTCGCGCCGGACGCGGAGAAGGTCGCGGTGCCCTGGCGGGAGCTCGGCCGGACGGAGCTGGGCTCCGAACTGCTGGCGGGCCGGCTCGAGGACTACCTGCTGGCCCTGTTCGAGCGCTACGCGTGACGCGCGGCGCGCAGGGCCTCCGGCATGGCCGGGGTGGCCGCGCGAAGTTCTCTGACCAAAGCGCGGACGAGGGCGGTGGAGGCGAGTTCGGGAGTGGTGGCGTAGCCGATCGTGCGGCTGGGCCGGTCGGGGCCGAGGTCGGCGATGCCGACCGAGCGCGGTGCGGCGGTCAGGGACAGGGCAGGCATGATCGCCATGGCGTGACCGGTGCTCACCAGCGAGAGCACCGCTCCGTCGTCCTCCGCCTCGACCGTCGCGCTGGGGATCCACGCCTGGGCGGACCACCAGGCGCGGGTGTAGGAGCCGCAGTTCTCCACCCAGTCGGCCAACGGGAGCGAACGCGGGGCCGGGTGGCCGGACGGGTGGACGAAGGCGTAGGGCTCCTCGAACAGCCGGTGGGCGACCAGCCCGGACGGCAGCGGCGTCGTGCCGTCCAGGGTGGCCAACGCCAGGTCCGCGCGTCCGTCGGCGACCTCGCCCGCGGTGCCGCGCCCCACCTCGCGAACGATGCGGACCCGCGGCTCGAGGGCGGGGTGCCGCTCGCGCAGCCGCTGAAGGACGGGTGGCAGGAGGTGCAGCGCCACACTGCGGAAGGCCGCGATCCGCAGCGGGCCCGCGACCGCGTCGGCCGGTTCGGGCCGGGCGGCGGCGCGGGCCTCGGCGGTCAGCAGGCCGAGCAGCCGCAGGACGCGGCGCGCGTGGGCCACCGCCCGCTCCCCCGCCGGGGTGGGACGGGCGCCGGCCCGGCCGCGCTCGAACAGGACGGCACCGATCTTGCCTTCGCTGCCGCGGACGGAGTGCGAGACGGCTGACTGGGTGATCCCGAGGGCCTCGGCCGCCGCCGTGAAACCGCCGGCGTCCGCGACGGCCACCAGGATGCGCAGCTCGTGCGGAGCGAGGTTGGTGTCGGTCGCGGTAGCGGTCGCAGGAGCCGTCGCGGTCGTGATCACGCGAGCGGACGGGCCGGGACGGGCCACGGGGCGTTCACCTCGGGGTATGAGTGGTGCTCATGGAACGGTGCGTCACATGAGCCCAACCCGCTGCCCGGCGGGCCCATTCCCCGCCTACGGTCCGGTCATGACCGACATCGCCCTCACCGTCCAGCAGACCGCCCGCCCCCACGGCTTCCCGACCGCCTCGGACTTCGCCTTCGTCCGCTCGCCCGTGCCCGCGCCCGGACCCGGCGCGGCGCTGGTGGAGAACCTGTACTGGTCGGTGGACCCCTACCACCGGGAGATGATGGACGACGTTCCCGGCGGCTTCACCCTCGACACCCCGCTGGAGGGCCGCACGCTCGGGCGCGTCGTCGCCTCGCGGACGCCCGGGCTGCCGGAGGGCGAGATCGTCTTCCACCGGCAGGGCTGGCGCACGCACGCCGTGGTCACCCCCGTGGAGGTCCGGCGGCTGCCCCGCTTCGACAAGGTCCCGCTGACGGCGTTCCTCAGCGTCCTGGGCGGCACAGGCCTGACCGCGTACGTGGGTCTGACCCGGATCGCCCGGCTGCGGGAGGGCGAGGACCTGTTCGTGTCCGGCGCGGCGGGCGGCGTGGGCACGGCAACCGGACGGTTCGCCCGGCTGCTGGGCGCCGGACGGCTGGTGGGCAGCGCGGGCTCGGCGGCGAAGGCCGCCTACCTGCGCCGCGAGGTCGGCTACGACGCGGTGTTCGACTACCACGACGGTCCGGCGTCGCGGCTGCTGCGCGAGGCGGCACCGGAGGGCGTCGACGTCTTCGTCGACAACGTCGGCGGTGAGCAGCTGGCCGCGGCGGTGGGGGCGCTGCGCGAGTTCGGCCGGATCGTGCGGATCGGCACGATCAGCCAGTACAACGACCCCGCGCCGGCGCCGCCGCGCTTCGACTACGCGCAGCTGGTGGAGAAGAGCATCCGCATGGAGGGATTCCTGGTCAGCCACTACCGCGAACTTCAGGAGGAGCTCCACGCGTTCGCGGTGCCGCACCTGCAGAGCGGGCGGCTGGGCCTGGACGAGACGGTGGTGGACGGGTTCGAGCACATCGTCGACGCGTTCGTCGGGATGCTGCGCGGCCGGAACACCGGCAAGATCATCGTCCGGGGTGCCACGGCGTAGCGCACGGCCGCCCCGACCCCCGGACGAAGCGGGGCGGGGCGGCCGGTCAAGGCGCTCAGGAGGTGCTGGTCTTGCCGATCAGCCACCAGCGCTTGATGCCGGAGCTGTCCATGGTCAGCGGCACCCCGGTGATGTCCGCCTGGGTCGCGGCGAACTGGTTGCTCTCCCAGAGCGGGATGAGCGGGGCGTCGTTGGCGATGTCGTCCTGGATCTGCGCGTAGTCCTTGCGGGCGTCCTCACGGTTGGTGTGGGCCAGCCCGCTGGAGATCAGGGCGGCCGGGGCCTTGTAGCCGTTGAAGACGATGTTGTGCGGGCCGATCAGCGGGGTGATGTAGTCGTCGATGTCGAGGTAGTCGGAGTACCAGGTCAGCGAGTAGATGTCGAAGTTCGGCACCTTGATGTTCAGCTCGGCGTTGGCCAGCTTCCCGTGGGTGGTGTAGTCCTTCAGGCCCACCTTGAACAGGCCGTCGGCCTCGAGCTGGTTCTTGAGCAGCTCGGCCTCCTTCGTGATGGCCTGGTCGCCCTTGCTGTAGTACGAGTACGTGATGGACACCGGCGTCGAGATGCCGGCGTTCTTCAGCTGCTCGCGGACCTTGGCCGGGGTCCACTGGCCGCGCGTGTACTGCGAGAAGCTGGTGGTGGCGTCGGTGATGCCGGTGGGGACGATCGTGTAGGCCGCGGTGACCGTGTGGGCGAAGGCCTGGTCGACGATCGCGTTGCGGTCGACCAGCTCGGCGACCGCCTTGCGCAGCGTCTTGTTCTTGAAGACGCCGTTGACGGTGTTGAGGGCCAGCATGTGGATGCCACCGCCCGGGCCGGAGTCGACCTGGAGACCGGTGCCGAGCTGCTGGTTCTGCTGCATGTTGACGACGTCGCCGGCGTTGAGGTCGGCGATGACCGCGTCGACGTCCTGGGAGTCGAGCGCCTTCTTGGTGCCGGTCTGGTCCGGGTAGTACTTCAGGTCGATGCCGGAGTTGCGCGGCGCGGCGTCGGGGCCCTGGTAGTTCGGGTTGAGCGAGAACTTGACCTCGCTCGGGAGCTTGTCCTTGCCGGTGCCGGTGAAGGTGACCGAGTCGATCTTGTAGCGGCCCGAGCCGATCAGGCTGGTGTCGTCCGTCGCGGCCTCCTTGGTGGCCGGGACGGTCTTCGGGTCCACGATCGAGGCGGCGCCGGAGCTGAGCCGGGCCGGCATGGTCGCGTCGGCGTACTTGAGGTGGAAGATGACGGTGGTGTCGCCCTGGGTCTCCACGGACTTGATCGTGGAGCTGAGGATCGCGGCCGGGCCCTGCGGGTCGTTGATCGCGATCACGCGGTCTATGGAGTACTTGACCGCGTCCGCGTTGAGGGGGTCGCCGTTGGAGAACTTCAGGTTCGGGCGCAGGACGCACTTGAACGTCATGTCGGTGGCGTCGGCGTAACCGCACGACTGGGCCGCGTCCACCGCGGGCGTGTTGGAGCCCGGCGGGTAGCTCAGCAACTGCTGGTAGAAGTTGTAGTAGACGTCCCACGCACCGACGTCGTAGGCCTGGGCCGGGTCGAGGGTGGAGTACGCGTTGGCCGATCCCACCTTGATGACCACGTTCGGCGCGCCGGCCACCGAGCCGTCCGACTTGGAGGAGCCGCAGGCGGTCGTGGTCGCGATCAGGCCGACGCAGCTCAGTGCCGCCAGCTGCTTGAGTGCTGACATGGTGTTCCGTATCTCCTAGACGTGCGGTGCGGCGACGCGCCGGAACACCCCCGCACAGAGTGTCCACAGGCTCGCGAAGATCGTGAAGTGGGTAGCGTGCCACATCGCTTGCATGAACATGCAGCCGCCCCCACCTTCGAAACCTTTTCAACACGATTGCTTCGCAAACGATTTGGTGACGGATATCCCCCGGTGTCCGACTTGCACGGGCCGATATTCCGCAGAGCGGAACGCACGGGTGGGCCCACATCGAATGTTCACGTCCGTGACATCGGTGCGAGCTCCCCGAAGGGCACGAGTCGGCTCCGACGGGGTAGCACCACTCCAGCGAGGACGCCGAGACGGAAGGGGACCGACGCGGCCCATGAACGACCACACCTGGCGCACCGGCTTCACCCGGTGGATCGAGCAGCAGGCCCGGGACAACGGTGTCAGCGGGCAGGACCTCCCGGAGGCGCTGCTGTGGTGCTGGAGCACGACGGCGCGCACGACCGGCCTGGATCCCGAGGACATCGTGGAGATCGCCCGCCACACCGGCGCGACCGAGGGGGACGTGACGGCGGCGTACGAGCAGGACACCAGCCAGTGGGCGGCCGCCCAGGCCCGCTTCGACCAGCCCGACCTCGCGGCGCTGGACGCGCACCTGGACGCCCTGGCACGCGGCAGGTGGCCGTCGGCCTGAGGTCCTTCGGCTTCGGGAGAGAGACGTTCGTCGACGTACCGACGCGGGAGCGCGGCTCCGGGCTTCCTTTGTCGCCGGGGGTTTCGGGGCGCGCGCCGGTGCCCAGACTCCCGTCAAAGCAGACAGGAGCTGAACTTATGCCGACCTCGTTCCCGCAGCGCACTCTGATCCTGCTCAAAACCGATGCCGTGGCCAGGGGCCTGATCGGCGAGATCGTCTCACGGATCGAACGCAAGGCGGGGTGGCGGATCGTCGCGCTGGAACTGCGGACGCTGGACGGGGCGCTGCTGGAGCGGCACTACGCCGAGCACGTCGGCAAGCCGTTCTACGGGGAGCTGGTGGAGTTCATGTCGTCCGGGCCCAGCGTCGCGATGGTCGTCGAGGGCGAGAACGTGGTGGCGGGCGTGCGCGCGCTGGCCGGAAGGACCGACCCACTGCGGGCCGGACCCGGCACGATCCGCGGCGATCTCGCGACGCGCGTGCAGGAGAACGTGATCCACGCCTCCGACTGCGCCGACGCGGCGGAGCGGGAGATGAAGATCTTCTTCCCCGACCTGAGCTGAGCCCCCCGGAAACCTGGGAGGAGCTCGGGAACCGCCTCTCCCTGCATGGCAGAGCCTGTCCCGGCCGGCTAGGCCGGGGGTTTGCAGCCGACGGCTGCCAGGCCGTTGAGGCGGGCGGTCGGGGCGGAGCGGTCGTGGTCGGGGCGCCAGGCGGGCGTGGGGACCAGGCCCGGCGCGACGAGGTCCCAGCCGCGGAGCATCTCGGAGATCTCGCTGCGGCTGCGCAGGTGGATCTGCGCGACGTCCTGGGAGAACAGGCGGGCGGCCTCGAAGGTGCCCGGGACGCGGGAGGCGTCCTCGGCGTGGGTGAGGGCGAGGTAGCTGCCGGGTGCCAGCGCGTCGCGGTAGTGGGCGACGACGCCGGCCGGGTCGTCGCGGTGGGGTACGAAGTGGAGCACCGCGATCATCAGCATCGCGACGGGCCCGTCCAGGTCCAGGAGGCGGCGTGCCTCCCCGGAGTGCAGGACGGCCGAGGGGTCGCGCAGGTCCGCCAGCACGCAGCCGGTGGTGGCGGTCGGGACCAGGGTGCGGTTGTGCGCGACGACGGTCTGATCGCTGTCGACGTACAGCACCCGAACGTCCGCGCCCAGGTCCTGGGCGACCAGGTGGACCGCGCCGACGGTGGCCAGCCCCGAGCCGAGGTCGACGAACTGCCGCACCCCCGCGTCGAGAAGGAAGCGCACGGCGCGGCGGATGAACGCGCGGTTGGCACGGACGACCGACGGGAAGTCGGGCATCACCTCGGCGAGCTTGAGAGCGACCTGACGGTCCGCCTCGACGTGCTGCTCCCCGCCGAGGAAGAAGTCGTAGACCCGGGCGATGCTGGGCCTTGCCGGGTCCATCCCCGGCGGGAGTGACGTGGGGCCGCCGCCGCTCATCGACGCCCCCGTGTGGGTGCGGCGCCCTTTCCGTGACCGGTGCCGCGGCCCTTGCCCGCACCGTTGCCGTGGCCCGCGCCGGGAGCGGAGGGCGGGTCGGGGTGGAAGGCGGCGGCGACCGCGTACCAGTCGCTGCCGTTGGCCAACGTGAAGCGGGCGTTCTGGGCGCCCGGCGCGCTGGAGAGGATGCCCGCGATGTCGGTGGAGCGGCTGCCGTTGAAGACCTGCATGGTGTAGGGCACGCCCTGGCTGCTGCCGGGTGTGACGGTGAGCGGCTGGCCACCGGTGATCAGGCCGGCGACGACCAGCTCACCACCGGGGACGGACGCGGTGGGGCCGGAGTCGACGGTGGTGCTGTTGGCCTCGCCGACGGCCATCTGGTCCAGGGCGGCGGTGGCGGCGACGTCGGAGTACTCGGCGACCGCTCCCGGCAGGTACGTGGCCGCCGAGGCGGAGAGGGTGACCGTGAGGGACGGCGCCGCCTTGGCGTTCTGGACGTAGTAGAGGGCGATGTCGCCGCCGCCGTTGGTGAAGTGCTCGGAGGCCGGGCCCCGGGTCCAGGCGCCGTTGACGTTGTCGGAGACCTGCACCTGTCCCGGCGAGTCGTACTGGGCGAACCAGCCGACCAGCAGGTGCCCTGCGGTGACCGGGGAGGTGAGGGTGAGCGTGGCGGTGGTCGTCCGGCTGCCGGGCGAGTTTGCGGCACCCTGGACGAAGGCCGGCGAGGCGGCAGGCGTGGTCAGCTGCACCGGCGTGGATTGCAGGGAGTGGTTCCCGGCGCCGTCGAAGGCGTCGACGGTGTAGCTGTAGGCCGTGTTCGCGGCGACCGTCGGGTCGGTGTACGTCGTGGTGGTCGCTCCGGTCGTCGCGAGGACCGCGCCGTTGCGGTACACGGTGTAGCCCGTCACCGCCACGTTGTCGGTCGACGCGGACCAGGCGAGGCTGACGCTGCCGGCGGCGACGCTGGTGGTGTGCAGGTTCTGCGGCACGGTCGGCGGCAGGATGTCCAGGCCCGAGGTGGGCCGGAAGGTGGCGACGACGGCGTACCAGTCGGTGGAGGAGGCGAGGGTCGCGGTGCCGTGCTGGGCGCCGGCCGAGCCGGAGGCGATGTCCTCCTCGAACGCCGAGCCGGAGGCGGTGTGGTTGCGCGCGGTGTAGGTCAGCCCGCCGCTGGTGCCCGGGGTGACGCTCGCCGGGTTCCCACCGGTGATCAGCGCGGAGTACACCAGCTCGCCGCTGGGCACGGACGCGGTCGCCCCGGTGTCGACGGCCGTGCCGACGCCGCGGCTGGACAGCACCTGGTCCAGCGGACCTGCGATGGCGACGCCCGCGTACTCGGCGATCGAGCCCTGGAAGTAGGCGGGGGCGCTGGCGCGCATGGTGACGGTCAGGCCCGTGGAGGCCTTCGCGTTCTGCACGTAGTACAGCGCGATGTCGCCGGTGTCGTTCTGGAAGGCGGTCGAGCCCGGCGCGCGTGTCCAGGCGCCGTTGACGTTGTCGGACACCTGCACCTGGCCGGCGGCGTTGTACTCGGCGAACCAGCCGACCAGCAGGTGGCTCGCGCCGACGGCCCCGGTGAGGCTCACCGAGAGCGAGGCGACCCGGCTGGAGGTGGTGAACGCGGTCCCCTGCACGTAGCCGGGCGCGGCCTGCGCCTGTGCCGGGACGACCGCGAGCCCGAGGAGGGCGAGCGCCACGACGAGGATCCAACGGAGGGTCAGTCGCAGTCGCGCCATGGTTCCGCCCATCTCCCTGCTTCGTCCGGGGTCAGCAAGCCCCAGTACAAGTCCGGTGACGGGAGGCGCACCAGCGGTGTTCGGCAGTCCGTGGGCAGGTTCGCTCGGGCGGCGTAGTGGCCGCGTCAACCGTTCGTCGCATATCGGACATATAAGCAAAGACTTGACAAAGCGGGATGAATACCCTTGACAGGCACCCCTGCGCGCGGCGAGGCTGAACCCCTGGTGGCGCTCCCCTCGTGCGGCATTGACGAGGGTACGAGGCCGCCGGACGTGGTGGTCGACGCTGTGAGCGTCTGAGAGCGACCGGCGCTCTTTCGGTTGCGGTGACGTGGCAGGGCGTACGCACCCTGCCGTCGCAGCCCGTCGGCCCCGTCCTCCTTCATCCTGCAGGGCAGGTCCCCGCCCGTGACCCCGGCGGCTGGACCCCCTTGTCGTTCCCGGGTGACACCTGATCTCCGGGTGAAGCCCCGTGCCTTGCGAGGCAATCGTCCATGAGCACCCCCGTACACCCCCGGAGCACCCCTCAACTCCCCTCCCAGGCCCCACCCGATCCACAGGAGTCCGCAGTCCCCATCGTCATCGGGGACGGCTACCGCCTGCTGCTGGACGCGCTCGCCCTGACCCTCGCCGACCGCGGCTTCCGCGTCCGCGCGACAGCCACCACCCGGGACGATGTCCTGCGGGCGGCGCTCGAGTTCCATCCCGCCGTCTGCCTGACCGAGCTGCACCTGGCGGACGGGTCCGCGCTGGAGCTGATCGAGCGACTGCACGCGGAGGCACCCGCCGTCCGGGTCCTGGTCCTTTCCACCGACACCGAGCCGGAGTCGGTGGCCGCAGCGATCGAGGTCGGCGCGGTGGGCTACCTGACCAAGGACCAGGGCATCGACGCGATCGAGCAGGCGCTGGCACGCATCCTGCGCGGTGAGCTGGTGCTGACGCCCGACCTGAGCCGCGACACCCTGCGGCACCTGCGGCGCGAACGCGCGGAGCAGGACGATCCGCTGCGGTGGCTCACGCAACGCGAACGCCAGGTCCTGGAACGGCTCACCGAGGGCGACGGCACGGCGGAGATGGCGCGTGCCCTGGGCATGGCGTCCAACACCGCACGCACACACGTGCAGAACGTCCTCGACAAGCTCGGCGTGCACTCACGGCTGGAGGCCGTGGCCATGGCCCACCGCGCGGGGCTGGTCGTGCAGCGGTAGGCGGCGCAGCCGCCAGGGGCGCGGCAACCGCGCGCGGGAGCGCTACGGCGCGAGGCCGGCGTGGCGGGCGAGGGCGACGGCCGCCAGGGAGGAGTGGACGTCGAGCTTGGCGAGGATGTTCTGGACGTGAGTGCGGACCGTGCGGGGGGAGACGAACAGCTGGTCGGCGATCGCGCAGCGGGTGAAACCCGCGCACAGGAGACCGAGGACCTCCAGCTCGCGTGGGGTCAGCGCCGCGGACAGGCGCGCGGCCTCGTCCAACTCGCCGTCCGGGCGCGTCAGTTCCCGCAGCAGCGGGGTCAGCAGGCGGGGCGGGATCCACGTGTCGCCCCGCAGGACGCCGTCCAGGACCACGAGCAGGTCCGGCAGCGGGCAGCTGCGCGGAACCCAGCCGCGCACCCCGGCACGGACCGCCGCGCACAGCAGCGCGCCACCGTCCTGGCCGGCGTGTTCGTCACCGAGCACGACCACGGGGACGTCGGGTCGGCCCACCCACTCCCGCAGCGCGGCCGGCAGGTCGGCGACGAGCAGGCCGGCGTCCAGCAGGGCGATGTCCACCCGGGCCGCGGCGATACGGCGGGCCTCGTCGGTGCCGGTGGCCGGCTCCGCGGCCAGCCCCGCCCTGCGCAACCCCAGCGCGAGGGCCTCGCCGACCGCACGGTGACGGTCCGCTACCAGGACACGGACGAGGGGGGTGTGGTCGCTGTCGGACATGGATCCAGGCTCGGCCGCACGAGCGCCCGGCACCAGCGTCGAACGACGCAGGCAGTGGTACTGGGAGCTGCGCAGAGAGCCCTGCGTCATTCGCCGTAGGGAGCGCGCCCGTTCCCGGCCTACCCTGGGATCGCAGGGGTTCTGACGCGGCGCCCGCCGCCACGTCGGGCGGCCTGCTTCGGTCCCTGGAGGTGTGCTGATGGAGGGCACCGCCCTCGCAGGGCGCGCCTCGCTGACCGCCGTCGCCGCCGCCCTGCTCGTGCTGATGGTGCAGACGGCCTCGCTCAGCGAGCCGGTCCAGAACGGCACCCCCGCCACGGCCGCGCCACCGGCGCGTCCTGGCACGGCGACGCTGCACGAGGCGTCGAACACCAACTTCGACACGTCGCAACGGTTCGAGCCGGGTGCGCTCGGCTTCGACCTGGCGGAGGTCGCCACCACCGCCGAGCTGGACGCGCTCCCCTCCGGCGTCAAGGCGCTCATCTGGGTAGGCCGTTGCGACGGCGTGACACCGGCGTTCGTCGACGCGGTCCAGCCGTATCTCGACTCCCCCAAGGTGTTCGGCTACTACCTGATGGACGAGCCCGACCCGAACGGCCGCTGGAAGCCGGAATGCCCGGCCGCCAACCTGGCCGCCGAGAGCGACTACCTGCACCAGCACTCCCCCGGCCGGTACACGTTCTTCCTGATGATGGACCTGGGCATGGCGGCCGCGCCGTCCTACGTGAACCGCGGCGACTTCTACAGCCCGGCCAACACGCACATCGACCTGGTGGGGATCGACCCGTACCCATGCCGGGCCGAACTGCACGGCTGCGACCTCAACCAGATCAGCACCTTCCTGCAGGCGGCGCAGGCCGTCGGTTGGCCGCTGTCCGACGTCGTCCCGGTCTACCAGGCCTTCGGCGGCGGCGGGTGGCGTGACGACCAGGGCGCACCGTGGCTGCTGCCGACGCCGGACCAGGCGGCCCAGATGATGGCCGTGTGGCGGCAGTTCGTGCCCAACCCGGTGTTCGACCAGGCGTACAGCTGGGGCACCCAGAAGAACGACACGACGCTGGTCAACGCCCCGGCCGCGCTCCGGACGGTGTTCGCGCAGCACAATGCCGAGGGCGGCGCCCCGACCGCACTGGCCGGGGGCGCCGCGGGTCGCGGTCAGGGGGTGGGCAGTGCCCTGCCGAGCACGACGGCGGCGGTCCGCAGCAGCAGCCCGAGGTCGGTACGCAGGCGACGGTCCGCCAGGTAGGCGAGATCGAGGGCGAGTTTCGGGTGCAACTGGTGGGCGGCGTACCAGGCGTCGGGATCCGCGGCCCTGCACAGCTCATCGGTGCGGTCCGCGCCGTAGAGCGCGCCGGGGCCGAGCACGCCGGGGCGGGTGTTCAGGATCTCCCGTTCGCGCGGGGTGTAGCAGGGCAGGAAGCGCTGCACCTCGGGGCGTGAGCCGATCAGCGTCATGTCGCCGCGCAGCAGGTTGACCAGCTGCGGCAGTTCGTCGAGCCGGGTCTCGCGCAGCCAGTGGCCGACGGCGGTGATCCGCGGGTCGGTGCTGCCGCCGACCGCCGGACCACCACGGTCCGCGTCCACGACCATCGTGCGCAGCTTCCAGATGGTGAAGGGCTCGCCGAACCGACCGACGCGCTGCTGCCGGTAGAGGGCGGGGCCTTCGCTGGTCAGCTCGACGACGAGGGCGACCAGCAGCAGGAGCGGAAGCAGGAACACGAGCAGCACGGCGGCGGCCGTGACGTCCACGCAGCGGCGCAGCCGGGTGTCCGGGCGGATCTCCGCCACCGTCCGGGCGTGTGCGCGGGCGGCGGCGGACTGGAGGACAGCGGCCCCGCGGCGGGGCAGCCCGGGTTCGGGAACGGTGGAGGCGGCCATGGTCACTCCTCCTCTTCCTCTTCGTCGCGTGACGCGGTCGGCGGCGCGGCCCGGTTGGAGGCGCGGCGGGCGACGGCGTGGCTGATCGTGGTGAGCATGCTGGTGGTGACGAGGTAGGCCACGCTGGACGCGACGGCGGCACCCACCGCTCCGTGGCGCGGGATGAGCAGGATGTCCAGGACCACGGTGATGACCACCCCGGCCCCCATGCCGAGCGAGTTCGCACCTGGGCGGCCGACGCCGCACAGGTGGGCGGAGGAGACCGCCGCGGCGCCCTCCACCGCGAGGCCCACGAGGAGGATCAGCGCGGGCAGCACGGCGCCGTGGAACGCCCGCCCGTACAGGACCGGAAGGGCCAGGACGGCGGCACCGGCGACGACCGGGGTCAGCAGCAGGGTCCCGGCCAGGGCACGGGGCAGCAGACGGCGGGCGTCGGCGGAGGCCTCGCGGGGCTCCTGGCGCGCGAAGCGCGGGTAGAGCACGTAGTTCAGCGCGGCGGCGGGCAGCCGCATCAGCTCGGCGAACTTCGAGGCGACGGCGTAGACGCCGAGGACGGCCGGTCCGGCCAGCGCGCCCAGGACGACGAAGTCCAGGCGCAGGTTGACCAGCATCAGGACGTTGCCGAGCTGTCCTCGGGCACCGTAGCGCAGCACCTCGCCGGCCATCTCGCGGGTGGGGCGGGCCCAGCCGCGGCCGAAGCCGGTGAGGGCGAGGCGGGTGAGGGCGGTGACGGTGGCGGCGAGGCCGCCGCCGACCATGCCGGCCGCCACGGCCTCGATGCCGTGCAGCCCGAGGGCGAGGGCCCCGGCGTAGGCGGGCAGGAAGAGCAGTTCCTCGCAGACGATCACCAGGTTGGCGCCGCGCATGTCGCCGCTGCCCTGGCAGCAGGCCTTGCCCCAGACGGTGAGCAGCTGGGTGACCACGGTGACGCCCATGAGAGCGATCAGCGTCTTGGGCAGGCCCGCGAAGAGCACCCGCTGGAGCAGCGGTGTCAGCACGAGCCACAGCGCCGTGCCCAGGACGGCCCCGGCCGCTGCGAGGACGGCCAGGGTCGGCCGGAGCCGGCGGTCGTCCGGGCGGGCGGCGAGGAAGTAGGTGGAGGCGACCGGCAGGCCGCAGCTGACCACGACGCCCACCAGCCAGGGCAGCACCCGCAGCAGGGTGTACTGGCCCAGCACGGCGGCGCCGGACAGGCGGGCGACGAGCAGGCTGGCGACGGAGACGACCAGCAGCGCGACGCCCTGGGCGGCGAGGTTGGTCACCACGCTGCGGCGTCCCAGGCCGGTGGGGCCCGGCGCTCGACGGTGTCCGGGCGAGCCCGGGGCGCGGAGCGCCGGGGAGAGGCCGCTCAGGGTGGTCGGCGGCGGTGGCGCGGCGGGCGGCCGGCCGCCCGCCCCGGGCGGGGGCGCGGCGGGCCGGGGCGGCGACGGTGGGGACGGAACGGAGGAGAACGGCGCTGGAGCGGGCGGTGCCGGGCGGAGCGCGGCGGAGCGGAACGGCGGCGCGGGGGGCGGGGACGGGCGCGTCGGCGCCGCACCGGGCGCGGGGAACCTGCCGGACCGGGCTACGAGCTCCCGGGCCGGCCCCGCGGCCAGGACCGCGACGAAGGCCAGCAGGATCCACACGAACCGGAAGTGCAGCACCTGGTAATAGGCCCCGGCCACCGCCATCGCCAGCAGCGCGGCGACCAGCCCCGCAGGCCGTGGCACCTGTGCACCGAAGGCGCCGCGGCCCGGAGGTGCGCGCAGGACCCGGCCGGAGCGCATCACCCCGGCGAGGACGAGCGTCACGATGCCGATGACGCCGAGCGGTCCGCGTTCGGTGAGGGCGGCCAGGTAGTCGTCGTGCGCCTCCTTGGCGTACGGGTACTGGCGGTCGGTCAACAGCTGCTTGGTGGTGCGCGGGCCGGTGCCGAGGACGCCGTTGGAGTAGTAGAGCTGCATCGACTCGCTGATCAGGGTCCCGCGTTGCGAGGTGCTGTTGTCGCTGCGGCCGATGGAGTTGACCAGCAGCGGTTGTCCGGACTGGGCGGCCCAGTTCTGCACCGTGCCGAGCGGCACGGCGTTGAGGGCCGTGGTCAGCAGCGCGGCCGTGGCCAGGACCATCGCGATCGAGGCGACCAGCCCGTGCCGGCGCCACACCCGCACGGCCGCCACGAAGACCACGCCGATGACGAGCTCCAGAAGGCCGCCGTTGGACTCCGACAGCGCGAACGCCCACAGCAGCAGCGCGTACCCCGCGAGCCGCGCGGCGCGGCGGCGCGGACGCCGGGTGGCGTAGACGACGAGGATCGCCACGACCCAGTACGCGGCGGCGTAGTTGGGGTCGCCGAAGGTGAACAGCAGCCGGTTGCCGTCGGCCTCGGAGATCCCTTCGACGGCGCTGATGTGGGCGACGGACGCGAGGTCGAGCAGGGCGGCCCAGCCGACGGCGGAGTAGGCGAGGGCGGCGGTCAACGTGCCGAGTGCGTGCGGGCGGCGGGCGAGGTTGAACAGGGCGGCGGTCCAGGCGATCAGCACCAGGTCCTGGACGAGCTGGAGCAGCGAGGTACCTGGCAGCGGCCCGGCGAGCCCGGCGATGCCGCCGCCGATGATCAGCAGGGACATGGGGAGCACATAGGGCGCGCCGAGGCGGCGGCCGCAGGTCGCGGCCCAGACGCCGGTGAAGAGCAGGGTGGCGAGGGTGAACAGGTCGACGGGCGAGGTGTGGCCGGGGCCGGTGGGCTGCAGGATCGGCTGGAAGACCATGGCGAGCGACGCGGCGACCACGGCGGCCCGCTCCGAGGTGCCGCGCTTCGGCGCGGCGGCCGGCAGCGCCTCCGGCTCCGGGGAGGCGTCGGGGGCGGGGCGCGGGAGCAGCGCGGTCGTCGTCATGGCGCGACCTCCCCGGGCAGGCCCGTGAGGCGGTCGAAGGCGGCGAGGAGGCCCGCGCGGTAGGGCTCGTCGGTGGCCTCCGCCGCGAGGGCGGCGAGCTCGGCGAGGACGGTGTCGCGGGCGCAGGAGGTGGGGACGCCGGCCCGGGCCAGGGCCCCGGTGAGGGAGGCGCGGACGAGGTCCGGGTACCAGCCGGAGCCGTCGAGGGAATAGGCGAGGGAGGCGGCCGGGCCGCCGCCGAGCAGGCCGGCATGGCCGCGGACCCGGTGGCCCGGGCGGGTGTGACCGTCGAGGTACTGGGAGTAGCTGAGCACGAAGCGTGCCGGGTCGCGGACCGGGCTGCCGCAGGGCAGCGACCGCTCCCAGTCGACGACGCCGCTGACGGTGCCGCGCAGCGTGAGGATGTTGCCGGGCCAGTAGTCGCCGTGGACGGCGACCTGGCGGGCGTGGTGGCGGCGCAGGCGGCGGCCGAGGGCGGCGAGGTGCTCCAGGCGTGGGTGGGCGCCGTCGTGGCGGGCCAGGGCCTCCGGCACCCCGGGGGCGAGGTCGAGCGGCGCGGGCTCGCCGGCCGTCGCGGCCTGGAAGGCCGTGAGCCAGGCGAGGGCGGCCCTCAGGTCGGCCCGGACGGCGTCGGGATGCGCGGTGTGTCCGTGGCGGTGGTAGCCGACCAGCATGGGGGTGCCGGGTTGGGCGGTGGTGACCAGGGCGGGCTGGCCGGGGTGGCCCAGCAGGGCGACGACCTCGGGCACGGTGCGGCGCAGTACGCCGATCGGGAGGGTGGCCAGGATGTCGAGCCGGTCCGCCTCGGCGAGGACGCGGGCGGCGGCGCCCGGGCGGGCGGGCAATTTGACGGCCAGCCGGGGTGTGGGATCGGCGGGGCCGAACAGGAGCAGCAGGGTGCTGCCGTCGGGATCGTGGCTGTGGCGCAGCAGCAGGATCCGGCCGTCGTGGGCGGCGAGCAGGTCGACGATGGCCTGTCCGGGTGCGCCCACCGTCGGGCGCGGCAGGTCGCCCGCGCGCGGCGCGGAGGCCAGATGAGGCGTCAGCCGCCAGGTCGGCGGCAGGCGCAGCAGCGCGCAGGCGGCGGCGAAGGCCCAGCCGGGCAGGCGGCTGTGCGGGGGCACGGTGAGCAGCGAGGTGCGCAGGTAGGCCAGCACGGGCCGGTCGTCGAGAGCGACGACGACCGGGTCGTCGCGGGAGGGCAGGGCGACGTATCGGCGGTCGGGCGGGAGCAGGTCCTGCCAGGTCGCGGGCGTGGTGCGGGGCGGGCCGGTGCGGTCCGGTGTCGTCTGCAGCTCGATCGCCATGTCGCCACCCGCCGTCAGGTCAGGACCGCGAAGGGGCGCAGTCGGGCGACGGGCTTGACCAGGCCGTTGCCGGTGAGGATGTCGAGGGCGGCGTCGACGCCGAGGTCGTCGAGCTGCGGGATCTCCTGCGGCGCGGTGTCGGAGTAGCCGTAGCGCAGCGTGTGGCGGCCGTAGGGGTCGGCGCCGGAGCGGCCGTCGCGGGCGAAGGCGCTGATGATGCTGCCCGTGCCGTGGCAGGCGGTGTAGAGGCTGCGCCGGGCCTGCGGGGCGGGCACGCACAGGAACGAGGAGGTGCGGTTGGTGCCGGGCACCAGCAGCGGCTGTCCGGTCCGCGCGAACGCGGGGTGCCCGCGCATCAGCTCCGGGGTCCAGGCGCGGGCGGCGTTGTGACGGTGCACGAACGCGGGAGCGCCGTCGACCTGCTCCTCGTAGACGGAGTTGTGCGGGGAGTCGACGACCAGGCGCAGGGCGGCCTCGTCGCCGAAGGCCTGGGCGGCGAAGGCCCTCAGGGTGGCATAGGTGGCGAGCCGGTAGGCGAAGCCGTAGTTCATCGACAGCCGCTGGGCCAGCATCAGGCGGCGGCCCTCGTCGGAGTCGGCGGCCACCGAGGGGCAGCCGGCGGTGAAGTAGGCCTCGTAGCGCCGCCGGGCGCGCAGCGGGGAGCCGGCCAGCAGGTGGGTGAGCGGCTTCTGCACCGACATCTGGGCGCGCAGCCGCGTCGAGGCGGCCTTGCGGCGCGCGTACAGCTCGCCGATCTGGCTGGTCAGCACGCCGCCGCCGTTGTGGAACTGGAGGGTGACCTGACCCTGGTGCAGGCCCAGGCGGGCGGCGATCTCGGGTTCGAAGACCTCCTCGACCTCCTGGAGTTCCAGGAAGTGGGTGCTGGGGCCGATCGAGCCGAACCGCAGCCGGGCCAGTTGGACGCAGAGCCAGGGCAGTTCACGGCGCGCGCGGCGGGCGCCGCCGTAGCGGTCGACCGGGAGGACGCCGAACTCCTCGACGCGGTCCAGGTCGTGGCGGTCGATGCCGTAGCGGTCGGCGGCGAAGCCGGATCCGGTGACGGCGGCCCGCAGCACGTCGTCGCGGCTGAGCTCGGGGTGCCAGCCGGGCGGGTCCGGGTAGCGCTCGCGGACACGCCGGTAGAAGTCGGTGACGGCGGCGGGGCCGGGGCGTTCGATGTCGAGGGTGGCCAGCGCCATGCCGCAGTTGAGGGCGGCGTCGGTCAGGGCGGGCCGGATGGCGTCGCGGGTGGCTACAGCGATGCTGGAGGGCATCTCGGACTTCTCCTTGTGGCAGAAGTCCGGCAGCACCACGGGCGGGGCGGCGAGGTCGGCGGTCGCGGTGCCGTCGCGCAGCCTGGCCAGCAGCGCCGGATCGGCGCGGGCGTCGGGGCTGTCGAAGACGGTGAGGTCGTCGGCCGGGCCCAGTGGCGCGAAGGGGCGCGTGGGGTCGGAGCCGGTGCGGGCGCCCGGGTGGGCGGAGAACACGTCGATGCGCATGTCCCCTCCTGCTACTGGAAGACGGCGTGGTGGCGGTCGACGGGCCCGGGGTGGTTCCCGGACGGCGCGTCGAGGGGTGTGGCCTGCGGCGCGCCGTCGCTGTAGACGGCGGTCAGGGTCTCGCCGAGGGCGCGTTCGGTGAAGCGGTCGTCGATGCGGGCGTGGGCGGCGGCCGCCATGCGCGCGGCGTCGGCGGGCCGGTCGAGCAGGTACCCGATCGCGGCCGCCAGCTGCCCGGGGCGCTCGGGCAGGACCAGCAGCCCCGACTCACCGGGGCAGACCACGTCCGGCACGGAGTTGACGGCGGTGGCCACGACGGGGACGCCGCAGACCATGGCCTCGCAGATCGCCACAGGCAGCCCCTCGTAGCGGCTGGGCAGGGCGAAGACGTCGAAGGCGGGCAGCAGGTCGGGCACGTCACCGCGTTCGCCCGCGAGGACGAGGCGGGCCCGGGGCCTTGCCTCGCGGGCCAGCGCGGTCATGCGGTCGGCCAGTTCGCCGCCGCCGATCCAGACCCCGGTCACGTCCGGCCGGTCCAGGGCGAGGAGGGCGGCGACGAAGTCCTCGGGTGCCTTCTGGTAGGAGAGGCGGCCCACCGCGCCGACGACCGGCCCGTCGGCCGTCAGGCCGAGGGCGCGGCGGGCACGGGTGCGGGTCTGCGGGGTCACGGTGGTCGCGCCCGTGGGCACCGGGATGGCGATCGTGCGCACCCGTTCGGGGCCGACCAGTCCGCGCCGCACCGCCTCGACGGAGACGGCGGTGCCCACGCACAGCGCCACGTCCGTGAAGCGGCCGACGCGCCGTTCGATACGGACGTAGGCCTCACGGCGGGCGGCGGACTGGAACTCGTGGAACGGGAAGCCGTGGAAGGTGTGCACGATGCGCGGCACACCCGCGCGGTGGGCGGCGGTGCGTCCCAGCACGC
Source organism: Streptacidiphilus sp. MAP12-33 (assembly GCF_041261265.1). NCBI lineage: Bacteria > Bacillati > Actinomycetota > Actinomycetes > Kitasatosporales > Streptomycetaceae > Streptacidiphilus > Streptacidiphilus sp. MAP12-33. The sequence continues at coordinate 23,667 of NZ_JBGCCA010000021.1, forward strand.
CCGCCTTGGAGCTGTGGGTGTGCACGACGTCGAAGCCGCGCCGCGCGAAGAGGCGGGTGAGGCGGTGCAGGGCGAGCAGGTCGTCGCGGGGGGCGATGGGCGCGCGCAGGGACGGTTCGAGCAGCACCTCCAGGCCTGCGGCCCGTGCCTCGTCGATCAGCCGGTCGCCGCTGCCGGCGACGAAGGTGACGGTGTAACGGCTCGGGTCCAGGGCGAGGGCACCGCGCAGGGCGACCACCCCGGCACCGGCCTGCATCCGGGTGATGACGGTGGCGATCCGCAGCGCGGTCATGACATGACCGCCGAGGCGTCGGCGAGCAGTTCGGCCAGGCCCGCGCTCGGGGCTGCGCCGAGCACGATCTCGTAGGCGGGCAGCCGGGCGGCGAGTTGGGCGGCGGTCTCGGCGACCTCCGGGTGGCTCGGGCCGATGCCGGTGCCCAGCGCCAGGGCAGCGGCGAAGGCCCAGTAGCGGCGCAGTTCACCGGCCATGTAGGTGCCCGCGGTGACGGCGCGCGCGGCGGCGGTCGGCGCGAGCGGGTTGACCACCGGCCAGGCGGCGTTGGAGCGCCGCAGCACCACCAGCCGGTCCGGGCGCAGCGCGTCGACGCGGCCGGGCAGGGAGCGTTCGCTGCGTCCGTAGGCCATCCGGCGGCCACCGCCGCCCTCGACGCGGACGGGCTCGATCAGGCCGTGGGCCCAGATGCCGTCGCTGACGCAGAGGTTGTCCGAGCAGGCGTGCTCCCCGGCCGCGACGGCCTGGAGCAGCAGCGTGGAGCGGCCGATGCCGCCGGGTCCGGCCAGCAGGCAGGTGGCGTCGCCGACGGTGACGGCGGCGGCGTGCAGCGGGGCGCGGCCACGACGGCCCGCCCACCACAGTGCCGGGTACTGCACCAGCGCGGCGCGGGCGAGCAGGTGGAAGCGGGAGCGCAGCGCGTAGGCGGCGGCGTGTTCGCGCAGCGGCGGGCGCCAGCGGGCCTCGACGCGCAACCGGTCACCCTCGACGCGCACGCCCAGGTCGAAGCCGCTGCCGGCGGCGTTGGTGAGCAGCACGTCACCGCGCCGCAGCCAGGCCCCGCGGGTGAGCGGCTCGGCCCCGGTCAGGTCCATCGGCGCGCGCTCGGCGGAGACGAAGACCTCGATGTCGGGAACAGTGTTCCCGACCGGGTGCCAGGCGTCCGGGCAGGCCTCCGCGAGCAGGTGGGCGATCCGCCGTTCGGCGCAGGAGACCACCAGCCGCTCTCCGGCCTGGACCAGTGCGGCGCGCATCAGAAGTCGTCCAGCCACAGGGTGTCGAGCAGGTCGCGGGCGGCCGGCTCGGTCAGCAGCGGCGGCCGGTACTCCGGCAGCAGGGCGGCCATCCGGCGCCGGACGGCGCCGCCGTCGTTACGTTCTGCGGCCTCGTAGAGCTCCTTCAGGCCGGTGTCGAGGTCGTCGGGCAGAACGGCTCCGCGGGTGGCGGAGATGCGCGGGTGGGCGGTGGGGACGTTCTCCTCGGCCTCGGCGAACAGCGTCTCGTTGAGCTTCTCGCCGGGCCGCAGGCCGGTGAAGCGGATCTGCACGTCCGGTTTGCCGACGAGCGCGGCATACGTCTCGACGAGCGAGACCATGCGCACCGGTTCGCCCATGTCCAGGACGAAGGTCTCCCCCGCCTCGGCCATCGCCGCCGCCTCCAGCACCAGGCCCACAGCCTCCTCGACGGTCATGAAGAACCGGTCGACCTCGGGGTCGGTGATGGTGACCGGTTCGTCGTTGGCGATCTGGTGGGCGAGCACGTGCAGGAAGGAGCCGCGGCTGCCGAGCACGTTGCCGAAGCGCACCGAGCCGACGCCGGTGCCCTCACCGGCGTGGCTGCGGACGATCAACTCGGCGAGCTGCTTGGTGGCGCCGAGCACCGAGGTCGGGGCGGCGGCCTTGTCGGTGGAGATGAGGACGAAGCGGCGGGCGCCGTGCGCGACGGCCGCCTCGACGAGGTTCTGGGTGCCCGCCACATTGGACTTGACGCCCTCGCAGGGGTGCAGCTCCAGCAGCGGCAGGTGCTTGTGGGCGGCGGCGTGGAAAATCACCTCGGGGCGGAGCGTGGCGAAGATCTGGTCCACCCGGGCCCGGTCGCGGATGTCGGCGACGAGCAGCTCGTCGGTGTCGAGCAACGCCTTGCCGGTGACCTCCAGCTGGAGGCGATGCAGGTTGGACTCGTCGTGGTCGAGCATGTAGAGCGCGGAGGGGTGATAGGAGCGCACCTGCCGGCAGAGCTCGCTGCCGATGGAGCCGCCCGCGCCGGTGACCAGCACCCGGCGGCCCGCGACGACGGAGCGGGTCGCCGCGCGGACCACGTTGATCTCCTCGCGTCCGAGCAGCGTCGTCGGGGAGACCTCCCACAGGTCCCCGGCGCGGCTGCCGCGCTGCACGGCGGCGTGGAAGGCCGGCAGGTAACGCACCCGGGCGCCGGAGTCGGCGGCCTGGCGCAGCAGCGCGGCCAGTTCGAGCGGCGGCAGGGAGGGGATGGCGACGATCACCACGTCGACCGCCTCGCCCTGCACGACGGAGGCCAGGGCTGAGAGCGGGCCGAGGACGGGGAGCCGGTCGACGCGGCGCTTGGCGGGATCGTCGTCGAGGAAGCCGAAGGGGGCCAGACCGTAGGAGGGGGTCTCGAGCAGGTCGTGGGCGAGGGTGCGGCCCGCGTCGCCCGCGCCGACGATCAGCGTGCGGCAGCCCTGGGGCCGCAGGGTGCGGGGGCGGCGGCTGTGGTGGTCGCGGTGCACGAGTTGCATGGTCGTCTCTCCGGTTCGGCCGGCTCGGCCGGTCAGCCCGCCGGGACCGGGGCGGGCCCGGCGATGGTGGCGCGGTCGGTGGCGCGGCGGTCGGCGTGGTGGGTCAGGGCGCAGTGGTAGGCGCGCAGCAGGCCCCGGGCGAGCTCCTCCAGGACGGAGTCCGGAGCGGGCCCGCTGCGGCCGGACGCCACCGGCGTCCGCAGGTGCGGAAGATCGCCGGCCAGGTAGGCGTGGACGGCCTCGGCCACGGCGGCCGGGGCGGGCGGGACGACGAAGCCGTTGCGGCCGGAGCGCACCAGCTCCGCCGTGCTGTCGGTCGTCACCGCGATGACCGGCACTCCGGCCGCGACCGCGGCGACACCGGGGTTGGCCGCGGTCAGGTTACGCCGCCCGGCGACGAACAGGTCGGCGGCGGCCAGCAGTTCGGGGAAGGCTGGGACGTGCGCGTCGGCGGCGCCGAGGTCCACGGCCACGCACCCTGGTCGGCCGGCCCGCGCGGCGCCGAGCCGGTGGTCGAGTGGGCCGCCCGGGTGGCCGCCGCCGGAGCCGGCGGGGACGAGCGCGTCGAAAGGAGCAGCCAGGCCCGGCAGCCCGCAGCGCACGGTCATGACGTCGCGGCGGTCGGCGGCGAGGAAGCGTTCCCACGGGGAGGCCGTGTCGAGCCCGCCGTCGGGTGCGCATTCCAGGACCAGCACGACTCCGGGCGGCACACCGAGCCGGGCGCGGACGGCCGCTCGGTCGACGGACCCGTCAGTGTGGCAGCCCAGTGGCGCGACGATCGGCAACCAGTGCACCTGCTCGCCCGGCGCCGCGCCGGAGGCGACGAGCAGCTGGGCCGCGACGCGGCCGTGGACGAGCCAGGTGGCGCCGGGCCCGACGCGGCGGCGCTCGCGGCGCCCCCACCACCAGCCGGGCAGCAGCGTCCGCGCGGCGTGCAGCGGCACGGCGGGCAGGGTGTGGACCCGGTGCGCGGCGCCGTCCTCGACGTTGCCGCGCGCGGCGGCGCCCCCGCCGACGGTGTGGACGATGTCGGCACCCTCGCCGGGCCGCACCAGGCGGATCCGGCCGCCTGCGGCCAGCAGGCCGAGGGCGGCGTGCAGCACGGCTCCCAGCCCGTCGAAGCCCAGCCCGTCGAAACCGAGCCCGTCCGGGCCCAGCCCATCCTGGCGCCGCCCTTCGTCGCTCGCTTCCTCGCGGCCCGCTCCTTCGCGGCTCAGTCGCTCGAAGTCCAGGGTTTCGTGTCCCGGAGCGCGGTGGCCCGACCCCGCGAAGCCCAGCGTCGCGGCACCTGGGCCCTGGGGAGCCGGTCGTTCGCCGTCGGTCCCCCATACGAGCCTGATCCGGGGGCTCTCGCCTGCCATGGTGGTCATCGGGCTCACCGCCTTCCGCGCCTGCGGTCACGTTCCAGGCCAAGGACGCCGACCAGCGGCCAGCCGGTCGCGTCGGCGAGGTGGCGGATGCGGCGCAGCTCACGGTAGGAGGCCAGGTCCGGCACGACGACCAGCAGCCCCTCACGGCCCGGCTCGTCCCACGCGGCGCGGTCGGTGGCGTCGTCCAGCTCGGACAGGACGCGGACCCGGACGGGGCGGGTGGATGCGAGGTCGGGGTGGTCGGTGAACTCCGGGGCCTCCAGAAGCTGCGCCGCACCGAGCAGCGCGCCTGCTGCGGCGTGCTGGGCCGCGCGGCCCGCGGCCGCGTGCGCACCGGCCCCGTCGCCGTTGAGGGTGGGCTGCTGCGGCCGTCCGGCGAAGCCGCCCCGCGCGCCGAGCTCGCGTTCCAGCGCGGCGGCGACGCGGGCCAGCCGGTGGTCCGGGTCGGGCCCGGTCAGCACCAGGGTGCCGACGCGATGGTGCGCCACGGCGCGGCGGACACCCACGCGCGTCTCGGGCGGGACCACGACCGCGCCCTCGTCGCCGTCCTCGTCACCCTTGCGGTCACGGTCCAGCGCGATGCCGCCGAGCAGGGGCGCGCCGAGCTCCCGGCCGAAGGCGCCGGCGTCGGCGACGCGCGGCCGGACGGTCTCGGTGACGCTCGCCAGCAGCAGGCCGGTGACCAGGCCGAGCAGGGCGCCCAGGGTGACGTCGGTGACCATGGAGGACTTCGCCGGGTGCGCGTCGGAGGGCTGGGAGATGACCGAGGCCGAGTTGTTGTTGATCCCGTTCAGTTCCGCCTGCACCGCGCCCAGCTGCTGGTCGATCGCCGAGAGCTGCGCGGAGAGCTTGGAACTTTCCGCCGTCGAGCGGGCCAGCGCGAGCTGGGCCGCGACCTGGCTGCGCTGCCCGAGCAGCGCCTGCTCCTGGCCGGTGAGCTGGCTGACCAGCGAGGCGTCGCTGGTGGTCTGCGGTCCGCCGTTGAGGTAGGTGACCAGCTGCGTCGCCAGCGCGGAGTCGACCGCGACGGCGGTACGCGCGTCGGCGTCGGTGATCGTCAGGTTCAGCACGGTCGAGGTGCCGACCCGGGAAAGCGAGGTCTCCTGCTCGATCTTCGTCGGGGTGCGGTCGGTGATCCCTGCCTGTTGCAGGGCCCTCTCGACCACGGACTGGCTGGTCGCGAACCCCTGGGCACGGTTCAGCACCGCGTCGGCCTCGGTGGTCGTGCTCGGCGTCTGGTTGGAGGCCTGCAGGCGGGCGGTCGCGGCATAGCCGGGCCTGGCCCGCATCTGCAGTGCTCCGATGACGAGCACGGGCAGCAGCGTCAGCACCATGAGCAGCCGCCAGTGGCCGATCACGATCCGGTGCAGCGCTTCGTTGAGTTCCATCCGCCGACCTCCGATGGCCAACTCGCTGTTGGACGGCCCCGCCGATGCGGTCCCGGTCGTCCCGCAGGACCGCACCGGCGAGGAGGTGCCCTCATCGTGGCAGCGCACGGCGGCTTGGGGCTCATGCGGCGGGGCGAGATCCGCCTCGTACCTTTGCGTGATCCGCAGCGGGCGCCCGGGGCCTAGCGTCAGAGGTCCGGCGGGTCCACCGCCGGACGAGGAGCGAGCCATGGACGTCAGCCGGTCCTTCCCCGACGGTCCTGCGGACCGCGTCTTCGAGGGGCGCCTCGTAGGCGGTTCGACCCGTGCCGGACAGCCCGAGCCCGAAGAACCCGTGCCGTTCGCGCGGACCGAGATCAGCGCCGAGGCGCGGGAGGCCGCCCTGCGGGTGCTCGACTCCGGCTGGGTGACCACCGGCCCGGAGACCGCCCTGTTCGAGCGGGAGTTCGCCGCGTACGTGGGGGCCGCGTACGCGGTCGGGGTCAGCTCCTGCACCGCCGCGCTCGAACTGGCCCTCCGGGCCCTGCGGCTGCCCGCGGGCAGCCGGGTCCTGGTCCCCACTCTGACCTTCTGCGGCACCGCGCACGCGGTGCTGCACGCCGGGCTGCTGCCCGTCCTGGTGGACGTGGATCCGCGCACCGGCATGCCCTCCGCGCTGACGACCGCCCGCGCGGTCGTGCGGTGCGGAAAACCCGCCGCCATGGTCGTGGTCCATCTCGCAGGTGCGCCCGCCCCGTTGGACGAGCTCGCGGCGGCGGCCGGGCTCCCGCTGGAGCTCGTCGTCGAGGACGCGGCGCACGCGCTCGACACCTACGTCGGCGACCGGCCCGTCGGGGCCCTGACCCGGGCCGCCTGCTTCAGCTTCTACGCGACGAAGAACCTGCCGATCGGCGAGGGCGGCATGGTGACCACCGACGACCCGGAGCTGGCCGAGCGGGTGCACCGCGCGCGCCTGCACGGCATGTCGTCGGACGCGTGGCGGCGTTACCAGCCCGGCGGAAGCTGGCGCTACACCGTCGACGAGGCGGGCCTGAAGGCGAACATGACGGACCTTCAGGCCGCGATCGGCCGTATGCAGCTGCGGCATCTTCCCGAGTGGCAGCGCCGCCGCGAGGCCCTCGCCACGCTCTACACCGCACGGCTGCGGCACGTCCCGGGCCTGCGCCTGCCGCTGGCGCCGGCCGAGGGCCGGCACGCCTGGCACCTGTACGCGGTGCGGGTGCTGGAGGAACGCTTCGGCCGCGGGCGCGACGAGCTGGTCGAGCGGCTGGCCGCGCAGCACATCGGCACCTCGGTGCACTTCGTTCCGCTGCACCGGATGCCGTACTTCCGCCGCACCGCACTGTGCCCGGCGGGCGGCTTCCCCGGGGCGGACGCGCTCTTCCCGGGGCTGCTGTCGCTGCCCATGCATCCCGCGCTCACCGAGCGTCAGGTCGACACCGTCTGCCGCGCGCTGGCCCGCTCCGCGCGCCCGGCCGAGGAGGCACCACGATGACCGCGACCTCGGGCTTCCGCCCCCCGCACCGGTCGGCGACGGACGCACAGCGCCCACGGCCGCGCACCGACCGGCCGGGTGAGGCGCGCCTCGGCGGGAACCCCGCGCCGGACGGCGGCCTGCGGCCGGGCCCGCCGGCGCTGGCCGGCTTCACGGTGCTCGGAACGCTGCTCGTGCTCGCGGCGCTGGTGCACGTCGCCGGGATGACCCGGCTGGACCTGCGGATCGACCGGGCCGTGGCGCCGTGGCGGACGGCCGGGACGACGGACGCCTTCCGGTGGCTGACAGACGCCTCGGCCGAGGTCGTCGGGGTGGCCGCGCTGGTGCTCGGGATCGGCGTGCTCGTCCTGCGCGGGCGGCGCCTGGCCGCGACGCGGCTGCTGGTGACGGCCGGAGCCGCGTGGACGCTGGCCCTGGTGCTCAAGGCCGTGGTGGACCGCCCCAGGCCGCCCGCCTCCCTGTGGGTGCAGCCGCCCGACAACTCCGGCAGCTTCCCCAGCGGCCACGACACGACCGCGACGCTGCTGCTGGTGATCGTGGTCTCGGCCCTGGCCGGCACGGGGCGGCTGCGCCGCGTCGGCGCCGTGGCCGGGGTGCTCTTCGCGCTCGCGGTCGGCTTCGGGCGCGTCTACCTCGGGGACCACTACCCCACCGACATCCTCGGCAGCTACCTCACGGTCGCCGCCGTGGTCCTGCTCGTCCTCGCCGTGTTCGCCCTCGCCCCGGTGCGCCGGTGGCTGGCCGCGATCGGCCTGACGGACGGGCCTGCCCCGATGAGCTGGCGCGGCCGGAGCTCCGACGCGGCCTGCCCCTGCCCCGCCGCCCATACGACGCACAGCCCCGAAAACGTGCCGGCGTCGGCGCGGCCGCATGGACACCCGCGTGGAGTGGCCTCGACCACCGGCCGCGCCGACACCGACGCCGACGAAGGAGATGACGGCGCGCGGTGAGCGTCGTGCCGATCCTCCAGTACCACTCGGTCGCCGAGAACCCGCCCGAGTGGGCGGCCCCGCTCTCGGTGAGCCCCGACCGCTTCGACGAGCAACTCGACCACCTGGTGCGGGCGCAGATGTCGGTGGTCCCGCTGCGCCGGCTGGTCTCCACGATCCGCGGCGGGCCCCCACTGCCGCCCCGGGCCGTCGTGCTGACCTTCGACGAGGGTTTCGCCGACTTCTACTGGACGGTGGCCCCCATGCTCGCTGCCCGCGAGCTGGCGGCAACGCTGTTCGTCGTCACCGGCGCGATCCACCCGCCCGGCGGCAGTCCCACCGGCTCGCGGCTGCCTCCCGCGATGATGCTCAACTGGCGCCAGGTCGCCGGACTGGACGCCTACGGCGTCGAGATCGGCGGCCATTCCCGCACCCACGCCGCGCTGGACACCCTCTCCGGGCGCGCGCTGCACGCCGAGGTCGAGGGGTGCAAGCAGGACCTGGAGGACGCGCTCGGCCACGAGGTCGCCACGTACGCCTACCCGTTCGGCTACCACGGCCCGATGGTGCGCCGGGCGGTGCGGCTGGCCGGCTGGGACGCGGCGTGCGCCACCGCGGACGCGTTCAGCACGACCTCGGACGACCCGCTGCGGCTGTGCCGGCTCACCGTGCGCCGCGACACGCCGCTGTCGCTGTTCGACGCCTGGCTGCACGGCCGGTCCGCGCCGACGGGCCCGCCCCGCGAGACCCTGTCGACGGTGGCCTGCCGGCTGCTCCGGCGCGCCCGCGGCACGGGCCGGTAGGGCGAGCCTTCAGGACAGCACGCGGCGGCGGAAGTTGCGCAGGCCGACGCCCAGGAACAGCGCGCAGAAGCCGATCAGCACCGGGTAGACGGCGACCAGCGGCATGTGCGCGGCGTCGGTCAGACCGGCCCGCATGCCCTCGGCGATGTAGATCAGCGGGTTGACCAGCACCAGCACCTGTAGCCAGTGGAAGCCTCCCACGTGCACCGCCCCGAGGCGGGTCCACTGGTAGTAGGTGCCGCCGAGGAAGACCAGCGGCAGCACCACGAAGCCGAACATCAGGCCGATGTTGCGCGGCTCGAAGGTGGTACCCAGCACCAGACCCAGCGAGGTCATGGCGACGCAGGCCAGCGGGATCAGGGTGACCACGACCCACCAGTGCACGCTCAGATGCGCGTGCACGCCGGGGGCGTGGACCACGGCGGCGATCGGGAAGACGATCAGTGCGGAGATCAGCGCCTGCGTCGCCCCTGACAGCACCCGGGCCACGGCCACCAGCCAGATCGGGCACGGCGCCTGGACCCGGTCCTCGATCTCGCGGGTGTAGCCGAACTCCTGCGAGAGCTGGATCGCCACCGACTGGATGCCCTGGAACATGATCGAGATCGCGACCACGCCCGGCACCAGCACCGTCGCGAAGGCCGACTCCCCCGCCCGGCCCGTGCCCGCGCCGACCCCCTGTCCGATGGTCGGGAAGACGTAGAGGAAGACGAAGACCAGCATCAGCGGCTGCATGATCGTCCGGCCGACGAACTCGCCGAAGTTCTTGCGCAGCACGGTCAGGTCCCGCCGGATCAGCGCGCGCAGCGCGGCACGGCTCGCGGCCGCGGCGGAGCGCTCCGGGCGGATCGCCGCCGGGGCGGGCGGCGGCGCGGGGGTGGCGGCCGCGGTCGGGAAGGTCTCGGCGCTCATCAGTCCCGCAGCTCCTTGCCGGTGAGCCGGATGAAGACCGTCTCCAGCGTCGTCTGCGCGACCGAGAGGTCGGCGACGTGGAAGCCACCGGACTCCGCGGCCTCCAGCACCCGCGGCAGGACGCGGTCGCGGCCGCGCAGCTGGAGCTCCACCCGGCCGTCCACGACGCGGGTGCGGACGACCCCCGGCACGCGGGCGGCGAGCAACGCCGCCAGCGCCGGGCCCTGACCGTCCGGGCCCCGACCGTCCGGGCCGTGACCGTCCGGGAGCGCTGCGGCGGCGTCGGGGGCGGCGAGCTGGACGGTCACCTGGGTGTCGGCCTCGATGCTGCGCTTGAGCGCCGCGGGGGTGTCCAGGGCGAGAACGCGGCCGTGGTCGATGATGGCCACCCGGTCGCAGAGCCGGTCGGCCTCCTCCATGTTGTGCGTGGTCAGCAGGATCGTCTGCCGCTCGGCGACCAGACCGGCGAGCACCTCCCACAGGGCGAGGCGGCTCTGAGGGTCCAGGCCCGCCGTCGGCTCGTCCAGGAAGAGCACGGCCGGCCGGTGCAGGATCGCCCGGGCCACCATCAGGCGCTGGCCCATGCCGCCGGAGAGCATGAAGACGTCGTCGTCGGCGTGGGCGGCCAGGCGGAACCGCTCCAGCATCTCGTCGGCGGCGGCGCGGGCGCGACGCGAGGGCATGCCGAACAGCAGGCCGTGGAAGTACAGGTTCTCGCGCACGGTGAGCGAACGGTCCAGGGTGTTCTGCTGAGTCACCACCGCGATCAGCTGCTTGACCAGCGTGGACCGGGCCACGACGTCGAGGCCGGCGACGACCGCGCGGCCGGCCGTGGGGACGACCCGGGTGGTCAGCATGCCCACCGTGGTGGTCTTGCCGGCCCCGTTGGGACCGAGCAGCCCGAACAGTTCTCCACGTCCGACGGCCAGGTCCAGCCCGTCGACGGCCGGGCCGCTCGCGCGCGGGTAGCGCTTGGTCAGGCCGGACGTCCAGATCACCGTCTCCATGGGCTCACCTCGCCGGGCCGACGGAGCCTGCGCCCTCGGCCCTGCGTCCAGCATGCGCTCCCCCGCCGGGGCCGGACAAACGCTGCACGGGGGCGGCGCGGCGTTGCGTGAACGGTGGGAATCAGGTGTTCTGTCACTGTCCGGTCCCTTCTGTTCCTTTCTTCCCTCCCGGGAGCCAGCCCATGAGCAGCGAACCCGAGCCGATCAGCCTCTCCGCCCGCCGGGCGCTCGAGCAGGAGCTCGCCGACCTGCGCGAGGAACGCCGGGCCGCGGCGGAGACGCTCGGGGTGACCGACTCCGCCGGCGACCGCGCCGACCAGGCGGACGAGCTGCAGCGGGCCACGGACGTCGCGCGGTTGGACGCGCGGATCGACGCGGTCCACCTGCGCCTGCGCCAGGCCGCGGAGGCCGGGCCGCCGCGCCAGGACGAGGTCGGCGTGGGCAGCACGGTGACCGTGCGGTTCGGCGACGGGACGACGCAGACGCTGCATGTCGGCGTGGTGGCGAACGAGGCGGACGAGGCTCTGGTGACCTCCGACAGCCCGCTCGGACTCGCGCTGCTGGGCCACCGGGCCGGCGACGACGTCACCTACCGGACACCCACCGGGCAGGCCGCCGCCGTCATCGTGTCCATCGGCGACAGCGGCTGACGTGGGGGCGCGGCTCTTGCCGGCCTGTCCCCGCCCCCGGACGGTAGCCTGACGGCATGCGTCATGAGGTGACCGAGACCGACACCGCGATCGCCCTGGGCAGCGGCGACGTGCCCGTGCTGGCCACGCCCCGGCTGGTCGCGTGGCTGGAGGCCGCGACGGTGCGGGCGGCCGCGCCCTTCGTCGGGCCCGGAGCGACCACGGTGGGAACGGCGGTCCGGATCACGCACCTGCGCGCCACGCCGGTCGGCGGCTGGGTGAGCGTCAGCGCTGAGGTGTCCGGCGGCTCGGAGGGGCGGCGACTGACGTTCCACGTGCGGGCCGTGGACGGCGCGGACCGGATCGTCGCCTCGGGCGAGGTGGACCGGGCCGTCGTCGACCGGGAGCGGTTCCTGGCGGCGGCCGCCTGCGACTGAGGCAGGCTCAGCCGGAGCCCGGATGGGTCGGCCGGGCCGCGCTGAACTGGATCACCACGGGGCGTCCGCGACCGCCCATCGGGCGTGCCTGGGAGTGGCGCTGGACCAGCCCGCGATTGGCCGCGCTGTGCAGGACGAAGCGCAGCCAGTCCGCGTCGGCGCCGATCATCGACGCGATCTGCGGCGCACTGAAGCGCCGGTCCGGCTCGGCGGCCAGGACCTCCATGGCACGGTCGAGGTGCCGCCCGGGGCGGCCGCGACGGCCACCCTGCCGACCTGCGCCGCCGCCCGCGCCGGAGCGGGCGCCCGGGACGGAGGCGGCGCGGCCACGGCCGGGTGCACGGACGAGCGCGACCGGCGAGACCAGCTCGCGCGGGTCCCGCCCGCCGAGGTCCGGCAGGCCGGACAGGCCGGACAGGCCGGCGAGCGGGAAGTCGGGCTCGGGCAGGTCCAGGGCCGAGGCGTCGCCGTCGAGGAGGAGCTGGAGGCGGGCGCGCGCCTGCTCGATGCTGCGCAGCTCCCTGATCACCTCCTGAAGGAGCGCCAGACGGCGCTGCTCGGCGCGCACGCGCTCCTCGAAGATGGGCAGGCAGTCGGCCGGGTCCGTCACCAGGTCGGCCGGCGTCAGGTCGGCGATCACGCCGTGACCGTATTACCCGCCCACCTCACAACTCCACTTTTGGCGGACACCACCACCCGAACGAAGGACTCCCTGCCAGGCCGCTGACCGGGCCGGAGGCCCGGGTCGGGGACGAGGCGAGGCGAGGCGAGCGGCGCGGAAGGGGCCCTTGCGAAGGCCCCACCGCCTGGATGACGACCGGGCCGGAGGCCCGGGGTCCGGGACGAGGCGAGGCGAGCGGCGCGGCGCGGAAGGGGCCCTTGCGAAGGACCCTCCCGGATGACGACCGGGCCGGAGGCCCGGGGTTACGGAGTGACCGGGTGGGGGACGCCGAGGTAGGGGAAGACGGACAGCAGGTCGGTGTGGGGCGGGATGCGGTCGTCGGTGATCCTGCCGTTGGAGATCATGGCGAGGCGGGCGGAGGTCACGTCGTCGCGCAGGGTGCGGCCGTTGGGGTACGCGGTGGGGCGGGAGCGGTCGTAGCGCAGGATGTCGGGCAGGACCGTGCGCAGCGCTGCCTCGGCCTCGGCCTGGCCGTAGCCGCCGGTGTGGGCGAGGACCGCGGTCCACGCCTCCCGATAGGTGTCCCAGTCCTGGGCCGGTTCACCGGCGTTGTAGGCGTCCTTGACGTCCTCGGCGTTGAAGTAGGCGGTCAGCGAGGGGTGGGCGCCGCGGTCGACGGAGACGAGCTCCCCGTTCTCGTGCAGGCTGACGCGCGCCCAGACCCCGATCGGGCCGGGGCCGAGCTCGTCGTCGTCGACCTCGAGCACAATGCCGAAGACGTTCTTGTCCAGGCCGAAGTCGTTGCCGGTCCACTGGAAGTCGTTGACGATGCCGTCGAGGTCGGCGAAGAACGGGTCGCTGCGCAGGCCGGCGAAGAAGCGGTAGCCGCCGCTGCTGACGATGCTGGGCGTGCGCCCGAAGTCGACGGCCGCGCCGGAGATGACGGCCGGTCCGGCGGGCTCGTGACGGCGGGCGTCGGCGCCCTCGGCGCGGTGGACGGTGACGGTCTGGTGGCCGTCGCGCGGCGGCGCGAAGACGAAGCTGAAGGCCAGGTCGGCCTGGTTGTCCCCGTCGGTGTCCACGTTCAGCCGGTAGACCGCGTCGGGGTGGAAGGCGTCGCCCTGGGTCGGGGCGAAGGGGTTGACGTCCATGATCAGGACGGTGCGGCCGGACTCGGCGGCGGGGAAGACGAACACGTCGGTCAGGTCCAGTCGCGCGTCGCCCTTCGGGGAGCGCAGATTGGGACCGCTCAGGTGGTGGGACACACCCTCTCCTTGTCAGCTGGTGGGCAAGCCGGTCCCCCGCGCGACGATCGTGGCATTCCGGCATGCGGACACCCGGTCGGCCGCGCCCGGGGCGGTGCCGCATCACCCGAACGCCGGGGTGACCGGCCCCCTTCGACTGACCCTGCGCCAACTCCGGGACCGGAATCGGAAGTTCCGAAGGCGCCCGTCGAGCGGAGCTCGTATGGCATGGCCAGGACACCCGAAAAGGGCGTCCCACCAGCGAAAAGGTCGACCGTCAGGGATTCCCCAGCACCCCCGTTCGGGCGTACTGTGCTCGGCCATGGACCCCGTGCTCGCCTCCGCCGTCGCCCCCGTCACCACGGCGCACCCGACCGACCCGATCCACTGGCGCAACCACCACCTGACCATCACCCAGACGGTGCCGGTGCCGTGCCGGGCGCGGATCGAGGACGAGGTCGTCAGCATCGACAGCTGCCGGGGCAACGGCCCGTACGTCGTGCACCTGACCGAGCCGCTGCGCGAGGCCCACCCGGTCGGATCCCCGCTGACCGTCCTGGAGGGATAGCGGAGGGATATCGGACATCTGTGGATGATCCGGATTCGAACCGTCACCCGGCTCGGTGATCGCTTCGACTGGCGGGGCACGGGCCTTGGGCGCAGCGTCGCCGCCGCCCGCTGGACGCTGCTGTTCGTGCTGGCCAACCAGGTGGCCCTGGCGGTGGTCACCCGCTTCGCCAACGCGCAGGACGCGACGCGGGCTGGGGCCGGCAGCGTGGCGTACTTCTTCGCGCAGAGCCTGTGGTTGCTGCCGCAGTCGGTGGTCACCGTCTCGCTGGTGACGGCGATGCTGCCGGGGTTGACGCGTGCCGTGACGGAACGGCGGATCGACGACGCCCGCGCCGACCTGTCGCGAGCGCTGCGCGGCACCGGGGCGGCGATCGTCCCGGCCGCGTTCTTCTTCCTGGCGTTCGGCCCGCAACTGGCGGTGCTGCTGTTCGCCTACGGGTCCCACCATTCCACGGCGCCGGGACCGCTCGGGGAGAGGCGTTCGTGCTGGTCAGCCGGGCGCTCGGGATCGGGGAGGTACGGGCGCTGGTGCGGCGCCTGCCCGGCTTCCGCCGAGCGGATTTATTTCACGAGTAAAACACTTGCTAAACTGTTTCCATGCACCACCCCTCCCCCGCCCCCCTTCCGCTGCGCGGCACCCTGCGGCTGCGGCCCGCCGTCGGGCCGTGGCACCGCCCCGCCCTGAGCGTCGCCGTGGCGACCTTGCTGCCGAACCTGCTGCTCCTCGCGGCCGGACGGCTGGACCTCGTCCCCTACACGAGCGCCGGCACGATGTGCGCGCTGTTCGCGCACGCGCTTCCCTACCGCGAGCGGGCGCGGACGCTGGCGTGGGTGGCCGGCGGCATGGTGGCGAGCGTCGCAGTGGCGCTGACAGCGGCGTCGCTCGTACGGTCGGCCGTGGTGCTCGTGCTGCTGGCGTCGGCGGTGGCGGCGGCACAGAAGCTGCTCTGCGACGCGACGCGGCTCGGGCCGCCCGGAAACGTGATCTTCACCTTCGCGAGCGCCGCGGCCTTCTTCCTGCCGCAGCGCCTCCCGCAGGTGCCCGCGCACCTGGCGCTGGTCGCGGTGGGTGGTCTCATCGCCTGGCTGGTCTGCCTGGCGCCCGCGCTCGTACGTGAGCACGGGCCCGCGCTCACGCTGGCCCGACCGAGGGCACCGCGTCCGCTGCGGGCGCACCTGCCGCTCGCCCTGCGGGTGGGCCTGGGCTGCACACTGGCGGGCCTGGCCTCGCTCGCCGTCGGGGTCGGCCACCCGTACTGGGCCGTCGTGACCGCCGCGGCCGTACACCGCGCGAACACCAGCGTCTCCTTCCAGCGAGCCCTGCAACGAACGCTCGGCAGCCTGCTGGGCCTGGCCGTCTTCACCGCGGCCGTGCCGCTCGTCCGCACCCCCGGGGTCGGCGCGCTGTGCGCGCTGCTGCTCGTGGCCGGATGCCAGATCGGGGCGGAGGCGACGATCACCCGCAACTACGGGCTGGGCCAGGTCTTCGTGACGCCGATGGCGCTGCTGCTGGTGAGCCTGACGAGCGTGGAGCCGTTCGGCGCGTTGGTCGGCGACCGCTGGCTGGACACGCTGTTCGGCGCCGCGCTCGGCATGGCGGCAGCCGTGCTGGTGACCAACCGGCGGGCCGGTGAGCGCCTCACCGTGGCGCTTGGCCAGGCGCGCGCCGCGCAGACGCTGGCGCGGACCGGGGTCACCGCGCCCGGCACGCCGCCCGCACCGCCCGCGCCGCCGCGCGAGGTGGTGCGGGCACGCCTCGCCGACACGCTCCACGAGCTGCGGGAGTCGGCCGACGGACATGCGGGAGAGTGGTGGCAGCGACCGGCACCGTCGCAGTCGCAGGAGGTGGCACAGGTGGAGCGCGAGGGACGCAGGATGCTGACCCTGCTGGCGGAGCGGGAGACGGCGCGTGTCTGAACAGACGACGGAGCCCGCGCCGACGACGGCGGCCGCCCGGGGGCCGGAGGACATCGTCACCGGGATCATGCGGCAGTGGCAGCAGGTGCATCCAGGGCTCGATCTGGAGCCGATCGGGGTGATCGGCCGGATCAACCGGTGTGCGGCGCTGCTTCAGCAGGCCGCCGACGCCCAGCTCCGGCCCGAGCAGCTGACCCGCGCCGAGTTCGACCTGCTGGGCACCTTGCGGCGGTCCGGCCGCCCGCTGACCGCCGGCGAGCTGGCCCGGGAGACGTTCGCCTCGGGCGCGGCGGTGACCAAGCGGCTGCGGCGGCTGGAGGAGCAGGGCCTGGTCGAGCGCCGCACCGACGCGCGTGACCGCCGCGTCGCGCACCTGACCCTGACCGAGGCAGGGCAGGCGCTCTCCGACCGGACGCTGCCCGACCAGCTCGACCGCGAGCAGACCCTCCTCGCGGGCCTGCCGCCCGAACACCGTGAGCAGCTCGCCGAGCGCCTCGCCGAGTTGCTGCGGCACCTGGAGGGCAGCATCCCGCACGTGCCGCGCTGAGTCGGCAGGCGCAGGCTGAATGAACATTCATTCGGAGGTGCGCGATGGGCTGGACCGCAACCGACATCCCTGACCAGCACGGCCGCACGGCCCTGGTCACCGGCGCCAACGGCGGGCTCGGCCTGGTGACCGCCAGGGACCTGGCGGCCAAGGGCGCGCACGTGGTGATGGCCGTCCGGAACCAGGAGAAGGCCGCCGCGGCGGTCGAGGAGATCCGCGCGGCCGTCCCTGACGCCTCGCTGGAACTGGTCGCGCTCGACCTGTCCTCGCAGGCGTCGGTCAAGGAGGCCGCCGGGCGCGTGCTGGCCGCCCATGACCGGCTCGATCTGCTGGTGAACAACGCGGGCGTGATGGCGATCTCCGAGGCGCGGACGGTCGACGGCTTCGAGATGCAGTTCGGCGTCGACCATCTCGGCCACTGGACCCTGACCGCGCTCCTGCTCCCCGCGCTGCTGCGTACGCCCGGTTCCCGCGTCGTGACCGTGACCAGCACCGCCCACCACATGGGCCGGGCCGTCGACGTGGCCGATCCTCACCTGACGGGCCGTTACGGCCCC
Organism: Streptacidiphilus sp. MAP12-33; assembly: GCF_041261265.1. Classification (NCBI taxonomy): domain Bacteria; kingdom Bacillati; phylum Actinomycetota; class Actinomycetes; order Kitasatosporales; family Streptomycetaceae; genus Streptacidiphilus; species Streptacidiphilus sp. MAP12-33. The sequence continues at coordinate 40,862 of NZ_JBGCCA010000021.1, forward strand.
TGGCGCGCCTACGGGCAGGCCAAGCTGGCCAACTTCCACTTCGGGCTCGGACTGCAGCGCGAGCTGGAGCGGGCGGGCGCGCGGACGGCCAGCCTGATCGCGCACCCGGGCCTGTCGAACACGGATCTGCAGGCGGTCAGCGTGCAGGGCTCGGGCGGCGGCGCCTCCCAGCGGTTCTTCCACGCGATGGCCCAGCGCACGGGCATGTCGCCCGACGACGGCGCGCTGCCTCAGCTGCGCGCGGCCACGGATCCGGCGGCCAGGGGCGGCGAGTTCTACGGCCCGCTGTTCGTGAACAACGGCGCTCCGGTGCGCAAGCCGGTCCTGCGCCGGCTCGGCATGGACCGCGCCGTCGCGCGACTCTGGGAGGTCTCCGAGCGCGAGACCGGGGTCGCGATCGACGTGCGCGCCCCGGCCGGCGCGTGAGCGCGGCCCGAGCCGCCCGGGCGGCGGCGGGCAGGGCGGCAGGCAGCACGGCGCCAGGCAGCGGAGCGCCGGGCAAAGCAGCGCCGGACAGCGGGGCACCGGGCGGAGCGGCGCCTGGCGGCGGGGCGCCCGGCAAAGCAGCGCCGGGCAAAGCGGCGCCGGGCGACGCGATGCCCGCCAGGGCGGCCACGGCCCAGGCGCCGGCCGACAAGGCGGCGGCCGTACGCGCCGCGTTGCGCACGCTGGTGGCACGGGACGGCTTCCGCGGCGCGTCGATGAGCGCGATCGCCCGCGAGGCCGGGGTGGCCACCGGCACCGCCTACACCCACTACGCGTCCAAGGACGCCCTCGTGCTGGCCGCGTACGTCGAGACGAAGTCCGAGCTCGGCCGGGCCGTCACCCCGGGGCTCGCCCCGGACCTCGGCGCCGAGGAGCGGTTCCGCGCCCTGTGGCTGGCCTGCTACCAGCACCTGCGGGCGCACCCGGACCACGCACGGTTCCTGCTCCAGGTCGAGCACTCCCCCTACCGCGGCGCCGCCCACCGGGCCGCACTCGCGGACGCGGACGACCCGCTGGTGGCCGAGGTGGCCCAGCCGGTGTTCTCCGGGCGGCTGCTTCCGCTCCCCGTCGACGTCCTGTACGAGCTCTCCCTCAGCCCCGCCGTCCGTCTGGCCGCCGGGGGCGTCGAGCTGACGTCCGCCCAGCTCGACGACATAGCGGCGGCCTGCTGGCGCGCCGTCGGCCAACCTTCCTGACGCAGGTCTGGCGTCGTGTCATATGTGCAATGGTATTGTCGCGCCGTTGGTCGAGGACGACGACGAGCGGAGGCATGCCGTGGAGCGGCACAGCGGTGCGGAGCGCGGGACGCAGAGCCACGACAAGGCGGTGCCGCAGGCACTCGCGCAGAACTTCCGGCAGGGCTGGGCGGACAGCGCGCGGACGCTGCCCCCGCTGCCCGGCGCGGCCTACGCCGCAAAGCGGCGCGCGGCGCTGTCCGAGCGGTTCCCCGGGGAGCGGATCGTCATCCCCTCCGGCGGGCTCAAGCTGCGCAGCAACGACTTCGACTTCGCCTTCCGCCCGCACTCCGCGTTCGTGCACCTGACTGCCGAGCAGGGCACCAGTGCCGTGCCGGACAGCGTCCTCGTCTTCGAGCCACACGGCAACGGACACCACGTCACCCTGTTCACCCGCGACCGCTCCCCCCGCGACGCCGGGCCGCGCGCCGCGGAGTTCTACAGCGACCGGCGGCACGGCGAGTTCTGGATCGGGCGGCGGCGCACCCTCGCTGAGACCGCCGACGCGTTCGGCGTCGAGGCAGCCACCCGCGAGGGCCTGGAGCGCGCGCTCGGTGGCGCCGCGGTGCCGACCCGGGTCGTACGCGGCGAGGACGCCCTGGTGGACGCCGCAGTCGCGCCCGCGCCCGAGGCGGAGCGGGAGCTGCTCACGTTCCTGTCCGAGCTGCGCCTGGTCAAGGACGAGTTCGAGATCGAGCAGCTGCGCGTCGCGATCGACTCGACCGTCGCCGGCTTCCACGACGTCGTGGCCGAGCTACGCCACGCCACCGGCCTGGGACGCGGCGAACGGTGGATCGAGGGCACCTTCAACCGCCGCGCCCGTCTGGACGGCCACGGCCTCGGCTTCGACACCATCGCCGCGTCCGGCGCGCACTCCACCACGCTGCACTGGATCCACAACGACGGCCCGGTCCGCGACGGCGACATCCTGCTGCTCGACGCGGGCGTCGAGGCCGACTCCTTCTACACCGGCGACGTCAGCCGGGTCCTCCCGGTCAGCGGCCGGTTCAGCGACGCACAGCGCCGCGTCTACGAGCTGGTGTACGCGGCCCAGTCGGCGGGCATCGCGGCGCTGCGGCCCGGCGCGCGCTACGGCGACTTCCACGACGCGGCGGTGCGGGTCATAGCCGAGGGCCTGGAGGCGTGGGGCCTGCTGCGGGACGCCGAGGCGGCGCTGGCCCCCGACAGCACCCTGTACCGCCGGTACACGCTCTGCGGCTCGGGCCACATGCTCGGCCTGGACTGCCACGACTGCGCGGCGGCCCGCACCGAGACGTACATGGAGGGGCGCCTGGAGGCCGGCCACGTACTGACGGTCGAGCCCGGCCTGTACTTCCAGCCGGACGACCTGACCATCCCGGAGGAGCTGCGCGGCATCGGCATGCGGATCGAGGACGACTTCCTCATCACGGCGGACGGCCCGGTCATCCTCTCCGGCGGCCTGCCGCGCGCGGCCGACGAGGTGGAGACCTGGATGGCCTCCCTCATGTGAGTCCTTGTGTGACGGTTCTGCCACGACCGGCCGACACGGGGGCGGATCCTTGAGATTTCGTGTCGTACACGGGTACGGAAGAACCATGTACGACACGACAATGACCCGCCGGGCTCCCCGGGCCTCCGCGAACGCCCTGTTCGCCCGGACCATGAGCTTCGTCGCCATGACCGCCGGGCTCTTCGCTCTCGGCGCGTATCTCGGCCGGAACCTCGCGCACGCCGCGGGCTTCATCGCGTTCATCGGCGCCTTCGTCTGCCTGATCGCGATGCGGTTCGCGGCGACCCGCTCACGCGAGGCGACGGTCGCGCTGCTGGGCGCGTTCGGCCTGCTCATGGGCATCGCCGTCTCGCCCACCCTGGTCTACTACGCGACGGCGGACCCGCAGGCGCTGTGGCAGGCGGGCGGGGCCACCGCCCTGTTCATCGGCGCGCTGGGCTCGATCGGTTACGCGACGGACCGGGACCTGTCGGGGGTGGCGCGCGTCAGCTTCTGGGCGCTGCTGGGGCTGCTGCTCTTCGGCATCGTGGCGATCTTCGTTCGGATCCCGCACAGTTCGCTGATCTACAGCGTGCTGGGGTTGGTGATCTTCGCCGGGTTCACGCTGGTCGACTTCCAGCGTCTGCGACGGAACCAGGACATCGAGTCGGCGCCGCTGCTGGCCGCGTCGATCTTCCTGGACGTGCTGAACGTGTTCCTGTTCTTCCTCAACATCTTCGGCGGCAGGCGGGACTGAGGCTACGCCCCGGCCCAGCGCGAGAGGCGGGCGAAGTCGTCCTCCGTCAGTCCGGTCCTCGGATCGACGTGATGGAGCAGGGCCGGGGCGGGGTGCTGGTCCTGCACCCACGCGCGGTCGGCATCCGTGATCTGGTCGTCGACCCACGCGAACGGCCGGCCCTGAGCCCAGGCGACGATCTCGGGCGTCTTCCAGAAAACACCACCGCCGGGCTCGGGTCGCTGCTCGGACCAGGCGATGAACGGCAGCTCGGGCAGCCCCAGGAGGGGCGCGAGGAAAACGTTGGCCTCTTCCTCCCAGGTGGTAGCCCACACCAGCTCGAAGGGCAACGCGGCGAGCGCGGGTCCGTGAGCCGAGTTGATCCAGACACGCAGCGGCTTCACCGGCCTGTCGGGAAGCCCCCACTCGGTGAACCGACGGCGTTCGGCAGCCCGCCACCGCGGGGTCATCAGTCGGTGCGTCCGGTAGCCTTCCGGGCGCCGGTGCGGCTTCGCCGCGTACGGATTGAGCGGTCCGTCCACGTCCACCAGCAACATCGGCCGCATCCGCCCCCCAGAGCTCGTCCCCGCACGCTACCGGCCGAGCCGTGGATGACCCAGCGGATTTTCCGGACGCGACGAAGGCGACCCGTTGCCTGCCTCAGGGGGCCGACGGCGCGGTGGTGAACCTGTGCCGGACCGGAGCGGGTTCGACGCCGAGGAAGTGCTGGAAGTTCCAGTAGACGCCGCCGTCCAGGCGGCCGAAGCCGTCGTCCGGGCGGACGGGCTGGTTGAGTGGGTCATTGTCGTCCTCCCAGTCGACCTCGTCGTACCAGGGGTCGTAGATGCTGTAGTGGGTCAGATAGCCACGGGCGTGGTCCGGGTCCAGGCCCAGGGCCGGGAATGCGGCGAGGAGGAGGTCGGGGCGCCCCTCGATCGGGAGGTCGTCGAAGAACGAGCCCCTGACGTCGCTCTCCTGCTGGAACTGGTCGATCACCGTGCCATGGTGGAACAGCTCGCAGCCCCAGAAGTCATCGTCGTAGATGAACACCAGCAGCCCTGGGCAGTCGAGCGTGCGCGAGACGTGGAGTTGGGCGCGGCGGCGCAGGTCCCACTCCCACCCCTTGGTCCACTCCAGCACGGTCCAGTCGCCGCGGCGCTCGTGCAGCTCGTAGGAGTCGAGATTGACGTTGTTGACGTCCTCGCGCCTGAGCGTGTGCCCCTGCTGGAGCCAGAACTCCTCGAGCGCGGCGTACACCTGCTCGTGGTCGACGCCGTAGAACAGGTTGGTGCGCCGAAACGTGCCCATGTGTGCCCCCCGAGCCAGATGATCAGACTCATCCAAGCAGACGGCCGTGGCCGAGGCATCGCCCCGGCCACGGCCGTCCGAGGTCAGAGTTCCAGCGTGGCGTCGTGGGTGCGGAGCCAGGTGTCGAGGGCGAGGGCGGTTTCGGCGGCGGTGCGGAGGTCGGAGCCGGAGGCGGAGGAGACGGCCTCGGTCGCGGTGGGGAGGTCGAGGAGGTCGTGGACGCGGGCGGTGCGGTCGGCGAGGAGGGTGGCCAGGTCGACGCGGAGGACCTCGGCGTAGCGGGGGTCCTGGGTGGAGGGGTAGGGGCTCTTGACGCGGTCGGCGACGACGTCCGGCAGGACGTCGCGGGTGGCGGCGCGCAGGAGGGACTTCTCGCGGCCGTCGAAGGTCTTCATCGCCCAGGGGGCGTTGAAGACGTACTCGACGAGCCGGTGGTCGCAGAAGGGGACGCGGACCTCCAGGCCGGTCGCCATGGAGGCGCGGTCCTTGCGGTCCAGCAGCAGCTGGACGAAGCGGGTGAGGTGGAAATGGCTGATCTCGCGCATGCGCCGCTCCAGGCCGCTCTCGCCGGGCAGCCGCGGGACCTCCGTCAGGGCCTGCTGGTACTGGGACTGCTGGTGGCCGGGCACGTCGATCTTGGTGAGCAGGTCGGGGGCGAGCAGGGAGGTGGGGGCGAGGGCGGCGCCCTCGCCGGCGAAGCCGCGTTGGAGGGCCCAGAGCCAGGGGAAGGTCTCCTCCGCCACGGCCTCGGGGTCGTGGAACCAGGCGTAGCCGCCGAAGACCTCGTCGGCCGACTCGCCTGACAGGGCGACGGTGGTCTGCTCGCGGATCGCCTTGAACAGCAGGTAGAGGGAGGTGTCGCCCTCGCCGATGCCGATGGGCAGGTCGCGGGCGATCAGGACGGCGTCACGGTTGTCGCGGTCCGTCAGGTCGGCGGTGGACAGCATGACGTCGCGGTGGTCGGCGGCGACGTGCTCGGCGAGCGCGTGGGCGTAGGGGCCGTCCGGCGTGGCGCGCAGGGCGTCGGGGCGGAAGTTCTCGGTCTGGCCGACGAAGTCGACGGCGAAGGACCGCACCGGACCCTTTCCGGACCTGGCGAGGCGCCCCGCCGCGAGCGCGGTCAGCGCGGAGGAGTCGAGACCGCCGGAGAGCAGCGTGCACAGCGGCACGTCGGCGACGAGTTGCCGCTCGACGATGTCGTCGAGCAGCTCGCGGACGTGGCGGACGGTGGTGGCGAGGTCGTCGGTGTGCTCCCTGGCCTCCAGCGACCAGTAGCGGCGCTCGGTGAGCGCGCCGCGGCGCACGCGCAGGGTGTGTCCGGGGCGCAGCTCGCGCATGCCGCGGTAGACGGCGTGGCCGGGCGTCTTGACGAAGGAGAGGATCTCGGCGAGGCCCTCGGCGTCGACGACGGCGCGGGCGAGGGGGTGGGCGAGGATGGCCTTGGGCTCGGAGCCGAACAGGACGCCGTCGCCGGTCGGGTAGTAGTAGAGCGGCTTGATGCCCATGCGGTCGCGGACGAGGAGCAGCTCCTCGCGGCGCGGGTCCCACAGGGCGAAGGCGTACATGCCGTTGAGGCGGGTGGTGAGGTCCTCGCCCCACTCGAGGTAGGCGCGCAGCGCCACCTCGGTGTCGCTCGCGGTGGTGAAGCGGTGGCCGCGGGCCGCGAGCTCGGCGCGCAGCTCGCGGTAGTTGTAGATCTCGCCGCTGTAGGTGGTGGCGAGCAGCGTGCGGCCGTCGTGGGTGACCGTCATCGGCTGGGCGCCGCCGTCGATGTCGATGACGGCGAGGCGGCGGTGGGCGAGGGCGGCGTGGGTGTCCAGCCAGATCCCGTCGGCGTCGGGGCCGCGCAGGGCCATGGTGGCGTTCATGGCGGCGAGGGTGCTGTGTTCGGTGGTCAGGTCTCGGTCGTAGGAGACCCATCCGGAGATCCCGCACATACGGCTCGGTTGCCCTTCTGCGAGGGTCGGCGTCTCGCCCCGGGCGGGTGGGGTGGTTCGACCCGGGGCGCGGCCGGTCCGCTGCGGCCGCCGACATGATCACGCTAGGAGCAGTGGATGTATGAAGCAATCATTCCGCTCAGGTGGCGCCATGTTCAGGCCAAGTCGACTGCGAGGGTTTGAACACCCCGCTGACGCGGGCAGGGCCCCCTGCGGTTCCCCGGGCGGCTGAAAGTGAAACATGTCACGGCCGTGGCCGGTCGGCTTGACGGTCCGTGACGGGTAGGTTCCTGCGACCAAGGGGAAGGAGTCCACCATGACGCCTCCCCGATCGCGGATCCCCCGTCACACCCTCCTCTGACGAGAGAACACGAGACACCATGTCTGCTCAAGAACCCGCGCACCACCCGCCACAGCGCATCGGCGTCGTCGCCGAGTCGGTCTCCGGGGAGACCCGCGTCGCCGCGACCCCGGCGACCGTGAAGCAGCTGCTGGGCCTCGGCTACGAGGTCGTGGTCGAGTCCGAGGCCGGAGCCGCCTCCGGCTTTACCGACCAGGCCTACCTGGACGCCGGCGCGGGCATCGGCGAGGCCTGGGACGCCGACGTCGTCCTCAAGGTCAACGCCCCCTCCGAGGCCGAGATCGCGCGCCTGCGCGCGGGCGCGACCGTCGCCGGTCTGCTCGCCCCCGCCCAGAAGCCCGAGCTGGTCCAGGCCCTCGCCGACGCCGGGGTGACCGCCCTGGCGCTCGACGCCGTGCCGCGCATCTCGCGCGCGCAGTCGATGGACGTGCTGTCCTCGATGGCCAACATCGCCGGCTACCGGGCCGTCATCGAGGCCGCGCACGTCTTCGGCCGGTTCTTCACCGGTCAGGTCACCGCCGCCGGCAAGGTGCCCCCGGCCAAGGTCCTGATCGCCGGTGCCGGTGTGGCCGGGCTCGCGGCGATCGGCGCCGCCTCCTCGCTCGGCGCGATCGTGCGCGCCACCGACCCGCGCCCCGAGGTCGCCGACCAGGTCAAGTCGCTGGGCGGCGAGTACCTGCCGGTCAACGTCGTGCAGGAGCAGAGCACCGACGGCTACGCCAAGGCCACCTCCGCCGACTACGACCGCGCCGCGGCCGAGCTGTACCACCAGCAGGCCATGGACGTCGACATCGTCGTCACCACCGCGCTCATCCCCGGCCGTCCGGCGCCTCGCCTGCTGACGGCGGAGGACGTCGCGGCGATGAAGCCCGGCAGCGTGATCGTCGACATGGCCGCCGCGATGGGCGGCAACGTCGAGGGCACCGTCGCGGGCCGGGCCGTGGTGACCGACAACGGCGTCACCATCATCGGCTACACCGATCTCGCCTCCCGGCTGCCGGCCCAGGCCTCGCAGCTGTTCGGCACCAACCTGCTGAACCTGGTCAAGCTGCTGACGCCCGGCAAGGACGGTCAGCTGACGATCGACTTCGACGACGTCGTGCAGCGGGCCGTCACCGTCGTGCGGGCCGGGGACGTCACCTGGCCGCCGCCCCCCGTCTCCGTCTCGGCCGCGCCCGCCGCGCAGCCGTCCGCCACGGCCGTGGCGAAGCCGGAGCCCAAGCAGCCGAGGCTCACCCCGGCGGGCCGCCTGGGCCTGATCGGTGCCGGGATGCTGGCGATGTTCCTGCTGGTGGCCTTCGCCCCCGCGCAGCTCGCCGAGAACTTCACGGTGTTCGCGCTGGCCGTCGTGATTGGCTACTACGTCATCGGCAAGGTGCACCACGCGCTGCACACCCCGTTGATGTCGGTGACGAACGCGATCTCCGGCATCGTCGTGATCGGCGCGCTGCTGCAGATCGGGCACGAGAGCTGGATCGTCACCACCCTGTCCTTCGTGGCGATCCTGCTGACGAGCGTCAACATCTTCGGAGGTTTCGCCGTCACCCGCCGCATGCTGTCCATGTTCTCGAAAGGCTGAGCCGAGATGACCTCCATGACGGCCTCCCACGCCGCCGACCTGGTCGCCGCGCTGCTGTTCATCCTCAGCCTGGCGGGCCTGTCCCAGCACCGCACCTCCCGCGCCGGTGTCGTCTACGGCATCGCCGGGATGGCGCTCGCGCTGGTCGCCACGATCGTGGTGGCCGCGCAGAGCATCACCGCGGGCGCGGTCGCGCTGATCGTCCTCGCCATGGCGCTCGGCGCCGTGATCGGCCTGTGGCGGGCGCGCCGCGTCGAGATGACGCAGATGCCCGAACTCATCGCCGTGCTGCACAGCTTCGTCGGCCTGGCCGCCGTGCTGGTGGGCTGGAACAGCTACCTGGAGGTGGAGTCGCACGGCAGCGCGCAGACCGAGATCCTCTCCGACCTGCTGCGGATCCACCACGCCGAGGTGTTCATCGGCATCTTCATCGGCGCGGTCACCTTCACCGGCTCGATCGTGGCGTTCCTGAAGCTGTCGGCGCGCATCAACTCCCGCCCGCTGGTGCTGCCCGGCAAGAACGCCCTGAACCTGGGGGCGCTCGGCGCCTTCGCCGCGCTGACGGTCTGGTTCACCGTCTCCCCGAACCTCGGGCTGATGGTCGCGGTGACGGTGCTGGCCCTGCTGCTGGGCTGGCACCTGGTCGCCTCGATCGGCGGCGGCGACATGCCCGTCGTCGTCTCCATGCTGAACAGCTACTCGGGTTGGGCGGCGGCCGCGGCCGGCTTCCTGCTGAACAACAACCTGCTCATCGTCACCGGCGCGCTGGTCGGCTCCTCCGGTGCCTACCTGTCGTACATCATGTGCAAGGCGATGAACCGCTCCTTCATCTCCGTCATCGCGGGCGGCTTCGGCATCGAGGCCCCGTCCAGCAGCCAGGAGGAGGAGGGCGAGCACCGCGAGGTGCAGGCCGCCGAGGCCGCCGAGATGCTGGCGGGCGCCACCTCGGTGATCATCACCCCCGGCTACGGCATGGCCGTGGCCCAGGCGCAGCACCCCGTCGCGGAGCTGACGCGTCAGCTGCGCGAGCGCGGCGTCGAGGTGCGCTTCGGCGTCCACCCCGTGGCCGGGCGCCTGCCCGGGCACATGAACGTGCTGCTGGCCGAGGCGAAGGTGCCCTACGACATCGTCCTGGAGATGGACGAGATCAACGACGACTTCGCGGCCACCTCGGTGGTGCTGGTCATCGGCGCCAACGACACCGTCAACCCGGCCGCGTCCGAGGACCCGGGCAGCCCCATCGCCGGCATGCCGGTGCTGCGGGTCTGGGAGGCGGAGCAGGTCATCGTCTTCAAGCGGTCCATGGCGTCGGGTTACGCGGGCGTGCAGAACCCGCTGTTCTTCCGCGAGAACAGCCAGATGCTGTTCGGCGACGCGAAGGCGAGCGTCGACGCGATCCTCCAGGCACTCGCCACGGACGGCCGCGAAGCGGCGGCCCCGGCGGCGCGGCAGGCGGTCGCGCGCTGACGCTGCGCTCTGCACGGTGAAACGGGTGTCCCGGCCACGGCCGGGGCACCCGTTTTCGATTTTGACATTCCTTTACAACCCCGGGTCGGGATGTGTCGTCTCTCCTGCCGCTCGACACCATCGTTCGACCAGGGAGATGCACGCACATGCACAGCAGCAGGAAAGCCCTCGCCGCCGGCGCCGCCTCGGTGGCGCTCGGCGCCGCCGCCCTCGCCTTCGCCCCGGCCGCCGGGGCCGAGCCGCAGACCGCGACCCCGATGTGCACCACCGCCCAGCTGACCGGCTCGCTGGGTGGCAGCGACGCGGGCGCGGGCCAGATCTACCGCGACGTGGTGCTCACCAACCACAGCTCCCGCACCTGCCACCTCAGCGGTTACCCCGGCATGTCCGTTCTCGACGCCCACGGCGCGCAGATCGGCGCGGCGGCCACCCACGAGCCCAGGTCCTACGGCGCGGTCGTCCTCGCGCCCCACGCCTCCGCGGTCACCACCATCCACACCACCAACCGGATGACCAACGACCCCAACGAGTGCCGCCCGCAGTCCACCGCGCTGCGCGTCTACCCGCCGGGCAACCGCGGCTCGCTGGTGATCCCCGCGAAGCTGACGATCTGCAACAACACCTTCAGCGTCACCCCGCTGGTCGCGAACGGCCCGCAGCCCAGCGCGTCCGCCAGCGCGTCGAGCGCCCCGTCGGGCGAGCCGTCCGCCGCCGCGTCGGCCACGCCCGGCTCGGAGGTCACCGCCACGCCCAGCGGCGCCCCGGACACCGGACAGGCGCCCACCTCCGGCGGCGGCTCCGCCGGCATGCTGGCGGTCGGCGCCGGCGCGCTCCTGGTCGTCGGCGGCGGCGCGAGCGTGGCGCTGACGCGCGCCCGCCGCTCGCGGGCGCGGGGCTGATGGCGGCTCACCGGGCCGGTCAGGGTCGGGCGGTCGCGGCCGCCGCCGTTCTCGCGGCGGCCGCCCTGCTCGTGGCCGGGTGCGCCTCGCACCCGGCCGCCACCCCGGCCGGGGCCGGCGGCTCCTCCGTCACCGCGACCGCCCCGCCGCAGACGGGGGCGGGCGCCACGCCGCTGGCCCGCTCGGTACCGGTCGGCCTGACCATCCCGGCGATCGGCGTGAACGCGCAGGTGATGTCCGTCGGCCTCAACGCCGACGGCACCGTCGGCGTGCCGCCGATCGAGGCGAACGCCCCGGCCGCCTGGTACGACGGCTCCCCCACGCCCGGACAGACCGGTCCCTCGGTCATCCTCGGGCACGTCACCGTGGGCCGCTTCGGCGACGGGGTCTTCCTGCACCTGGACCGGCTGCACCCGGGCGACCGGATCGAGATCCGGCGCCGGGACGGCTCGACGGCGGTCTTCGCCGTCGACCGGGTCCAGACCGTCGACAAGTCCGCGTTCCCGACGCAGGCCGTCTACGGGAACGTCGACCGGCCCGCGCTGCGTCTCATCACGTGCGGCGGCCCGCACGAGAGCGGCGGCGGCTATCCGGACAACGTGATCGTCTACGCCTCCCTCACCGGAGCCGGGTCCTGAGCATCGGACTGCGGACGAACGTCGGGCCGCACGCATCCAGGCCCGACGCCACGAGGGGGGCGGTCACCGCGAATCGCAAGGAGCGCAAGGAGCGCGGTGCCCGCGCGGACGCGCGCGAGGAGGAGGCGGCGGAGCTGTTCCGCAGCCTCTACCCGCGGCTGGCGGGCTGGTGCCGTCGTCTGGTCGACGACGACGGCACCGCCCACGAGATCGCGGCCGAGGCGTTCACCCGGCTGTGGGCCCGCTGGACCACCGTCGAGGAGCCCACCGGCTTCCTCTACGTGACCGCGGCCAACCTGGTGCGCGACCACTGGCGCAAGATGGAGCGCGAACGGCGGGCCCTGCGGTTCGCCGGACGGCGGGAGGCCGAACGGCAGGTCGTCGACGGGGACGACCCGTCGGTGCGCCTGCTGGTCACCTCCCTCCCGGAGCGACTTCGCGACCCGGTGCTGCTGTACTACTTCGCGGACCTGCCGGTGCGCGAGGTGGCGCACCGGCTCGGCCGCAGCGAAGGCACCGTCAAGTCCGACCTGCACACCGCCCGCGAACTGCTCCGCGCGACCCTGGGAGGGTCCCATGACCGGATCCGCTGACCGCTTCGACCGCGAGGGCGGCGCGGGCGCGGACGACGATCCGTTCGCGGAGCTGCACAACACCCCCGTCGAGCCGATGCCGATCCCGGAGGGCGCGTTCGCGCAGGTGCGGCAGCGCGCCGCGCGGCGCAGACGGCGACGCGCCGCGCTCGGGGCGACGGCGGGGATGGGCGCGGTGGCGCTGGCGGTCTACCTCACCGGGGCGTTCGTCCCGCACGGGCCCGCCGTCGTGGTCACCCCGCCGGCCTCCCCCGGACCCAGCCTGTCCGGCACGCCCCGGCCGCTGCCGTCCGGCACCACCCCCAGCGCGGCACCGTCCGTCCCCGCCACCCCCTCGGCGTCGGCGCCCTCCTCGGCCGCCGCGTCGGCCACGCCCACGACCCGGCCGTCCGCCAGCGCGTCCCCCGCCGGGACCCCGCTGTGCACGGCCGCCCAGCTGACCCCCCGGCTGGGGGCAGGCAACGCGGGCGCGGGCCAGATCTACACGTATCTGGTGGTCACCAACCACAGCGCCACCGCCTGCCATGTCACCGGCTTCCCGGGGCTGTCGCTGCTGGACGCCTCGGGCCACCAGATCGGCGTTCCGGCGACGTACACCTACCTGCCGGAGCAGCCCGTGGTGCTCGCCCCCGGCGCGTCGGCGAGCGACACGATCCACACCGTGAACCGACAGTCCAACGACCCGTCCCAGTGCCTGCCGACCTCGGTCTCGCTGCGGATCTACCCGCCGGGCAGCCGCGCCTCGCTGGTCTTCCCTGGCCGGATCACCGTCTGCCTGGGCACGTTCGAGGTCACGCCGTTCGGCCCCGGCTCGACGGGCAACCCGGCGAACTGAACCGCGGCCTCGTTGTCGGTGCACGGTGGTAGCGTCCGTTGTATGACCCCGGAGGAGCTGGCCAACCTCGCTCTCCTGCGCCGGGCGCGGGATCTGATCGACCGCGAGTACGCCCGCCCGCTGGACGTGCCGACGATGGCGCAGCAGGCACTCATGTCGCCCGCGCACTTCTCCCGGCAGTTCCGGGCGGCCTACGGGGAGACGCCGTACAGCTACCTCATGACCCGCCGGATCGAGCGGGCGATGACGCTGCTCCGCGGCGGGATGAGCGTGACGGACGCGTGCATGGCGGTGGGCTGTACGTCGCTGGGGTCGTTCAGCTCGAAGTTCACCGAGATCGTCGGCGAGCCGCCGAGCGTCTACCGCGAGCGCGACCACAGCGCGGTGGCGCTGATGCCCGGCTGCGTGGCGATGGTGCGCACCCGGCCGACGAAGGCTCCCCGCCCGGAGTGAGCGGGCCGGGCCGGGCCTGCGGGCCGGTGTGCTGTCGCCTCAGCACGGTGTGCGCAGCTGTGCGGGGAACCCGGTCCAGCGCAGGTCGTCCGGGAGATGGCTCATGTCGTTGTAGACCAGGACCGCGGCGGGCCGGGCCGGGCTGTAGCGGATCACGGTGAGGGCCCCGTTGGCGTGGTTGAGCCCCGTCCAGCGCCAGAGCGGTGCCTCCATCGCGGCCCGCACCAGCCAGGCGATGAGGAACGCGTGGGTGACGACGAGCTCGTGACGAGGTCCGTCCCCGTGGGCGGCCGGCCCCGTGAACTCCTCGATCGCCCGTCGGGCCAGCCCCGCGTCGCGCGCACGCTGCTCGGCGGTCACCGAGGCGAACCGCGCCGAGAGGACGTCGGCGAAATCCCCCGGGAGCTCCTCGGCCTCCGGGATGTAGGGAACGTAGTCGCCCGCTGCCTCGGACTCGCGCAGCGGCACCGCCGGAACCTGCTCGCCGACCAGTCGGGCGGTGTGCACGGCGCGGGGCAGCGGGCCGTGGTGGACCGCCGCCAACGGCACGCCGCGCAGGCGCTCGCCCAGCAGTTGCGCCTGCCGCCGCCCCGCGTCCGTGAGCTCTCCCTCGTCGGGGGTGGCTTCGCCATGGCGGGCGAGGTACAGGTATCGATCTTGCATGCCGACGGGGACGCCGGGGCGCGACCACGCGGTTCCCGCCGGGCGCCCACGGTGCCCGGTGCACGGCGTCGCACCCGGCCCGACCGGGCCGGAGGTCACCTGAACGAGCGGGGTGAACCCAGCCGACAGCGAAACCAGCCGACAGCGAACCCGGCCGACAGTGAGCAGGATCGGAGAAGCAGCACGGCCCCCCGCGCCCTAACGTGAACGGCATGACCATCGCTTTGCAGTACTGCCACATCACTGTCAACGACGTGGACGAGTCGATCGGCTTCTACCGGGACGCACTGGGCCTGGCGCTGAAGAACGACGTCGCCGCGGGCGGCTACCGCTGGGTGACGCTGGGCAGCGTCGACCAGCCGGAGCTCGAGATCGTCCTGTCCGAGCCACACGCGGGCCGCTCGCAGGCCGACGGCGACACCATGCAGGAGCTGCTCGCCAAGGGCGTCCTGCCGATCACCGTGTTCAGCACCGACGACGTGGACGCGACGTTCGAGAAGGTGCGCGCCTCGGGTGCCGAGGTCCTTCAGGAGCCGATCGACCAGCCGTGGGGGCCGCGCGACTGCGCCTTCCGCGACCCCTCCGGCAACATGGTCCGGATCCAGGCCGCCAAGGCCTGACCAGCGACGGCCGGCGGCGGTGGGCCCGTCGCGCGCGACAAGCCGGGCCGGTGGTGGGTAGCGTCGGAGTGGAGATCACCGGACCGCGTCGACCCGCCGGGAGGCAGTCGTGAACGAGCAGGCACCACCGCCGCTGGAAACCGTCGACGAGGACTGGGCCACCGCCCTCGCGGTGGTCGCGCACCCGGACGACATGGAGTACGGCGCGGCCGCGGCCGTCGCCCGGTGGACCGCCCAGGGCAAGCGTGTCGTCTACGCCATGGTGACCAGCGGCGAGGCCGGCATCGACGGGATGGACCCGGAGCGCTGCGGGCCGCTGCGCGAGGCCGAGCAGATCGCCTCGGCGGCGGCGGTCGGGGTCGACGTGGTGGAGTTCCTGCACCACCCCGACGGCGTGCTGGAGTACGGCCTGCCCCTGCGTCGCGACATCGCGCGCCTGGTGCGCCGCCACCGCCCGGACGTGGTGATCACCACCAACTTCCGCGACACCTACGGCGGTGTCTTCCCCAACCAGGCCGACCACATCGCGGCGGGCCGCGCCACGCTCGACGCGGTGCGGGACGCGGGCAACCGCTGGGTCTTCCGCGAACTGCTGGACGAGGGCCTGGAGCCCTGGGACGGCGTGCGGATGCTCCTGGCCGCGGGCTCGCCGGAGTCCCGTCACGGCGTGGACGTGACGGACTTCTTCGCGCTCGGCGTCGCCTCGCTGGCGGAGCACAAGGCGTACCTCGCCGGGCTCGGCGACCACGGCATGGCCGACCCCGGGGAGTTCCTGGACGCCATGCTGCGGATGGCGGGCTCACGCCTCGGGGTGCGCTACGCCTCGGCGTTCGAACTCGTCCCGCTGCGGATGGGCGGCTGAGCCCGGCCGGTCAGCCGAGCGGGTGGTGGGTGAGGTTGCTGACGCCGGCCGCGCTCGTGCAGGCGCTGTGGAGGGTGCCGGTCATCTGGCCCACGACCGGGGCGGCGGCGAGCTGCTGGGCACAGACGTCCGTCGGGGCCGGTCCGGTGGGGATGCCCGGAGGGGTGTCGGCCGCGGCGGTGCCGGTCAGGGCCGCGGTGGCGGCGAGGGTGAGCAGGGTGAGGGGCGGCGCGATGGTCTTCATGTCCGGTGCAACGATCCCGGCCCGCTTCGGTAGCGGCGGCCGGCCGTCGACGTGATCCACTCGCTGCACTAGCATGACCCAAGTTCCGTCCGAGTACGGAGCTTTGACGTCGTGTGACGAGCCGGGAGGGGCGGCGGCGATGGCCGAGGAGCAGTGGGGTCCGGGCGGGTGGATGAGCACTGCCGTGCATCAGGAGCCGGTCCCTCGGATCGAGTTGCACACCGACCGGCCGCAGTCGGCGCGGATGTACGACTACCTGCTCGGTGGCAAGACCAACTTCGCCCCCGACCGTGAGATCGCCGCCAAGGCGCTGGAGGCCTTCCCCGGCCTGCGCGACGTGGTGCGGGCCGGTCGCTCCTTCCTCGGGCGGGCCGCCCGGTTCCTGGCCGAGGAGGGCGTCGGGCAGTTCCTCGACATCGGCTCGGGGATTCCCACCAGCCCCAACCTGCACGAGATCGTGCAGGAGGTGAACCCGGCCGCGCGGATCGTCTACGTCGACAACGACCCGATCGTGCTCGCCCACACCCGCGCGCTGCTGAACAGCACGTCCGAGGGCCGTATCGACTTCCTCGCCGCCGACCTGCGGGCCCCGAAGGCGATCCTGGCCCACGAGTGCCTGGCCGGCCCCGATCCGGCGCTGGACCTGACCCGCCCGGTCGGCCTGGTCCTCAGCGCGGTGGTGCACTTCCTCGCCGACGAGGACGACCCGTACGGCATCGTGCGCACCCTGCTGGACGCGCTCCCCTCGGGCAGTTGGCTGGTGCTCAGCCACGCGACCGCGGACGCGAGTCCGGACCAGGTCGGCCGCGCGGGCTCGGCCTACCGCGGCGGCGGCGTGGGGATCCGCCCCCGCAGCCGCGAGGAGTTCGCCCGCTTCGCCGAGGGCCTGGAGCTCGCCGAGCCCGGCATCGTGCCGCCGGGCGAGTGGCGCCCGGAACCGGGCGCCCCCGTCGGCGCGAGCACCCGGGACGGCTACGTGCTGGCGGCTCGGAAGCCGTAGCCGTAGCCGTCCCAGGAGCGAGCCGGGTCAGGTCAGGTCAGGTCTGGTCTGGTCGGGTCGGGTCGGGTCACGGGATGGTCCACTGCTGGTTGGCGGTGTCGGCGCAGTCCCAGATCTGGGCCTGGGTGCCGGAGCCGCCGTAACCCGTGTCGTCCAGGCACCTGTTGGACTGGGGGTTGTAGAGCTCACCGTTGGACTGCGGGATCCAGACCTGGGCTCCGGTGTTGTTGCAGTCGTAGAGGTCGACGGTGGTGCCGTTCGCCGTGCCGCCGCCGTTGATGTCCAGGCACTTGCCGAGGACGTGCAGGGTGGTGCCGGCCTGGACGAAGGTCCACTGCTGGGCGGGGGTTCCGTTGCAGGTGTAGACCTGGATCGGGTTGAAGTTCGCGGTGCTCGCCGCGCGGTCGTCGAGGCAGAGGCCCTGGTAGCCGGTGACCTGGCTTCCCCCGCCACCACCGCCCCCTCCCCCGCCGCCACCGCTGCCGCTGCCGCTGCCGGTCGTGGTGTAGGCGGCGACGTAGCCGACGCTCATGGTCGCGCCCGACGTGGTCGCCGAGGTCGGGGTGGTGCAGTTGCAGACGCCGTTGGGGAAGCCGCCGCCCATCGCGAGGTCGAAGATGATCGACAGGTTGTGGTCGAAGGCCTGCTGCCAGGTGGCGGTGCCGACCTGGGACTCGGCGACCTGGAAGTACTGGGTGCCGTCGAGGTAGAAGGTGATGGTCTCGGCGGAGGTGTTCGTCCGGTCCAGGATCATCGAGTAGGTGTGATACCCCGTCTGGCAGCCGTTGCAGGCGGTGAGTCCGCTGCCGATCCCGTTGCCCTCGTTGCACGGGCCGCCCGGGTAGGTGCCGCAGTGGATCGTGCCGGCCAGCTGGGAGCGGGCGTTGACGTCCTCCATGATGTCGATCTCGCCGTTCTCGGGCCACTGGCCGGGGCCGAGCATCCAGAAGGCCGGCCAGTAGCCGAGCCCCGAGCCGGGGTTGGGCTGCTGGATCGACGCGGTGACCTCCAGCTTGCCGCCGGCCGGGGCGCCGACGTTGGCGCTGGTGGTCTGGATCCGGCCGGAGGTCCAGTTGCCGTTGCCGTCGCTCAGGGCGGTGATGTCGAGGTGGCCGCTGCCGTCGAGGTGGACGTTGGCGGCGGAGTTGGTCATGGTCTCGATCTCGCCGGTGCCGAAGTTCGAGCCCGGTCCGGTGTCGTACATCCAGTTGCCCGAGGGCGCGGCGCCGGACGCGCCGGAGAAGTCGTCGCTGAAGACGGTCTGCCAGCCCGACGGCGCGCCCGGCACGGTGGTCGCGTGGGCCACGCCGACGGGGGCGGTGAGCAGCAGGGCGAGTCCCGCGGCGGCGGTGGCCAGCAGGGAGACCAGGCGCCGGGCGAGGGAGGGACGGGAGCGGGCGGGTCGTGAACGTGCGGCTCGTGACGGCATGCGGCTCCTCCGGGTGGGGGTCGGGCGGAGTGGCGGGAGAGCGTTCTCCCACGGCCGTTGGCATGTTCCCGCCGCATGGAAGGACACGTCAAGACTTGTGCATGTCCCGGTTATTGGGCCGCGCTCTGCCTTCATGTCCCGAAGGCAGGGCGCGGGGGCTTCCTCCCGCCCTGCTCTTGTTGTAATTTCTGTCAACAAGGGCAGCGAGGCCCAGGCCGAGAGTCACCCGGAGGGATCGATGACAGCGCACACGACTGCGGACGACGACGTCTCGAAGCGGCTGCTCGACTCCGCCGCGACGCTCTCCTACGACCCGGCCGTCGAGATCGACTGGGACGCGCCGCTGCCCGAGCACCACTACGGCCTCAACCCCGAGTGGAGCACCCTCTACGGCACCCGCCTGTGGGAGGAGATGAGCGAGCAGCAGCGCGTCACGCTGACCCGTCACGAGGTCGGCTCGATCATGATGACCGGCATCTGGTTCGAGATGATCCTGCAACAGATGGTGCTGCGCGATCAGTACCTGAAGGACCCGGCCAACTCCCAGTTCCGCTTCGCCCTGACCGAGATCGCCGACGAGTGCCGGCACTCCATCATGTTCGCCCGCGCCTGCGAGAAGATGGGCGTGCCGCAGTACAGGCCCGCCCGCTTCTGGGCCGAGGCCGGCCGCGGCTTCAAGGCGCTGGCTCGGGCCGAGCTCGCCTACGGCGGCATCCTCGTCGCCGAGGAGGTCCTCGACGTGATGCAGCGCGACTGGATGCGCGGCGAGAACGTGCTGGAGATCGTGCGCGGCACCTCGCGGATCCACGTCGTCGAGGAGTCCCGGCACATGAAGTTCGCCCGCCAGGAGATCCGCGAGCGGCTGCGCGGGGTGAGCACGGCGCGCCGGAAGACCAACGGCTTCGGCGTGGCCGCGGCCGCGTTCGTGATCGTCTCCAGCATGGTCAACAAGGGCGTCTACGCCGCCGCCGGTCTGGACACCGAACGCGCGCTCGCCGAGGTCCGGGCCAACCAGCACCGCAAGTCCATGATGCGCACCAGTTCGCGTCACCTGATGGCGTTCCTCGCCGAGGCCGGTCTGCTGACCCGTCCGGCGGCCGGGATCTACCGGCAGCTCGACATGCTCTGACGGCCAGAGGCCTGTCCGAGCCGCCCCCACTCCCCCGCCCGCCGCACCGCGAGGAACCCCACCACCCGCCATGGCTTACGCGATCACCCGGACCTGCTGCAACGACGCCTCCTGCGTGTCGGTCTGCCCGGTCAACTGCATCCATCCGACGCCCGGTGAGCCCGGCTTCGGCTCCACCGACATGCTCTACATCGACCCCGCCGCCTGCATCGACTGCGGCGCGTGCGCGGACGCCTGCCCGGTCGACGCGATCTTCCCCGTCGACCGGCTGACCGGACCGGACGAGCCGTACGCGGAGCTGAACCGCCGCTGGTACGAGGCGAACCCCACGGACCACGCGTGGAGCGCGCCCGACTTCCCGCGCAGTCTGCCGGACGGCTTCGGCGAGCTCGCGGTGGCCGTCGTCGGCACCGGCCCGTCCGCCGGCTACACCGCGCAGCTGCTGCTGCGCACGACCGGCGCGCGGGTGACCATGATCGACCGACTGCCGGTCGCGGGCGGCCTGCTGCGGCACGGCGTGGCGCCGGACCACCAGTCCACCAAGCGCATCGGCGAGTCCTTCGCCACCACGTTCCACCACCCCGCGCTGCGGATGCACCTGGGTGTGACGGTCGGCGAGGACCTCACGCACGAGGACCTGGCGGCCTACCACCACGCGGTCGTCTACGCGGTCGGCGCGTCGGGCGACCGCCGCCTCGGCCTGCCCGGCGAGGACCTGCCCGGCAGCCTGCCCGCGACGACGCTGGTCGGCTGGTACAACGCCCACCCGGGCGTACCCGCCGACGCGGTGGACCTGCGATCGGGCACCGCTCCGGGATCGGAGCGGGTCGTCGTGGTCGGGAACGGCAACGTGGCCGTGGACATCGCCCGCATCCTCCTCTCCCGTCCGGACACGCTGGCGACGACGGACATCGCCGACCACGCGCTGGCCGCGCTGCGCGACAGCCGCGTCCGCGAGGTCGTGCTGCTGGCCCGGCGCGGGCCGGAGCACGCGGCGTGGACGGAGCCGGAGTTCCTGGCGCTGGCTCACCTCGCGGACGTGGAGGTGGTGGTGGCCGACGAACCGGGCGTGCGGGAGGCGATCGCCGCCGCAGTGGCGGCGGAAGCCGCGACGGACGGCACGGTGGACGGCACGGCGGCGGGTTCGAAGGCGGCGCTGCTGGCCGGGGTGCCCGTCGAGGCGGTGGACTGGGGCGCGGCGCCACCCGTCGGGCGGCGGCGGATCGTGCTGCGGTTCGGGGCGACGCCGGTGGAGCTGCTCGGTCACGCGCGGGTCGAGGGGCTGCGCGTGACCGGGCCGGACGGAGGTGAGTCGGTCATCGCGACGGGGATGGTGGTCCGCTCGATCGGCTACCGGGGGGTCCCGGTGACCGGCCTGCCCTTCGACGAGACCTCGGGGACGATCCCGCACGAGGGCGGCCGGGTCGTCGACCTGGCGACGGGCCTGCCGCTGCCGGCCACCTACGTCGTGGGCTGGGCCAAGCGCGGCCCGTCCGGCGGCATCGGTGCGAACCGCGACTGCGCGCAGGAGACCGTGAACGCGCTGCTGGACGACGCGGCGGCCGCGCTGCTGCCCGAACCCGCCCACCGCATCCAGGACTTCGCGGGCCTGGTCCGGCGCCGGCAGCCGGACGCGATGGGACTGCGGCAGTGGCGCGCGGTAGACCGCGCGGAACGCGCCCGCGGCGAGGAGAGCGGACGACCCCGGGTGAAGCTGGCAACGGTGCCGGAACTCCTGGCCTCGGGCCGGCGCTTCCGGCGGTAGCGCGCCGACAGCTCCACCACACGGCCCGGCGCGGCCCGAACATCGGTCGCGCCGCCGGGCGCGCGGCCGGGTGGCTCCGCCACCAGCCGGAGCGAGGCCTGAACGAAAGGCGGCGGCGGGCCGTTCGCGCCGAGAGCCGGCGGCGTGCGGGAGACTGACGGCATGCGTATCCGCCCACGTCGTGCCGTTCTCCCGCTCGCCGCCCTTCTCGGGCTGCTGGGTCTCGCGGCGTGCTCCTCCGGTGGCCCCGCCGAGCCGGCCGGGGTGACCGCGTCGCTGTCCGCCCAGGCCGGGGCGAGCGCCTCAGCCGTCGCGGGTGGCGGCGTGCCCAGGCCGCAGCACCTGGTGGTCGTGGTCGAGGAGAACCACCCCTACCAGGCGGTGATCGGCAGCGGGGACGCGCCGTACCTCAACTCCCTGGCTGCCGAGGGCGCCTCCTTCACCGCCTCGTACGCGGTGGCCCACCCCAGCGAGCCGAACTACCTCGCCCTCTTCTCCGGTTCCACCCAGGGCCTGACCGACGACT
The DNA here is from genome assembly GCF_041261265.1 of Streptacidiphilus sp. MAP12-33. Lineage (NCBI taxonomy): Bacteria > Bacillati > Actinomycetota > Actinomycetes > Kitasatosporales > Streptomycetaceae > Streptacidiphilus > Streptacidiphilus sp. MAP12-33. The sequence continues at coordinate 62,597 of NZ_JBGCCA010000021.1, forward strand.
CGTGCCCGCACGCCTTCACCGGCCCGACGCTCGGCTCCGAGCTGCTCGGCGCCGGGCTCACCTTCGCGGGGTACTCGGAGTCGATGCCCGCGACCGGCTTCACCGGCTGCACGGCCGGGGACTACGCGCGCAAGCACAACCCGTGGGTGAACTTCGCGGACATCCCGGCCGCCGACAACCGCACCTTCGCCGCGTTCCCGACGGACGCCGCCGGATACGCGGCGCTGCCCACTCTCTCCTTCGTGGTCCCGAACCTTCAGCACGACATGCACGACGGCACCGTCCGCCAGGGCGACGACTGGCTGCGCACCCACCTGTCCGGCTACGCCGCGTGGGCACGCACCCACGACAGCCTGCTCGTCGTCACCTGGGACGAGGACGACAACGGTGCTGACAACCACATCCCGACCCTGATGGCCGGCGCCCGCGTCAAGCCCGGCCACTACGGCGAACTGCTCGACCACTACCGCCTGCTGCGCACCCTGGAGGCCGCCTACGGCCTGACGCCCGTCGGCGAGAGCGCGAAGCGCACCCCGGTCACGGACGTCTGGAGCAGGTGAGCGACCAAGATCCTGATCCTGGGCTGCTGCTGTCCACGGCGCGGCCGGCTCACGCCCCGGGCGGAGGCGTGCCTCAGGTCGGGCGGGCGCCCGGGCGGGTGACGCAGTGGGCGGCGGCCGCGCAGCCGGCGTGGGCGGCGGCGAGCGGGGCGGCGCCGGTGAGGCGGGCGGCGAGGAAGGTGCCGGCGAAGGCGTCGCCCGCGCCGGTCGTGTCGACGGCCAGGGCGGCGGGCGCCGGGACGCTCCCGAGGACGGTGCCGTCCTCGCAGAGGACCACGCCGTCCGCGCCGCGTTTGACCACGACCAGCGCTCCCGCTCGCCGGGACAGGTCCGCGCCCGCCTCATCCGCGTCGGCTCGGCCGGTCAGCAGGCGGGCCTCGTCCTGGTTGGGGAAGAGCAGGTCGGCACCCGCCGTCAGGTCGAGGAAGGCGTCGGTGCCCAGCGTCGCGAGCGGGGCTGCGGAGGCCGGATCGACGCTGACCGGGAGGTGCCGTGTGCGGCAGGTGCGCAGGACGTGGGCGGCGAGGTCACGGCCGGGCGCGGAGAAGAAGAGGTAGCCGGAGAGGTGCACGCGCGCGACGCCGTCGAGCAAGGCGTCGTCCCAGTCGGCCGGGCCGAGCGCCGCGCTCGCGCCGCGGTCGTTGAGCATCGTCCGCTCCCCCGTAGCGTCGACGAGGCAGACGATGGCAGCCGTGGGCCGGTCGGGGTCCGCGCGCAGGACGGGATGGACGCCGGCGTGGCGGAGTTCCGCCTCGTGCCCCAGCACGGACTCGGCGCCGACGCGGGCGAGCAGGGTCGTGTGGGCGCCCGCCGCGGCGGCCCAGGCGGCGACGTTGGCGGCCGCGCCGCCGGGCCGCAGCACGATCCGGGCGGGTGTGTCGGTGGCGGGTGCGAGAGGGCGCTGGTGCACGGCCACGACGTCGGTGGCCAGGTCCCCGACGACGAGCAGGCGGCCGGTCATCCGGCCGCGTAGGCGGAGGCGATGCGCGCCGCGAGGGCGACGTTGCCGCGCACGGCGGCGAGGTTGGCGCGCAGGGAGGCGCCGTCCGTGTGCTCGACGAGGTGGGCCAGCAGGAACGGAGTGACGGCCTGTCCGGTCACGCCGGCGCGGCGGGCGGCGGCGAGGGCGTCAGCGAGGACGCGGTCGTGCAGGGCCGGGTCGAGCTGCTGCTCGGGCGGGACCGGGTTGGCCACGATCAGCGCCGAGTGGTCGGTGCCGAGGGCGTCCTGGGCGCGCATCAGGGCGGCGGCCTCGTCGGGGCCCTGCACCGTCCAGTCGACCGGGAGGCCGGAGCTGGTGAGGTAGAACCCGGGGAACTCGGCGGTGCGGTAGCCGGCCACGGTGACGCTCAGCGTCTCCAGCCGCTGGAGCGTGGCGGGGACGTCGAGGATCGACTTGACGCCCGCGCAGACGACGGCGATCCGGGTGCGGGCCAGCAGTCCGAGGTCGGCGGACTCGTCCTGCTCGCTGACCCAGTCGCGGTGCACCCCGCCGAGGCCGCCGGTGGCGAAGACCCGCACGCCGGCGCGGGCAGCGAGGTGGGCGGTGGCGGAGACCGTGGTCGCGCCGCTGACGCCGAGGGCCACGGCCGGTGCCAGATCGCGCACGCCCAGCTTGCGCAGGCCGTCCTCCAGGCCGAGCCGCTCCAGTTCCTCCTTGCCGAGACCCACCCGGGCGACGCCGTCGAGCACGGCCACCGTCGCGGGCACGGCTCCGCCGTCGCGGACGATCTCCTCCAGCTCGAAGGCGAGGCGGAGGTTGTCCGGGCGTGGCAGCCCGTGGCTGATGATCGTGGACTCGAGGGCGACGACGGGCCTGCCCTTCGCCAGCGCCTCGCGCACCCCGGCGGACAACTGCGGCACGGTGTTCAGCATGTGGGTGATCATCGCCCGGCGGCGGGCGCCCGAAACCGCGTGCGGGCAAGGAGCGTGCGCCGGCCAGTGCACTCCTTCCGCGCCGCCTCGCGGCAACTGGACCGAGCCGCTCGGCCTGGCCTCGCTCGCGCTGTTGAGGTGCTGCTGCTCGGCCTGGCGCTGATCCGCCTGCGGACCGCACTGCTGCGCGCGCCCGAGTCGCGACCGCGGCCGGTGGCCCCGAGCCGGCCCTCCGTCACGGCGCGGGACAGCGCGGCACCATAGCAGTCCCCCCGTCCCGGTGCGGCCCGATCCGGCAAGTCGGTGCGGCCGCGCCGGGTGACGCATGACGAGGTGCCAGCTCAGGGCGTGATGACGGGGGCGCGCGCCGCCCCGTGCTCCTGGTGCGGGTGCCCGACGTGTACCGACCATAGGACTCCCCCAGGTACAGCCCCGATAATGACGACGTGGAACCGATCGAGACCCCGGCTGGGCAGGCGGGCGAGGACCTGGGGGCGCTGCTGCGCTGCGTCCTGTCCGAGAATCCGGGGTTGACGCAGAAGCGGATCGCCGAGCGGGCCGGGATACCCTACGCCACGCTCAACGCGTGGGTGACGGGTCGCCGGGGCGCCGGCGGCCGGATCGCCTCGGACGATCTGCGCGCGCTGGCGGACGCGCTGCCGCCCGCGTATCCGGCGTCCCGGGTCTTCGCCGCCGCCGGTCGTCGCACGCCCGCGGACCTCGATGCGGAGCGGGAGGCCCGGCTGCTGGAGATCTACCGGGCGCTGGACACCGATCAGCAGCGCGCACTGGTGGAGATGGCGAGGGCCCTGGCCAAGCTGCCGCGACCGCGGCGGGCGGGGTAGCCACCCGGAGGTCCGGTGGCCGCGTCCCGTGCTCCGTAGCCCGGACGGCGGGGCGCGCGGGATAGGTGTTCGCTTCCGGATGTCCCGGTTCGTCCTTCACGGGGCCCTCACAGGTCACTCCTGTGGGAGTAGCGTCTGTCCTCCGGTTCCGTCCCCCGGGGCGCGGCACCTGGCGCCACCGCGTCCTGGCCGCGCATCCTGCTCCGCGTGAGGAGCCCTCCCATGTGCATCCGGATTCGCGTGGCAGATCCCGAGTCCCATGCCGTCGTCTGGGATCCGCTGGAGGTCTGCGTGCTGGCGCCCCTCACAGCGGGCGCGTGGCCGGGCGGCGCCGTGGAGATCGCCAGGATTCTCGACGAGGTCGCCGCGATCCTGGCGGACGTCGGGGCACGGCGGACCTGGTCGGGCTTTCGCTGCTTCTGTGGAGAACCGATTCTGCTGCCGCCCCGGCTGGCCCGGCTGGCCCAGTTGGAGTGCAGGCGCTGAGGCGGTGAGGTCGTGTTCGATGGCGACGTGCAGTTCCTGGAGGCACTCCGCGAACCAGTCGCGCTCGCGGCTGGCCGAGACGGGGCGCAGCAGCTCGACGTCCTGCGCGAACCGGCGGGCACGGACGCGGCACAGGTGCCAGGCGGAGCCGGCCCAGGCGAGCCAGCCGAGCACGGAGAGCGCGGTGAGGATCACCAGCAGGCGTGCGAGCAGGGCGTTCATGACGCGTCCTGGGTGGTGTCGTCCCGGGCGGTGCCCTGCGCGCTTGGGCGTTTGGTGGCGGACGGCGGCTTCGGCTTGGGCCTTGCGCCGACGCTGCGCTTCGCGGCGCCGGGACCGGCCCAGGGGACGGGTCCCGCGGGGGCGGCGGAGGCGGCGGGCTCCGCCGGGGCGGTCCGCGCGCTGGGGACGACGGCAGGACCACCGAGCACGGCGGGCGCACCGGGACCGGCCTGCGCCCCGGGGGCTGCCGGGGTCTCGGCACCACCAGGCGCAGTGCCGGGGGCAGCCAGGGTCTCGGCGGCCGGGGCGGCGGGGCCGCCGAGCGTGGTCGGCGCGCCGGGGGTCACCGGGGTCACGGAACCGTCGGAATCCGCGAGAGCGGTCGGCATGGCGGGGGCCGGAGACGGCGCGGGCGCGGGCGACTCCAGGGTCGGCGGCGGGTCGGCGACCAGGGGCTCGGCCGGTGCCTCGTCGGTGCGGACGTCCGGGGTCGGGACCAGCGTGGGCAGGGGGTGCTCGTTGACGTTCCAGACCTGGATGCGGACCCGGTCGACCACCGTCGCCAGCTCGCTGTAGACGACGGTGCGGGACTCCCCGTCGCTGCGGCTGCGGGTGAGGCGTCCGCCGAGAGCGTGCTGGTAGGCCGCCAGCTGCGCGTCGTCGGGGTCGGGGTAGAGGTGGACCTGGAGCCAGGGCGAGGACCAGTGGTCGGCCGTGAACAACTGCACGCTCTCGGGGCGCGGAACGCGCTGCAGCACGTGGGCCAGGACGCGGCAGGCGTGCAGGGCCTGGACCGGGAACGGCTCGACGACCGGCTGCTCGAAGGACGCGAACAGGTCGGCCGGGACGGCGTCGGGATTCGCCTGGGGGGCGCGGGACAAGGGGACGACGGGCGAGGGACTGTATACGGATGGCGAGGCGGGTTGGGACATCTGACGGTCCTTAGATCGGTCCGCGAGGCCGGGTGATGCTCCCCCGGCGGCGTCAACCTACGCGTAGATGTAGATGCATTCCACGCTTTCGCGGATTAGCCGGAGCGCAGCATCGAGGCGCACGCCCCCCGTCGGGCCGCGCGCCCACATGTCCGTTCTGTCGGACCTGTTGACGGCCCGTCGGCCAGGCCGGTATATCTACCGGCACATGTCAGGAAGGAAAGTTTCCTAACCATCTTCCCCCATCGCTTCGTTCCGGAGGCCTCACGTGCGCCCCACCGCTCCCCTGCGTGCCACCGCTGCCACCGCCGCGACCACGCTCGCCCTGCTCGCGGCCCTCGCACTCTCGTCCAGTCCCGCGGGGGCGGCCGTCCACCCCGCGACGACCGTCCCTACCCACGTGTTCGCTCCCTACGTGGAGACCTACAACGGCGACGACCCGGCCACCATCGCCTCGAAGTCCGGCGTCAAGTGGGTCTCGCTGGCGTTCCTGCAGACCGCGAAGGCGGGCTCCTGCACGCTCGACTGGAACGGCAGCACCTCCCAGCCCATCTCCTCCTCCGTCTACGGCTCCTCCTTCACCGCCCTGCGCGCGGCCGGCGGTGACGGGATCCCCTCGCTCGGCGGCTACACGGCGGACACCACCAACACCGAGCTCGCCGACAGCTGCACCAGCGTCAGTTCCATCACCTCGCAGCTGGAGAAGCTCATCTCGACGTACGGGCTCTCCCGCGTCGACTTCGACGTCGAGCAGAACTCGCTGACCAACAGCGCGGGCATCGACCGGCGCAACAAGGCCATAGCCCAGGTGGAGTCGTGGGCGGCGAGCAACGGCCGGCACGTGGAGTTCTCCTACACGCTGCCGACCAACACCGACGGCCTGGACTCCGGCGGCACGGCGGTGCTCAAGAACGCCGTGGCCAACCACACCCGCATCGACGTGGTCAACATCATGACCTTCGACTACTACACCGGCGGCTCGCACGAGATGGCCACGGCGACGGAGACCGCCGCACAGGGCCTGGTCACCGAACTCGGCAAGCTCTACCCGACCAAGAGCTCCGCGCAGCTGTGGGCGATGGTCGGCGTCACCGAGATGCCCGGCATCGACGACTACGGCAAGCCGGAGACCCTCACGACCGCCGACGCGAAGACGGTCTACACCTGGGCCGTGAGCAAGGGCGTCGACGAGATCTCCATGTGGGCCTCGGAACGCGACAACGGCGGCTGCCCCGGCACGGCCGGCTCGGACTCCTGCTCCGGCATCAGCCAGTCGACGTGGTACTTCAGCCACACCTGGGAGCCCTACACCTCCTGACGGTGTGACCGGCTGTCCGGACGGCGACGGGCTGGGCGCGTCGGCCGACCGGGTGAAACCCGGCCGACCTGCATGTCCTTCGGCGTTGACCGCGCGTTGGCAGTGAAAGTCGGTGCGGCCCCCAGCCGTGTCGGCCGGATCTGACCCATTCTCGGTTCCCGAAGGGACTACCTCACATGAGCAGCACCCAGCGCGGCCTTGCGGTGACGGCGGCGGCAGCCGGTCTTGTCGCGGCGGCCGCCGGCATGGCGACTGCCAGCAGCACCGCGACCGGCACCGCCACCAACTCCCCGGGCTTCCTCTCCGGCAACCTGATCCAGGTTCCGGTCCACATCCCGGTGAACGTCTGCGGCAACACCGTCAACGTCATCGGTGCGCTGAACCCGGCCTTCGGCAACAGCTGCGCCAACGAGGGCTGATTCCGGCCTCGGTGCGTACCTGCGGGCCGGGCCCGTGCGAGCGAGAGCTCGTACGGGCCCGGCCCGCGCGGACGTCAGGGCTCGGACGGGCGTTCGGTCTCGGACGGCGGGGTGAGGGCCTGGCCGGCGAGGCAGCCGGCGTAGAGCGTGTAGCCGACGCCGATGAGGAACGACTGGACGATCAGGACCGTGCCGACGGTCCCGTAGGAGACCGCGTTCATCACCAACAGCGGCGCCAGCACGAAGCGGGAGAAGATCTGCAGGCCGGTGAGGGCGAGGACGGTCGCGATCGCGCCCGGGAGCAGCCGGGTCAAGGGGATGCGGGAGCCCAGCAGGAGCCACTGGAGCCACCAGAACAGCGCGATGCCGCCGACCAGCGTCACGACGACGCGCAGCCCGGGCTGGAAGGCGGTGCCCTGGCCTGGGACGCCGCTCCAGGCAGCCAGCAGGATGTAGCCGATGAGGCCGGCCAGGCCGACGGTCTGGCGCCAGGTGGTGTGCCAAGGACCACGCGGGAGGCTCCAGATGCGTTCGTAGGCGGCCTGGACCGAGGCCATCAGGGAGATGCCGAAGACCGCGAGGGCGGCGAGGCTGACGCCGGTGGTCGTGCTGAGCGTCTGGCCGCGGGCGACGAAGAGACGCTTGACGGCCTGCGCGCCGGCGCCGGAGAGCCCGAGGGCGTCGGTGATCCACTGGGCGATGCCGTTGCCCCGGGTCCCCTCGGCGGCGGCGATGACGACGAGCAGGGGCACCAGGGTGACGAAGAAGAGCGCGGCGAAGGCGAGCGAACGCTGCATGATCTCCACGTGGCGGCCGTGGTCCCACAGGCGGCGGGCGTAGGACGCCCAGTACGCGCGGGTGGTCCACACCCTGCCGCCGTGGCCCGGTCGGCCGTCCCCGTCGCTCTCCACGACCCCCAGCTCACCTCCTCCGCTCCGCCTCCACCTTCGCCCCCTCCCGGCCGCCCCGCCAGGACCCGCCGCCGTGCGGGTGAGTGCGCAGGCGTCTCCCAGGGAAACCACAAAGTCGGTCCCTACGGTCGTGGCCGTACGGCTGAACGGCAGGAGGAGAGGCCATGACGGTGCTGGAGCGCGAGAGCGTGGAGCGGATCGACGGCGGCGTGGACCTCGGGGACGGGTGGGCACTGCGCCTCGGACAGGGGTCGCGCGGGCGGGTCGCGCTGGAGGTCTACGCCGGGGAGGCGCTGCTCGACGTCATGGTCGAGAGCGCGCTGACGGCCGAACTGCTGCGCGGTGCCCGCCGTGGCGCCGCGCCCGGGACGGCGGTGCTGGCGTGGGGCCTGCTGCCGCCGGACGGGTGCACCCCGCTGGTGCGGTTCGGCCGCGGCGCGGCCGAGGCGACGGTGCCGCGCGTGGTCGCGGGGCGGTTCTGGGTGGCGCTGGGCGACGCGTCCGCGGACCGCGTGGCGGTCTCGGCGCGGGCGGGTGCGGCGTGGCAGGCGCTGCGCGTGACGCCGCTGCGGTAGGCGCCCGCTCGGTCCCGGTGGGTGGGCCTTCGTCGTTGTCGGTGGTGGGTGCGACGATGGGCGCAGCAGGGACGAGAGGGAGAGGGAGCCCGGTGCCCGAGGGTGATTCGGTCTATCGGACGGCGTGGGAGCTGCGGCGGGCGCTGGCCGGTCAGGTGCTGCGGGTGGCCGAGTTGCGGGTGCCGGCGCATGCCACCGCCGATCTGGTGGGGCGTGGCGTGCTGGACGTGGTGCCGCGTGGCAAGCATCTGCTGACGCGGATCGAGGGCGGGCTGACGCTGCACACGCATCTGCGGATGGAGGGGCGCTGGCGGGTCTTCGCGGCGGGCGAGCCGTGGAGCGGCGGGGCGGAGTTCCAGATCCGGGCGGTGCTGGGCAACGCCGACCGGACGGCGGTCGGATACCGGCTGGGCGTGGTGGAGCTGCTGCCGACGGCCGGGGAGGCGCGGGTGGTCGGCCATCTGGGGCCGGATCTGCTCGGGCCCACCGAGCCGACCAGCGGCTCCGCCGCGTGGGACGAGGCGGAGGCGGTGCGCCGGCTCGCCTCGGTGCCGGGGCGCGGTCTCGGGGAGGCGCTGCTGGACCAGCGCAACCTGGCCGGGATCGGGAACGTGTACGCGAACGAGCTGTGCTTCCTCGCGCAGGTGTCGCCGTGGACGCCTGTCGCGCAGGTGGCGGAGCTGCCGCGGGTGGTCCACGCGGCGCGGCACCTGCTGGTGCTGAACAAGCTGCGCCACGGCCATGTGACGACGGGTGATCCGCGCCGTGACCGTCAGCACTGGGTGTACGGCCGGGCACACCGGCCGTGCCGGCGCTGCGGCACGGAGGTGCGGACGGCCCGGCTCGGGGCCCCGCCGCAGGACCGGGTGGTGTTCTGGTGCCCGCGCTGCCAGCCCGGCCCGTCCCCGGCGGCGGGCGTGCCGGGGCGTGGGACACGCGTGATATAGCTGGCGCATGTACGAATCCATGATCGCAACGCTGGTCCGCATCCCGGGCCACGACGGGGACGAGATCGAGGCCTACGTGGCCCGGCCCGAGGCGGAGTTCAGCCGTGGTGGCGTCGTCGTCATCCACCACCTGCCGGGCTGGGACCGCGGCTCGAAGGAGATCGCGCGCCGCTTCGCCGAGCTGGGCTACGACGTCGTCTGCCCGAACCTGTACACGCGCGAGGCGCCCGGCGCATCGCCGGAGGACGCGGCCGCGGTTGCGCGGGCGCAGGGCGGGATCCCGGACGAGCGGCTGGTGGGCGACGTGGCGGCCGCGGCCGCCTATCTGCGCGCGCTGCCGACCTCGAACGGCAAGGTCGGCGTGATCGGTTACTGCTCGGGCGGGCGTCAGTCCGTGCTGGCGGCCTGCCACCTGGACCTGGACGCGGCGGTGGACTGCTACGGCGCGTTCGTCACCGGCGAGGTGCCGACCGAGTTCCCGCTGAAGGTCACGAACCTGGTGGACCAGCTGCCGGGCCTGCGGGCCCCGCTGCTCGGCCTGTTCGGCGCGGAGGACAAGTACCCGAGCCCGGAGCAGGTGACGCAGCTGGAGGAGATCCTCACCGCGCACGGCAAGGAGTTCGAGGTCCACAGCTACGAGGGGGCCGGGCACGCCTTCTTCTCCACCGAGCGTCCCAGCTACAACGTGGCGGCGGCCACCGACGGCTGGGAGCGCATCGCGGCCTTCTTCGGCAAGCACCTGGGAGCCTGAGCATGTGCACCTACACCACCGTGCAGGCCGCGATCGACGGCAGCGCCAAGGGGCCGGGCAGCACGTTCTTCCATGTGGGGCAGGCGACGGTCTACTTCGACCACCCGGTGCACGCGATGGCCGAGCACACCCTGAACATCGACCTGGCCGACCCGGACGGCGATCCCGCGCGCCGGGTGGCCATGGAGCTGACCGCGGAGTCCGCGCGGCAGCTGGTCGCCGCGATCCAGCAGGCGCTGGCCGCGGTTCCGGAGGAACTCAAGGCCTGAGTGCGGAAATTGGGATGCGCCGCGCGGTCCCCCGCTGACAGACTCGGCCCGTGCCGAGCGCACCGCACGGAAGCGGTCGCCCGGCGCACCACTGACCGGCACACCTGTGCCATGCGTTCGACGCTTTCGTTCCACTGACACACCGACTTCGACCACGAGGGGAGCCCGGCCATGAACAACCGTCACGCCGTCATGGCTCCCCTGACGCGGTACGAGGTGATCCTGGTGTCCCGGGTCCTCCGGTGCCGGCTGCGCGGCCGGAACCGGAGGACCACGGCGCTCGCCTGACGACTGCGAGCCGAGCGGCACCGTGCCGCCCGACGCTCCGTCACGCCGCCGCGGGGTAATCGCGCCTCCCTGTCCAGGATCATCCTGAAAGGCCTTCGGCCGTGCGTACCACCGTCACCACTGTTTCCGCCCTCGCCCAGGTCCGCAACCTCGGCATCCTCGCGCATGTCGACGCCGGGAAGACGACCGTCACCGAGCGGATCCTCTTCGCCACCGGCAGCACGCACAAGCGCGGCGAGGTCCACGACGGCACCACCGTCACCGACTTCGACCCGCAGGAGCGCGACCGCGGCATCACGATCTTCGCCGCGGCCGTCAGCTGCGACTGGGACGGGCACCGGATCAACCTGATCGACACCCCTGGCCACGTCGACTTCGCCGACGAGGTCGAGCGCGCCCTGCGCGTGCTCGACGGCGCGGTCGCGGTCTTCGACGCCGTGGCGGGCGTGGAGCCGCAGAGCGAGGCGGTGTGGCGGCAGGCGGACCGGCACGGCGTGCCGCGGATCGCCTTCGTCAACAAGCTCGACCGCGCCGGGGCGGACCTCGACGCGGCAGTCGCCTCGATCCGGTCGCGGCTGCACACCGTGCCGCTGGTGGTGCAGCTGCCGATCGGGAGCGAGGAGCACTTCACCGGTGTCGTCGACCTGGTCACGCTGCGCGCGCTGACCTGGCCGGACGCGGCGGCGGGCATGCACGCGGGCGAGGTGCCCGCACACCTGCGGGAGGAGGCGCGGAGCCGGCGCCACCTGCTGGAGGAAGCGGTCGCGGAGCTGCATCCGCGGGCGTTGGAGGAGTTCTGCGCCGAGGGCCGGCTGAGCGACAGCTCACTGGCCGCGGCGCTTCGGGAAGTGACCTGTACCGGAGAGGGGGTGGTGGTGCTGTGTGGATCCGCGTATCGCAATCGTGGGGTGGAGCCGCTGCTGGACGCGGTGGTCTCGTACCTGCCTTCGCCTGCGGATGTCGCTCCGGCGAGGGGGACGTCGGCCCCGACGTCTCGTGACACCTCCCACCTTCCCGCTCACGGTACGTCCGGTGCCGGGGTGGCGGCGGGGTCGGCGGAACGTGCCGCCGACCCCGCGCAGCCGCTCGCGGCGCTGGTCTTCAAGGTCACCCAGGCGCCCACGGGGCGGCTGACCTTCCTGCGCCTGTACTCCGGCACCCTGCGCAAAGGCGACTCGGTGCTGGACGCCGGCGCCGGACGCACCGAGCGGGTGGGCCGCATCCTGCGGGTCCAGGCGGACCGGCACGCGGACGTGGAGACGGCGGTCGCGGGCGACATCGTGGCCGTGATCGGCCCGAAGGCGGCCCGCGCGGGCGCGACGTTGTGCGCGCCGCACGCGCCACTGCTGCTGGAGCCGCCGGGGACGGCGGAGCCGGTGGTGTCGGTCGCGGTGGAGGCGGTGCGGTCCTCGGACTCGGAGCGGCTGGTGGGCCTGCTGGCCCGGCTGGTCGAGGAGGACCCCTCGCTCGCGGTGCGGACCGACCCGGAGACGGGCCAGACCGTGCTGTCGGGCATGGGCGAGCTGCATCTTGAGGTCGCGGTGGAGAAGCTGCGCCGCGCCCACGGGATGGAGCTGCGCGTCGGCCGCCCGCAGGTGGGCCATCGCGAGACGGTCGTGCGCGGCGTGGCGGGCATGCTCTTCCGCCACGTCAAACAGGACGGCGGTTCGGGCCAGTTCGCGCAGGTCGTGCTCGACGTCCAGCCGCTCGAGCGGGTGGAGGGCGGGCCTGAGTTCGTCTTCGCGTCCACCGTGACCGGCGGCCGGGTGCCGCAGGAGTGGATCCGCGCGGTCGAGGCCGGCTGTCGTGACGCCCTCGCCGAGGGTCCGCTCGGCGGTCACCGGGTGACGGGCGTCAAGGTGACGCTGACGGACGGGGCCACGCATCCGAAGGACTCCTCGGATCTGGCGTTCCGCACGGCGGGCCGGCTGGCGCTGCGTCAGGCGCTGGGCCGGTGCGCGATGGTCCTGCTGGAGCCGGTCGTGGAGGTGACCGTGACGGTCCCGGAGGAGGCAGTCGGGTCGGTGCTCGGCGATCTGGCCGCGCGGCGCGGCCGGGTGTCCGGCCAGACGGTGCGCGGCGGCGCCGGTGTGGTCACCGCGACGGTACCGCTGGCGGAGCTGTTCGGCTACGCCACGCGGCTGCGCAGCCGGACGCAGGGCCGTGGCACGTTCACGGCACGGCCGACCGGGTTCGCCCCGGCGCGAACCGAGGGATGATCTTCATCCCGCGTCCGTCCGGGCGACAGCGCGGCGACGGCATGACGTCGGCGGTGGCCCGTTCCCTTGGTCGGGAGCGGGCCACCGCCGCGTCGCCGTAGGCTGTTGCGATATCAGTAGTTGAATCATCACTGTTCGCAACCGGACCTGAGTCTCTGATATGAGTGGTACATGACACCGGCAGCATCGTTTTGCGAACGGGCGCTCGAAACCCTGGGGTTGACGTCGTACTCGTCCCGCGCCTACGCCACCTTGGCCCGACTCCCCCACGCCACCGCCCCGGATCTGGCGGACGCCACCCGCGTCCCACGCCAGCGCATCTACGACGTCCTGGGCTCGCTCATCGACCAGGGCCTGGTGGCGAAGACGCCCGGCAAGCCGGCCGCGTACCGGGCCGTGGACCCCGCGTGCGCGGCGGCGGCCCTGATCCGCGCCCACCGCGACAGCCTGGCCCGACTGGAGGTCGTCGCCTCCGACCTGGTCGCCGAGCTGCGCGCGGACTGGCTGACCGCGCGCAGCGAGCCCCGGCCCGGGCTCGCCCGCTCGCGCGACGACCAAGGCGTCCTGGCGCGGATGGACCACTGGCGCGACTACGCCCAGCACTCGGTGCTGGCGACCGCCCGGCCTCCCTTCGACGGCCTGTCGGACGAGGGCTGGCTCAGCCGGGTCCGCGCGATCACCACCTCCGGGGGCTCGGTGCGCTGCGTCTACCATGCGGACCTGCTCAGCGACCCGCGCCTGGTGGCGCGGGCGGCACGGTTCGCCGCGGCCGGCGAACAGGCCAGGGTCACCTCCGCGGTGGAGACCCGCATGATCCTCACGGACCGCGAACGCGCCCTGCTGACCCTCCCCTCGGCGGACCCGACCCCGGACGGAACCCCCGGACCGGTCCTGCTCGTCGACGACGTGCACACGGTCGCCGAGCTCGAGGAGACCTTCGACCGCCTCTGGGCACGGGCGACGCCGTTCACCGCGGCGGCCTGACCCACCGCCCCGTGCCGCACGCCCGCGAGCTACGCGGGTAACCCTCACCCTGGACCTCAGGGTGAGGGCTGTGCCGTGGACCGGCCGTGTCAGACCCACGGCCTATCGTGCGGCGGGTGATGCGCGACGAGTTCGACCAGAGGTCCGTGGCCGCCGCCGCGGCTGACGCCGCGTCGGCGGTGTGCGAGTACGACGACGCCCGCCGCTGGCTGGCCGCGGCCTGCCGGGGGCCGATGGAGCCGCTGGGAGCCGAGGTGTGGGTCTTCGACAAGGACCTGACGCGGGTTCTGCTGGTCCACCACCGCTGGCGGGGCTGGGTGCCACCCGGCGGCATGGTCGAGCCCGGCGAGACCCCCCGCGAGGCGGCCGCGCGCGAACTGCGGGAAGAGACGGGCTTGGACGCGGCGCTCCTCCCCCAGCCGGCCGCGGCGACCGTCCGCTCCTACGCCACCGGCCTCGCGGTGACCTTGGGCCTCTCGTACGCCGCGCTGGCCGACACCTCGACCCCGCTCGCTCCGGAGGACGGGCAACCGGCGGCCTGGCTCCCACTGGACCAGCCCTGGGACAGCTGCTTCCCTGACGACCGGTCACGCATGCGACATCACGCCGCCTGGCTCGCCCGGCGCGGCTCCGGCACCTGAGCGCAGCCGCGCCTACGACGACTCGAAGCGCGCCCTCGTGTACCAGTATCCGAAGCTGTGGTCGAGGCCTCTGGTGACGATGTGGTCGGGGCCAAGGGCGCGCAGGCAGTCCACAAGAACGGCATGGAGAGCCCCTGCGGCCGCGGCCGGGCCGGCTGCGTGGGCCAGGATGCCGCCCAAGTGCCCGCGGGCCTTGAGAATGACGGCGTGGTCGGGACCGAGGACGTGCAGGAAGTCCGCGAGAGGGGCGGCGAGAGCCGCGGCGACCGGGACCGGAGTGACGAGTCCGTCGCGTAGACCGTCCAGGTGGTCGCGGCCGTTCACGATCGCGGGGTGCTCGGGGCCGAGGACCGTCGAGGCATTGGCCAGGAGGGCCTCGAACGCCTCAGTGGCCTCCGCCGGACTCACCTCCCCACCCAGGAAGAGAGCCAGGTCGGAGCCCAGGACGACGGGATGCTCGGCGCCGAGCAACCGAATGCAGTCGGACAGGAGCGCCTCGAAAGCAGCGGTAGCCGCCGCCGGATGCCCGGTCACCGCGAGAAAACGAGCCAGGTGGCCACGGGCCGTCGGGGCGAAGGGATGCTCCGCTTCCGGCCCCGGATACGCGCAGTCAGCCGCCATGGATTGGAGCAGACGCAACCCGAGGTTCGGATACTCAGGCTGATTCAGGTAGTCCGCAAGGTTGTCGCGGACGCTCCGGATGCCGGGGTTGTCGGGACCGCCGAAGCGCACGTAGTCGGCGAGGAACGCCGGTTCGCCTCCCACCGTCACCTCGTCCTGCGGGTGGGTCGGCTGCATGGCCGCCTCCGCCGCGTGGCAGATCTGCAACTGCCCCGCCAGGGCGCGGGCGAAGCCCGGATCGCCTTCAGCGACGGGCACCAGCGCGAGCGCCATCCGCCGCATCGTGTCCGACGAGATCTTCTCGCGGCCCGCGTCGGCCTCACCGACGAGCAAACGCCAGGCCGGGCCGTCCCCGAGCTTCGGCGCCACCAGCGCGTGCAACCGCTCCCCCGCCCAATCCCTCGGATCATCGGCACTCTCGGCCTTGCGTCCCAGGAACAGGAACAGGTAGGCCACCACGGCCTCGGTGTCGGTCATCGTTCCCCCCGATGGTGTGACGATCCGCCAGTCCCCATCCAAGCAGGCACCGGTCCGGCCTCCCCAGCGTGGGACCCACCCAGCCCGCCCCGGGTTCACGGCGGGTGAGCCGGGAGCGGGAATCCGAGTCGATCCGCTCGCGGATTTCTGTGACTCCCGTCCCGCCCGCGGATCTCCAGTACGAGGGCCGCCCCACCGGAGCGGCGGCCACGCACCCTCGGGAGCCACCGTGCGCCAAGCGATATCCGTGTTCACCGCCGCAGCCGTCGTCGCCCTGGCGGCGGGCTGCGCCTCGCCTCTCAACGCATCGACCGTCGGCGCCGCGCAGCCGTCCGTGAGCGCCACGGCGAGCGGGGCCGGGGCCCCGACGCCGACAGCCCGGCCCTTGTCGGACGCGACGACGCAGCGTCCGGCCTCCCCACAGGCGAGCAAGCGCCCGACGCCCCACCCCACGGCGTCGCACCGCACGACCAGGCCGGCCTCGTCCGCTCCCACGTCCTTCGGCTACTCGCCGACCGCGAACGCCCAGGCCCAGATCGACGCCGCCCGCGCCGCGGCACGGGCGGACGGCAAGGAGGTCCTCCTCGACTTCGGCGCGACCTGGTGCGGCAACTGCGTGGCGATGGACCAGGACTTCCACACCTCGCAGGTCCGGGCCGTCCTCGGCGCCTCCTACCACCTCGTCCAGATCGACATCGGCGACAACGTCGACGCGAACATGCGCATCCTGGGGCACTACGACGACGCGAGCAGCTTCGCGCTGCCCGTCATCGTCATCCTCAGCCCGTCGGGCACCATCCGCGTCGACACCAACAAGACCGGGAACCCGCAGTTCGACCAGGCCGGGTTCCTGGCCTTCCTGAAGAAGTGGGCCGCATGAGACGGCAGCTCCCGCTGCTCGGCGCCGGCGCGGCGGTCGCCGGGGTCCTGGCCGCCGGCGCCTTCGTGGCGCTGCGGCCGGACGGGACCGCGCCCTCCGTGGTGGGCCGGTTCACCCAGAACGGGGTGACCGTCACGCTGACCGTCAAGGACCGGTCCGGCCCGCATGCCACGCTGGAGGCGAGCTTCGCCCCGCAACACCCCGGCTACCACCTCTACAGTGTCGACCTCCCGCCGACCGGCATCGACGGAGTCGGACGGCCCCTCAGGGTCACGGTGCGCAGCGCCGTGCTCAGCGCCGGCCCGCCCGTCACCGCCGAGCGGCCGGTGCGGCTCCCCCTGGCCGGGACCTCGCTCGTGCTGCCGGTCTACCCGGACGGGCCGGTCACCGCGGACCTCCAGGTCCGCGCGACGGGCTCGGGAACGGCAACTGTGCTGGTCAGCTACGCCGCGTGCAGCCGGGAGAACTGCCTGCCGCCGGTGACCGACCATCCGGTGGAGCTGCGCGTCAGTGCCTCCGGGGTCATCTCCTGACCGGACCGCCGTGCCCGCCTGAACGAGCCCGCAGGGGTCAGCGGGCGCCCACCCAGTCCGGGAGCGGCTCGCGGCGGGTGAGCCAGGTCGCGGGGACGTGGGCGAGGCCGGTGCGGGCGGCGACCACACCGCCGGTGATGGCGCAGGTGGTGTCGACGTCGCCGAGGCCAGCCGCCGTGGACCACAGCGCGCCCACGAGGTCGTCGAGGTGGTGGGCGGCCGACCAGAGGGCGAAGGGGACGGTGTCGCTCGCGCGGATGCGCTGTCCACTGCCGAGCAGGTCCGCCGCGCGCCACGGCGGGGTCGTGGGCGGGAGGGCGGCGGCGCGGTGGAGGCCCTCGTGGATGGCGCCCTGCGGGGTGACCGCGCGCACCCGGTCCAGCAGGTCGGCGGCGGACGGGGCGTCAGCGCCCCGGCTCGCGGCGGCCAGTGCCGCGGCCGCCGCGACGGCCACCGCGCCGGCGACGCCCTCCGGGTGGGCGTGGGTGACCTCGGCCGAGAAGGTGGCCTGGGCGACCGCCTCGTCCAGGTCGTCGCAGAACCACGCGCCCAGCGGGGCGACGCGCATCGCCGCGCCGTTGCCGAGGCTTCCCTGGTCGTCGAAGAGCCTGCGGCTCTCCTCCCGCCACGCGTCCGGCCGTTCGGCCAGGACCGGGAGCAGGCGCCGCATGCCGTGGCCGTAGCCGCGCGCGGGATCCGCGAGGAACGTCGCGGCGAAGGAGCGGGCGAGGTCCTCCTGGTGCACCGCGTCCTGGAAGCACAGCACCCGCACCAGGGCGAGCGCCATCGCGGTGTCGTCGGTCCAGTGCCACGGCGACTCCTGCGGCACGATCCGCGCCGCGATCTGCGCGGACGCCTCGTCCGGCGCGCGGAACAGCCGGAACCACCGCTCGCCGAACGCGTCCCCGAGGGCGAGCCCCTCCAGCGCGTCGCGCGCGGGCGCGGGCGGTGCGAAGGGGAGGGAGAGCGGGGCGGGCGGGTTCGTGGGCTGGGTCATGCGGCCATGCTGTCAGCCGGGGCGGCCCGTCGCACCGGGGTTTCCGGGTGTCCGGGGCCGCCGGACTGGACTCCCGCGTGCGGGCGTGGCGCACTGGTGGGAGAGGCAGGAACAGGTGATGTCATGAAGACCAAGCAGTGGACCGTCACGGTCACCATCGACGAGGACGAGGACCGTACCGAGGCGCGGGCCGTGATGACGGACCCCGGGGCGCCGATGGCGACCGGGCGCGGGGTGGCGCGGCGGAACCCGGCTGATCGGTCGGTGCCGGACATCGGTGACGAGCTCGCGGCCAGCCGCGCTCTGGAAGACCTCGCGCAGCGTCTGCACGACATGGCCTCGCACGACTTCGCCTACCTGGCCGGACCGGCCCCCGCCGCGCGGTGAGGGCGCGCGGCGGCGGGCCTCAGCCCTCCAGGACGATCCAGGTGCGGCCCTGGGCGAGTTGCATCGGCGCGCCGCCGACCGTGTAGCTGGTGGGCGCGCCGTCGTTCGGCTTGGACCACTGGCCGTGCCAGACCTTGCCGTCGCGGTAGAAGTCGGCGCTGCCCTGGCCGGTGGTCTGCGAGAAGACCTCGTTGTCGGCGTGCCCAGCGTTGTGGTCGGTGTACTTGCCCGGCACGACCTGCACGTGCTGGATGATCACGTTGTCCGCGTTCGCCTGCCCGGCGTCGGTGGTCGTCACGCCGTGCCCGTCCACGGCGACCAGCCACTTCGCGCCCGAGGCGGTGAAGGTGAACCGCGCCGAGGGCATCCTGGCGCTCGCCGTGCCGGCGGCGGTGCCGCCCGCGGGTTCGGCGCCGAAACGCAGGCCCACGTCCTGGGTGGAGGCCAGATCGGGGAAGGCCGCGAAGACCTGCGCGGGCTGGATGTAGGTGGGGTCGCTGCCGCCGTTGCTGAACAGGTCGTTGCGGGCGATCGGCGTGATCGTCTGAAGGTTGGCGGCGGCCAGGTCGGGTAGCAGGCCGGAGATCGCGCCGGAGTAGGCGAAGCCGACGCGCCCGAAGGGGGCGAGCAGGGGGATGTCGGCCTGCCGGGCGCTGCGTATCGGCCCCACCTTGGCGGGGACGTGGGAGCTGTCGAAGACCACCAGGTAGCGGCTGAGCCCGCCCTCGACCTGGATCGCGTAGACGAGGTCCGCGGAGTTCAGTCCGGCTTGGACGCGCTGCGCGCCGCCGACGTTGTCGATCTTCACGGCGAGCACGTGCCCGCCCGTCCCCTCGCCGGTCAGCGGGTTCACCGCCGGCGAGGAGGGTGACGTGGACGGCGGAG
The DNA here is from genome assembly GCF_041261265.1 of Streptacidiphilus sp. MAP12-33. Classification (NCBI taxonomy): domain Bacteria; kingdom Bacillati; phylum Actinomycetota; class Actinomycetes; order Kitasatosporales; family Streptomycetaceae; genus Streptacidiphilus; species Streptacidiphilus sp. MAP12-33. The sequence continues at coordinate 81,619 of NZ_JBGCCA010000021.1, forward strand.
CCGCCGGGTTGCCTCCCCCCGCCACTCCGAACCAGAGCCCGGCACCGACGACCGCGAGCCCGGCGACCAGGGCTACGATCCGCGCGCGCCGACTCAGCCCACGGCGTGAGCCGGACGGGCCCGCGCCCGAGCCCCGGTGGCCGGACCCCCTGTTGTCTGAGTCGTCCGCCATCTGCTCACCACCTCGGAACGTGAACAGGTGTTCCTTACCACCATGCGCCCACCGCACCGCGACGGAAACCCGTGGGACCCCGGACCGGGCCCGTTCGCGGCGCTCAGTGCGGTACCGCGCGGTCCAGGCAGGCCAGGACCTCCGCGTCCGAGGTCTGGGTGAAGTCCTCGTAGAACTGTCCGATCGCCGCGAACCAGGCCGGCTGGTCGGCGACGACGAGTTCGTCGACGAGGCCGGTGAAGGCGGAGGCGATGCCGCGCGGGGCGACGGGGACCGCGAGGACGACCCGGGCGGCGCCCTGGGCGCGGACGATGCGGCAGGCGGCCCGCGCGGTGGAGCCGGTGGCGATGCCGTCGTCCACGACGAGGGCGGTGCGCCCGGTGACCGCGACGGGCGGGCGGTCGCCCCGGTAGCGGCGGACCCGGCGTTCCAGTTCGGTGCGCTCCTCGCGTTCGACGCGGGCGAGGGCCTCCTCGCTCGCGCCGGCCAGGCGGATGACCTCGGCGTTGAGCACGCGCACCCCGCCCTCGCCGATCGCCCCCATGCCGAGCTCCGGCTGCTCGGGAACGCCGAGCTTGCGGACCACCACGACGTCCAGCGGCGCGTCCAGCTCGGCCGCCACCTCGGCCGCGACCGGCACCCCGCCGCGCGGGAGTCCCAGCACCACCACGTCCTGGTCGCGCAGGTGGTGAAGGCGCGCGGCGAGCCGTCTCCCCGCCTCGCGGCGATCGGTGAAGACGGCGAAGGCCATGGCGCCCGCCCGGGTCGGTTGCTTCCCCTCATCCGAGCATAGGCGTCCGCGCCGCCGCTGCCCCAGCCCGCCGGCGCGGTGGCCCGGCGGCCCGGAGAGCGCACCGGGCCGGTCCGGCCCCCGCGACTACCTAAGTGTGACGGATTCGCCGTGCGGGCGGCTCGGACAGAGTGGGGTCATCGAAGGAACCCCGCACCACACCGCACCACCGAGCGCTGAGGAGCAGCGAAATGACCGCCTACGCGATGGCCCACGTCCACTCCGTCGAGTTCGGCCCGCAGATCGTGGAGTACCTGGAGCGGATCGACGCCACCCTGGACCCGTTCGGGGGCCGCTTCCTGGTGCACGGCAACCCGGTCCAGGAGGTCGAGGGAAGCTGGAAGGGCGACCTGATCCTCATCGAGTTCCCGGACCTGGACCGCGCGCGGGCCTGGTGGGACTCCCCCGCCTACCGGCAGATCGCACCGCTGCGGACCCGGCACATGGTCGCGGACATCGTCCTGGTCCCGGGCGCGCCGGAGGGCTACCGGGGCGCGGACTCGCTGCGCCACTGAGGCCACCGCCACAGTAGTAGTGAGCAAAACTCACTATTAGCCAGAGCAATAGTGAGTTATGCTCGACCTCATGAAGCCTCCCGGTCCCGACTGGACTCCCCCGCCGCGCGATCCCGACGCGCCGCGGCAGCCGCGGCAGCTGCGGCGCATCCTGCGGCTGTTCCGCCCCTACCGGGGGCGGCTCGCGGTGGTCGCGGTGCTGGTCGGGCTCTCCTCCCTGGTCTCGGTCGCCTCGCCGTTCCTGCTGCGGGCGATCCTGGACGTCGCCATCCCCGAGCGCCGCACCGGCCTGCTGACCGTGCTGGCCGTCGGCATGGTCGCGGTCGCCGTGGCGAACTCGGTGTTCAACGTCTGGCAGACCTACCTGTCGACCAATGTCGGCCAGCACGTCATGCACGACCTGCGCACCGCCGTCTACGCGCACCTGCAGCGGATGCCGCTGGCCTTCTTCACCCGCACCCGCACCGGCGAGGTGCAGTCACGCATCGCCAACGACATCGGCGGCATGCAGGCCACGGTCACCTCCACCGCCACCTCGCTCGTCTCCAACACCACCACGGTCGTCGCGACCGTCATCGCCATGGCGGCCCTGGACTGGCAGCTGACCATCGTCTCGCTGCTCCTGCTGCCGCTGTTCGTCTGGATCAGCCGCCGCGTCGGCAACGAGCGGCGCCGGATCGCGGGCGAACGGCAGCGGCAGCTCGCGGCGATCTCCTCGATCATGCAGGAGTCGCTCTCGGTCTCCGGCATCCTGCTCGGCCGCACCATGGGCCGCTCGCGCGCGCTCAGCAAGGAGTTCGCGGACGAGTCCGCCGCACTGGCCGACCTCGAGGTCCGCGCCGACATGGCCGGACGCTGGCGCCAGTCGACCATCCAGATCGTCATGGCCGCGATGCCGGCCGTCATCTACTGGGCCGCCGGGCTCGCCGGCGCGCACGGCACCGCGATCTCGCTCGGCACGCTCGTCGCCTTCACCTCCCTCCAGCAAAGCCTGTTCCGGCCGACGGTCTCGCTGCTGCAGGTCGGCGTCGCGGTGCAGGTCTCGCTCGCGCTGTTCCAGCGCATCTTCGAGTACCTGGACCTGGTGCCGGACATCACCGAGCGCCCGAACGCGGTCACCCCGCCGGGCCGGGCCCGGGGCGAGGTGCGGTTCGAGGGCGTCGGCTTCCGCTACGACAACCGCCAGGAGCGGCCCACGCTCCAGGACGTGAGCCTGACCGTCCCGCCGGGCGGCAGCCTGGCCGTGGTCGGCGAGACCGGCTCCGGCAAGACGACACTGAGCTACCTCGTCCCGCGCCTGTACGACGTGACGCAGGGCCGGGTCGCCATCGACGGCACGGACGTGCGCGACCTCAGCTTCGCCGCGCTCGCCGACGCGGTCGGCGTCGTCTCCCAGGAGACCTACCTCTTCCACGCCTCCGTCGCCGACAACCTGCGCTTCGCCAAACCCGACGCGACCGACGCGGAACTGGAGGCGGCCGCCCGCGCGGCGCAGATCCACGACCACATCAGCTCACTGCCGGACGGCTACGCCACCCTGGTCGGCGAGCGCGGCTACCGCTTCTCGGGCGGCGAGAAGCAGCGCCTGGCGATAGCCCGCACCATCCTGCGCGACCCCCCGGTCCTGGTCCTCGACGAGGCGACCAGCGCCCTGGACACCCAGACCGAGCAGGCCGTCCAGCAGGCGCTCGACACACTCTCGGCCGGCCGCACCACCATCACGATCGCCCACCGCCTCTCCACCGTGCGCGACGCGGACGAGATCGTCGTCCTGGACGCGGGCCGCATCGCCGAGCGCGGCACCCACGACCAACTCCTCGCCCTGGGCGGCCACTACGCGGCCCTCGTCGCCCGCGACGGCGGAGGGGAGCACTCCCTCACAGGCCGTCAGGACGCCTCCGAACTGATCACGTAACGATTACTCTTTCTGCGCAACCGATCCGACTTTCGGAATGTCTGCAGTGTCGACGAGGTGTCAACTTGCACACTCGTAAGACAAGCGAACGTATCCGACGTCGGAAGGATCCATTTCGGTGGCATCATCCTTCAAAGCGCGCGCCAAGCGCGCGCTGGCCGGGGGGCTCGGCGCCGTCGCCGTCGCCACTCTGGCTCCCCTGGGCCTCGCGGCCCAGCCGGCCGCCGCGGCGACCGCCCCCATCTGCACCTCCAGCACCCACCCCGCCCTGGCGGCCAAACTGTCGCGGGACATCAACTCCGCGCTGAGCGGCCGCACGGACACCTACGCGCTCAACGTGTGGGACCCGCACACGGGTGTGTACTGCTCCGTGCACCCGTACTGGCACTTCGACTCCGCCAGCATCGTCAAGGCCACGATCATGGGCGCGCTGCTGTACTGGCGAAAGGGTCAGACCCTCACCGCCGCCGAGGTCGCGCACCTCAAGCCGATGATCGAGAACTCGGACAACAACGCGGCCACCTGGCTGTGGAACTACGTCGGCCGCACCCGGATCCAGCGGTTCCTCAACGCGGCGGAGATGACCACCACCTATCTCGGCCCGGGCGGCTACTGGGGTCTGACCCAGGTCGACGCCCGCGACGAGATGCGGCTGCTCAACGTCTACACCGACCGGACCGACCTGCTCACGCCGAACGCGAAGGCGTACGCGCTGAAGCTGATGGCGAGCGTCGAGTCCGACCAGCGCTGGGGCACCCCCTACGGCACGCCGGCCGGGGTCACCGCGCACGTGAAGAACGGCTGGCTGCCGCGCGCCTCCCTGGGGTGGCGGGTGAACAGCCTGGGCATCTTCACCGGTTCCGGCCGTGACTACCGCATGGCCATACTGACCGACAACCAGTCCACGATGGGGTACGGCATCACCACCATCGAGCGCATCGCCCTCCAGGTCCACCGCGACCTGGGGACGTACGGGGCCACCGCGAGCCACACGGCCCCGCGCACGCTGCCCGCGCAGACGCAACCCGGCATGGACGCCCCGCAGAGCCCGGCCGGTGACGGCTCCGCGCCGTTCGGCACGGTCCAGGGCTGACACCCCGGTTCGGCCCGTCCTGCTCGTCCGACCGCCCCCGGCGCACCTCGCGCCGGGGGCGGTCGCGCGTTCGGGCTTGCGTTCGACCAGGGCACCTTGACAGGATCTTTACGAGCCCCCGAACGCGCCGTGCACGCCGGGGCCGCGCGAGGTGAGCCGGGAAGGCTGGTCGGCGAGCCGGGGTCGAGACGCCCCGGGGCCGTCCGTTGCCGTACGAGAACCGGAAGCACCCGCGCCGATGACCGATCTGACCGCCGTACTGCTGCTGGTGGGCCTCGCCACCCTGGTGGCCACCGGGGCCCGCCGGTGGAGCCTGCCCGCTCCGTCGCTGCTGGTGGTGGCCGGGGTGCTGATCGGCGCCCTTCCGTTCACCCCCGATCTGCACGTGCCGCCGGAGGTCATCAGCATCGGTGTGCTGCCGCCGCTGCTCTACGCCTCGGCGGAGGAGATCGCCCTGCGCGACCTGCGCCTGATCTGGCGTCCGGTGGCGATCCTGGCCTTCGGGCTGGTGCTCGCGTCGGCGGCGGTCGTGGGTCTGGTCGCGCGGGCGCTGACGCCGCTGGCCGCGCCGATGGCGTTCGTTCTCGGCGCGGTGCTGGCCAGCACCGACCCGGTCGCGGTGACCGCGCTCGGGCGGCGCCTGTCGCTGCCGCCGCGGATCCAGGTGATGGTGCAGTCCGAGAGCCTGTTCAACGACGCGACCAGCCTGGTCCTGTTCAAGGTGGCGGTGGGGACGGCGGTCGCGGCGGGGTCGTTCTCGGTGCCGCGTGCGGCGGGCGAGTTCGTGGTGCTGGGCGGGGGCGGGGCCGTCGTCGGGCTGCTGGTCGCGCTGGCGGTCGCGCAGATCCGCAGGCGTACCGAGGACCCGGTGCTGGAGACGGTGGTCGCGCTGGTCACCCCCTATGCCGCCTATGTGCTGGCCGAGGACGCGCACACGTCCGGGGTGACCGCCGTGGTCGTCGCGGGTGTGGTGCTGGGCTCGATGGGCCACCGGCTGACCGGCGCGCGGATCCGGCTGCAGGTGCACGCGGTGTACCAGACCGTCGTCTTCCTGCTGGAGAGCGTCGTGTTCGCCGTCATCGGGCTGGAACTGCCCTCGCTGATCCACGATCTGAGCCCGGGCGAGAAGATGTGGCCGCTCGGGGTACTGGCCATCGCGGCGACGCTGATCGCGACCCGGATGCTGTGGGTCTTCCCGATGTCCGCGGCGATGCAGCGCAGGCGGGGCGGCGGGACGGTCTCCTGGCGGGTACCGGCGGTGATCTCCTGGGCTGGCACGCGCGGGGTCATGCCGCTGGCCGCCGCGCTCTCGATCCCGCTGGTGGCCGACGACGGGCAGCCGCTGCCGCACCGCTCGCTGGTGCTGGTGCTGACCACGGGTGTGGTGGTGCTGACGCTGGTGCTCCAGGGCTTCACGCTGGCGCCGGTGGTGCGGGCCTCCGGCATCGCCCTGGAGCCGGCCGTGACCGCGCGGGAGGAGGCCGAGGCCCGCGACCGGCTGGCCCGGGCGGGCCTGGCGCGACTGGAGCAGGTCGCCGACGTGGAGGCAGCGCCGGAAGTCGTGGTGGAGCAGCTGCGGCGCAGTCTGCAGGCGCGGCTCGACCATGCGCAGGCGCAGTTGCACGAGGAGCCCGACGGGGACGCGACGCTGATGGCGGCCCACCGGGACCTGCGCCACGAGCTGATCCGCGCGGAGACGGCCGAGCTGGCCCGCCTGTACGCGGAGCGTCGGATCACCGACGGGACACGGCGGCGGCTGCAGCGGGTACTGGATCTGGAGGAGGCGGGGTTGGCCGAGGACGAGTAGTCCCGCCACCGCGACGCGTGGCGCCCCGTCCGGCCTTTCGCCGGGCGGGGCGTTTCGTTTTGCGCCCGCGCTCGCTATGCTCGGTCTTGCTCATCTTGATGCTCAAGTGAGCATTACTGCGCATGACAATCCGAGAGAGGGTGCCAACGGTGACCGCCGCTTCGCAGACCACGTTGGAGATCGATTCCCAGCCCGCGTGCTGGCAACGCGCGCTGGACCTGCTGCCCTCCGTCGCCGGTCTGCTGCCGCGCGCCGGCGAGCGCGTCGCCGTCGTCGGCTGCGGCACCTCCTGGTTCATGGCCCAGGCCTACGCCGCGCTGCGCGAGAACGCCGGGCTCGGCGAGACGGACGCCTTCGCGGCGTCCGAGGCCCCCCTCGGCGAAGGCTTCTCCCGGCGCTACGACCGCGTCCTCGCGCTGACCCGCTCCGGCACGACGACCGAGGTGCTGAGCCTGCTGGAGGCCGTGCGCGGCACCGTCGCCACCACCGCGATCACCGCCGACCCGCAGACCCCGATCGCGGCACTGGCCCAGGACCTCGTCGTGCTGGACTGGGCGGACGAGCGCTCGGTGGTGCAGACCCGCTTCCCCACCTCGCAGATGGTGCTGCTCCGTGCGCACCTGGGCGAGTCCGTCGGCCACCTGCCCGCGCAGGCGCAGGCCGCCCTGGAGCAGGAGCTGGAGCCCGAGCTGCTCGCCGCCGAGCAGGTCTCCTTCCTCGGCCGCGGCTGGAGCTACGGCGTGGCGCGCGAGGCCGCGCTCAAGGTCCGTGAGACGGCGGCCTGGTGGACCGAGTCCTACCCCGCGATGGAGTACCGCCACGGCCCCATCGCCATCGCCCGCCCCGGCCGCGCGGTGTGGAGCCTCGGCCCGCTCCCGGACGGCCTGGCCGAGCAGGTCGCGGCGACGGGCGCGCACCTGGTGGCCGCGCGTCACGACCCGCTGGCCGAGCTGGTCAAGGTGCAGCGCCTGGGTGTCGCCCTCGCCGAGAGCGTCGGCCGCGACGTCGACAACCCGCAGCACCTGACCCGGTCGGTGGTGCTGTCCTCGTGATCGTCACGGTCACGCTGAACGCCGCGCTCGACATCACCTACGTCGTCGAGGGCGGCGTGCGGCCGGGCGCCACCCACCGCGTCCGCTCGGTCGCCGAGCGGGCGGGCGGCAAGGGCGTCAACACGGCGCGAGTGCTGGCCTCCCTGGGCGAGCCGGTCCTCGCCCTGGGCCTGACGGGCGGCGCCTCCGGCGCGGCCCTCCTCGCGGAGCTGGACACGGCGGGGATCCCCCACCGCTTCACCCCGGTCGCGGGCTCGACGCGGCGGACGGTGGCGGTGGTGGCGCAGCCCCTGCCGGGCGCGACGCCGGACACCGGCCACCCCGGCGACGCGGCCGGTGGGACGAGCGGATTCGGGCAGCCCGGGCCGCAGGCGCCGGACCCGGACCGCCACAACCCCGCCGGACACAACGCCCCCACGCACGACGGGACGGCCGATGAGACGAGCGGACTCGGGCAGCCCGGGCCGCAGACACCGGACCCGGACCGCCACAACCCCGCCGGACACAACGCCCCCACGCACGGCGGGGCGGACACTGAGGTGACCGGGTTCTGGGAGCCGGGGCCGGAGGTGTCCGACGGGGAGTGGGAGCTGTTCCTCGCGGAGTTCCGGGCCGTGGTCCGCGACGGGGTCCGGGCCGTGGTGCTGGCCGGGAGCCTGCCGCCGGGGGTACCGCGCGACGCCTACGCGCAGCTGGTCCGCCTCGCGGCGGACGCCGGGGCGCCGACCCTGGTCGACGCGGACGCGGACGCCCTGCGCGAGGCGCTCGCGGCCCGGCCCGCCCTGGTGAAGCCCAACGCCGAGGAGGCGGCACGCGCGCTCGGCGACGAGGCGCCGTGCGGGCCGGACGTCCCGGGGGCGCTCGCGCGGCGGCTCGTCGCGGCCGGGGCCGGGGCTGCTGTCGTGTCCGCCGGGGCAGCAGGGCTCGTGGCGTGGTGGGACGGGCGGATGCTCGCCGCCGCGCCGCCGAGGGTCGTGGTGGGGAACCCCACCGGCGCCGGGGACGCCGCGTCGGCGGCGCTGGCGCTCGCCCTGATGCGGGGCTCCGCTCCTGAGGACGCCCTGGCCCACGCGGTGGCGCTGTCCGCCGCCGCCGTCGCCGCACCGCTCGCGGGGGACGTCGACGCCCAGGTGCTCGCCGAGCTCGAACCCCTGGTCACGGCACGCCCCTTGTCCTGAACCGCCACCGCCACCCGCCACCCGCCGCACGCCACGCGCCACCCGCCGCCCGCCGCCCGCCGCCCGCCGCTGCAGCGGATGCGCCGACCCACCTGCCAGCCACCCCACCGACCTACCGGATCCTGGAGCGACCCGCCGTGCCTCTCGTCCCTCTCCCCCATCTGCTGGCCGAACGGCCCGTCTTCGCCTTCAACGTGATCCAGATCGAGCACGCGGAGGCGATCCTCGCCGGCGCGGAGCAGGCCAAGGCTCCGGTGGTGCTGCAGATCAGCGAGAACGCCGTGCGCTACCACGGCGCCCTCGCACCGATCGCGACAGCCACCCACCTGGCCGCCGAGCGCAGCAGCGCCCGCGCCGCGCTGCACCTGGACCACGCGACCGATACCCGGCTGATCCACGAGGCCGCCGACTGCGGCTTCGGCTCGGTGATGTACGACGGCTCGACCCTGCCGTGGGCACAGAACGTGGAAACCACCGCCGAGATCGCCGCCTGGTGCCACGAGCACGGGCTGGCGATCGAGGCCGAGCTCGGCGAGGTCGGCGGCAAGGACGGCGCGCACGCGCCGGGCGTGCGCACCGACCCGGGCGAGGCGGCGGAGTTCGTGGCCCGCACCGGCGTCGACGCGCTGGCCGTCGCCGTGGGCAGCGAGCACGCGATGACGACCCGGACCGCCGCCCTGGACCTGGACCTGATCGGGCGTCTGCGCGAGGCCGTCCCCGTTCCGCTGGTGCTGCACGGCAGTTCGGGTGTGCCGGACGCGACACTGGTCGCGTCGGTGGGGGCGGGGATGCGGAAGATAAACGTCTCCACGCACCTGAACCGCCTGTTCACCGAGGCGGTCCGCGACGCGCTGGCGGCCGACCCGGCGCAGGTCGACCCGCGCAAGTGGCTCGCGCCGGGCCGGGACGCGGTGGCGGCGGAGGTGGCCCGGCTGCTGGGCCTGCTCGACACCGCGTCCTGACGTCCCGCCCGCCCGCCGTCCCGCAACGGGCGGTGCGCGGGCTCAGACGCCGCCGAGCAGGAACCGGAAGACGTGCGGGGCAGCCCAGGCGACCGCGTACCAGACGGCGACCACGGCGAGCGCCGAGGCCGTGAACAGGAGCAGCGTCCGGCGCCGGGGCCCGCGGGCCCGCGCCGGGTTCACTCGCCCGCCGCCGTGAGCACGCGGACGTCCGCCGCCTCCAGGGCGGTGAGCTCCGGCTGCGCCGGGGTGACGTCGGTGACCAGGGTGTCGATCTCGGCGAGCGGGCAGATGGCGGCAAAGGTGGCCCGGCCGAGCTTGCTGCCGTCCGCGAGGACCACGCGGTGGGCGGCGACGCCGAGGAAGGAGCGGTCGGTGTGCGCCTCCATCTCGTCGTGGGTGGTGCAGCCGGCGGCTGCGCTGAGGCCGTCGACGCCGATGAAGGCGTAGTCGAGGCGGTAGCGGGCCAGGTGCTGGTCGGCGGCCGGGCCGACCAGCTCGTAGCTGGCGCTGCGAGCCTGACCGCCGATCACGACGAGGCGGATCTCCGGGCGGACGATGAGGTCGGCCGCGATGTTCACGGCGTTGGTCACCACGGTGAGGCTGCCCTGCCCGCCCCCGCAGCGCTCCGCCAGGACGTGGGCGAGCTCGCTGATCGTGCTGCCGCCGGTCAGACCGACGACCGCGCCGTCGGGGACGAGTGCGGCGGCGGCCTCGGCGATGCGGCGCTTCTCCTCCTGGCGGCGGCCCGCACGGTGACGCAGCGGCAGCTCCAGGTTGACCGTGCCGGTGACCGCGCCGCCGTGGGTGCGCCGCAGCAGGCCCTGCTCGTCGAGCGCCTGAAGGTCGCGGCGGACGGTGGCGCCGGAGACGCCGAGCAGGTCGGCGAGCTGGTGCACGTCGGCGCTGCCGGCACGGGCGACGTGGTCGAGGATGCGGGCGAAGCGATCAGCCTTGAGCATGCGGGGAGTCTACGGAACAACGGGCGGCAACCGGCGCGGTAAGGCTGCGAACGTGTTCGAGCGGGCGTGAGCATAGCCGGAGGCCGTCACTCCTGTCCCACGAATCAGGCACTCTGCGTGCTCGCCGCCGCACCTACGGTACCCATGGGCGTGGGAGGGATGTCCTTGCTGTTCACTCGCCATCGCAAGCTGCTGCGCAGCGTCGCCTACGAGTCACCGTCCATCGCGACCCCTGTCGTGCCCGCGCCGCGGGGGTGTCCGGTGGTCCACCAGCGCCCGTCGGATCCTGGGCACGCCACAGCGCCGGGCCCGACGCCCGGCCCCGCGACTGCCGCGCCTGCCGCGCCGACGACGCTGCTCGCGGCCGCCGAGGAGTTCGTCCGCCTGTTCGCCGCCGAGGCCGCACAGCCGGATGATCCCGAGCCGCGGCTGCGCGAGGTCCGCGCCGAGGTGGCCGCGCGCGGCACTTACACGCACACGGCGGACGAGCTGGCCTTCGGCGCCCGTGTCGCCTGGCGCAACGCCGCGCGGTGCATCGGGCGACTGTACTGGCGCAGCCTGGTCGTGCGGGACCTGCGGCACGTGCGGCGTCCGGACGACATCGCCGAGCAGTGCTTCGAGCACCTGCGGCTGGCGGGGAACGGCGGGCGGATCCGGCCGCTGGTCTCCGTCTTCGCCCCCGACCAGCCGGGACATCGCGCTCCCCGGCTGCTCAACGAGCAGCTGGTGCGGTACGGCGACGACCCACGCAGCGCCGAGCGGGCCGCGCTGGCCGGGGAGCTGGGCTGGAAGGGCGGCAAGGGTCCGTTCGAGCCGCTGCCGCTGCTGGTGCAGTCCTCGCCGGAGCGCCCGCCGGACTGGTACGAGCTGCCCGACGACGCCGTCCACGAGGTCCGGCTGAGCCACCCGACCGAGCCGGGCTTCGCCGATCTCGGGCTGCGCTGGTACTCCGTGCCGGCGGTCAGCGACATGACGCTGGAGATCGGCGGCATCCGGTACCCCTGCGCGCCCTTCAACGGCTGGTACATGGGCACCGAGATCGGCTCGCGCAACCTCGCCGACAAGGCCCGCTACGACCGGCTGCGAGCCGTCGCGGTGCTCTTCGGCCTGGACACCTCCAGCGAGCGCACGCTGTGGCGGGACCGGGCGCTGGTGGAGCTGAACGCGGCGGTGCTGCACTCGTTCACGCGCGAGCAGGTCACCGTCGCCGACCACCACACCGAGTCACTGCGTTTCCTCACCCACATCGAGCGCGAGCAGCGCTACGGCCGCCGGGTGCCGACGGACTGGTCCTGGATCGTGCCGCCGCTGTCCGGCGGTGCGACGGCGGTCTTCCACCGTTACTACGACGCGCCCGACCCGCACGCCCGCCCCGCCTACCTGCGCCGCGACGGCGCGTGGGGGGAGCCGTACGGCGACTGACGCGCCGGTCGCGGGGTGGCCGGGCCGGTGGGAGCATCGGTGGCATGGGCGAATGGCAAGGTGGAGCCGGGCCGCCCGGCGTGAACGTCATGGTCTGCGGCGGGTGCGGCGCGGTGACGGAGTGGACCCCGTGGGGCCGCTGCTCGTGGGAGTGCTACGAGCAGCCCCGGGAGTCGCCCGAGGAGCAGTTGGCAGCGAACGAGGACGCGCCTCGGGCGTTCGCGTACTTCACGGGGCGGCAGGCGTTGGGAGGCGGCGCGGGCGAGTAGTGGCACGGCTGGAGTGAGCAGCCGTGTATCAGGCGACGTCGGGCGGCAGTGCGCCGAGAACGGCGGCGAGGCTGTGCGGGTCGCGGCGGGCGATGTTGTGACCGACCGGAATCTCGTGGACCTGCCAGCCCCGGTCGTTGCGCAACCGTTCGGTCAGGGCCACGAACGGGCTGTCCGGCCACGCGCCACCACTGATGAACGTCTTGATGGGCGGGCGGCCGCGGTGGCCTCCCAGCGTGACCGACTGGACGAGGCTCGCCATCGGGTGCGGTCGCGCGCGCGGGTCAAGCCCGTCAGGAACGGCGACCCACCGCCCGTCTGTGCGGGCGCCGGCGATGAACAACTCCCGGAATTTCTCGCTGGTCAACGACCAACACGAATCCCCGTCGTCCGGGACGTAGGCGTCGATGAAGACGAGCTGATCGAGGCGGTCGCCGAGCCGATCCGCGACACCGGCGATCACCATCCCGCCGTAGCTGTGCCCGCACAGCGCCAGGGGCGTGTCGTCGCCACGGGCGATGATCTCGGCGACCTGGTCGATATGGGCATCGAGGTTCGGCGGACGGTTCACGTCGGTCGGGCCGTCCAGCTCCAACCCCGACAGGGTCACCGCCTCGACGTGGTGACCGTCTCGGCGCAGCTCGGCAGCCACCGAGTCGAAAACCCATCCGCCCTGCCAGCCACCCGGCACCATCACGAACTTCACCGCGTCATCGTAGGTCAGCCCGAACGCGACGAGTACAGGCGGCGCGGCACGGGGGCAGGGGGCGCCGCAGCCGGTGCGGCGCCCCCTGCCCGGTTCAGCCCTTGGTCGCGCCCAGGGTGAGACCGGCGATGAAGTGGCGCTGGAGGATGAAGAAGAGGATGACGGTGGGCAGGGCGACCAGGACGGAGCCGGCCGCGAGCAGGTTGTAGTCCTGGAAGTACTGTCCCTTCAGGTTGTTGAGCGCGCTGGTGACCGGCATCTTGTCGCCGGAGGACATCAGCACCAGCGCCCACAGGAAGTCGTTGTAGATCCAGGCGAACTCCAGTGTCGCCAGCGCGGCCAGCGCGGGGCGGCACAGCGGCAGGGTGATCCGCCAGAACTGGGTCCACACGCTCGCGCCGTCCATGATGGCGGCCTCGCGGAGCTCCTCCGGCAGCGCCTTCATGAAGTTGGTCATCACGAAGACGCAGAACCCGGTCTGGAAGGCGACGTGGATGGCGATGACGCCCCAGTAGGAGTCGTACATCGTCAGCGAGTCGGACATCCAGTACGGCAGCGGCACCCGGGTGAAGAGCTCGTACACGGGCGTCACCATGACCTGGGGCGGCAGCAGGTTGCCGGCGGTGAACAGGATCAGGATGAGGAACCCGCCTCGGATGCGCACCCGGGTGATGCAGAACGCCACGAACGAGGCGAAGAAGAGCGTGAGCAGCACCGCCGGGACGGCGATGATCAGCGTGTTGAGGAAGTGCTGCGCCATCCCCGACTGCGTGAACGCCTCGCGGTAGTAGTCGAAGCTGAGGTGGCGCGGCCAGGAGAAGTAGCCGTACTTGGCGGTCTCCTGGTAGGGCCGCAGGGAGGCGTAGACGGCCAGCAGCAGCGGCGCCAGCCACAGCAGCGAGACGGCGGAGAGAAAAACGTGCAGTCCGAGCCGGCGCGGGGGGACGGAGGGACGGTCGGACGCCCCCGCCCCGGAGACCTTCGGCGCGCGGCCCGCGGTGATCGCGCTCACGACTTCTCCTCCCGCAGTTCGGTCATGCAGTAGGCGATGATGCAGCCCACCGAGATCAGCAGCAGCACGACCGCGATGGCGGAGCCGAAGCCGATCCGGCTCGCCTCGCCGATGATGTTGTCGGTGATCAGGACGCTGAGCAGCTCCAGGCCGTTGGTGCCGCCGTTGATGGCGTAGACGATGTCGAAGGCGCGCAGCGCCTCGATCACCGTGATGACGCCGACGATGATGTTGACCGGCCGCATCACCGGGAAGACGACGCGGAAGAAGGTCTGCCGGGCGCTGGCGCCGTCGATGGCGGCGGCCTCCTTGAGGGAGGGGTCCACGCCCTTGAGGCCGGCCAGGTAGAGCACCATGACGTAACCGGCGTGGCGCCAGCCCGCCATGACCAGCACGACCCAGATGTTGATGTGCGGGTCACCGATCCAGTCGACCGGGTGGCCGCCCTGTCCGGTGGTGCCGAGCACGGTGTTGACGATGCCGTCGTCGCGGGCGAAGAGCAGCTGCGAGATGAAGCCGATCACCGCGAGGGAGAGCACGACGGGCAGGTAGATGGCGCTCTGGTAGAAGCGGCTGAAGCGGATCTGGCGGTCCAGCAGGACCGCGAAGAGCAGGCCGAGCGGGGTGGCGACGAGTGCCAGGAAGCCGAGCCAGAGCAGGTTGTGCCAGATCGCGGTCGCGAACGGCGGGTAGTTGGTGAACAGTTCCTTGTAGTTGTCGACGCCGATGAACTTGGCCGAGCCGATGCCGTCCCAGTTGGTGAAGGACAGCCCGACCGAGGCGAGCGTGGTCGCCCACACCAGCACGAGCGTGAGCAGCAGCGGCAGGCCGAGCAGCACACCGATGACGAGGCGGTCGCGCGTGGTGAGCCGGCGGATCCGGCGGCGCCCGGCGCGCGGGCGCCGCCGCCCCTGGGTGGGGGCGGCGGCGGTCGCGACGGGTCCGGTCGGGCCGGTGTCCACGGCGGGTTCGAGGTCAGCCTTCGGTCGCATAGATGGCCGTCTTCTGCCGTTGGATGGAGGTGCACAGCCCGTCGATGTCGTTCGGGTTGTTGAGGAAGGTCTGCAGCGCCTGGATCATCACGGTGGAGACGAAGTCCGGGCGGCTGTCGCGGTCCATGAACTGCGAGATGCTCTTGGCCGTTCCGACGAGCTTGGCGCCGGACTGCTGCAGGGCGGTGTAACCGCTGGTGTCCACGGCCGAGTTGACGCCGAGCAGGGTCGGGTCGACGGACAGGTAGTCGTTCTCGGCCTTGGCGGTGGCGAGGAAGGTGAGCAGCTTCTTCGACGCGTCGGCGTTCTTGGCCTTGTGTGAGAGCAGGAAGCCGTCGATCGGCGCCTCCACCGCGTCCTGGCCGTTGGCCGGGTCGATGCTCGGGTAGGCGAAGAAGTCGAGGTCGGACACGTCCGAACCGAACTGCTGGCCCAGGAACATGCCGAGGGTCATCATGCCGGTCTTCTTCTGCTGCAGGGCCTGCGCGGACTCCTGCCAGGTGAGGCCGAGGGCGCCCTGCTGGTAGTAGGGCAGCAGTTCGCGCCAGGTGTCGAAGACCTTCTTGACCTTCGGGTCGGTCCAGTCCTCGTGGCCGGCCATCAGCGACTTGTGGAAGTCGTAGCCGTTGAGGCGCATGTTGATGTAGTCGAACGTCCCCATGGCCGGCCAGCCGTCCTTGTCCGAGAAGGAGATGGGGACGAGGCCGTCCTTCTGCATCTGCTTCGCGAGGGCGATGTACTGGTCCCAGGTGGTGGGGATCTGGTAGCCGTGCTGGGCGAAGACCGACTTCCGGTAGAACACGGCCCACGGGTAGTAGTAGAACGGCACGAAGTACTGCTTGCCGTCCAGGCCGGTGGACTGCGCCTTGATGGCGTCGGAGAAGCCGGTGAAGTTGGCCCAGATGTCGCTGATGTCGCTCAGCAGACCCTTCTGGGCGAAGTACTGCATGCGGTAACCGGCGAACCAGCCGAACACGTCGTCCGGGTTGCCCTGCAGGTACCGGTTGATGTTCTGCTGGAACGAGTTGTGGTCGACCGTGTTGGTCTTGACCGTGTAGCCCTGGCTCTTCTGGAAGTCGTCGATCGCCTTCGCGACGCCCTTCTTCGGCACCGGGTCGGACCAGTTGGAGCCGAAGGTGACGGTCTTGCCGCCACTGCCTCCTGCTCCGCCGCCGCTGGCGCAGGCGGCGAGGACCGAGGGAAGCGTGACCGCCCCTGCGCCGATCGCGGCGGCGCGCAGGACCGACCGTCTGGTGGGGCTTATCGGGGTGGTGCGGTGGTCGTGCGGTCCGGGCGTTGCCATTGTCCCCTCCCGTGGGGTGCAAGTGCCGTACGTGGAACGCTAATGAACACACAAACGAACGTGAGCGTTCAGATACCACCAACAGCTTGACGCCCTGTCAAGGTCCCGGACAGCACAAACTTGCAGCCCAGCACGGGGTTTTCCGAGCCCTGCGCGGCGGCTCCGGAGGGACGCACACGAAAGCGCTTATGAGCGGGCCTTTGCGAGGTTGTTGGAAGATGTTGATTCGCGGGCGGGCCCGGTAACGATTTGAACTCGCGCGCGACGCCGCCGCGTCGCGGTCACTTCGGCGTGGCCGCACCCGCGCCCAGGCGGGCGTAGCGGGACTCCAGGCCTAGCAGCACGGTGTCCAGGCCGAGTTCGAACGCGCCCTCGTCGACCGCGCGCTGACGGTCCGCCAGCAGGTGGGCCTGGCCGAGGTGGGGGTACTGCTCGGTGTACAGGCCCGCGTCGTCGACGAAGCCTCCGGCGAAGGAGCCCAGCGCCGAGCCGAAGACGAGGTAGCGCATCAGGGCGCCGATACGGGTCGCCTCGCCGGTGGGCCAGCCCGCGTCGACCAGGGCGCCGAAGACCGCGTCGGCCAGGCGCAGCGCGTTGGGTCGGCGGCCCGGGCCGGTGGCGAGGGCGGGGACGAGGTTGGGGTGGGCCGCGAGCGCCGCGCGGTAGGAGCGGGCCCAGGCACGCAACGCGTCCGGCCACGGGTCGCGGCCGAGCATGTCCAGGCGCACCTCGCCCACCACGGCGTCGACGACGGCGTCGAGCAGTGCGTCCTTGGTGGCGAAGTGGTGGTAGAGCGAGGGGCCGCTCACGCCGAGACCGGCGGCGAGGCGGCGGGTGGAGAGCGCGTCCAGGCCCTCGGTGTCGACCAGGCGCAACGCGGCCTCGACGATCCGCTCGTGGCTGAGCAGCGGGTTGCGCGGTCTGGCCATCGGGCTCCGACCCTCCTCACCTGGTTCGTCCTGTCGCACGCGTGTCCGGCGACACACTTCCCCAAGCCTGCCGTACGGGGTTACGGTCTAAAAACTTGCAGTGCTAGTTTAACTGCCGTCAGCGACCACCTCAGGGGCTGTGTCATGGAGGAGCAAACGCCGTGAATCTGGAGCTCAGCGAAGAGCAGGCCGCTGTCCGCGAGCTGGCCGCCGATTTCGTCAACCGCGAGATCGTCCCGCACGCCACCGCCTGGGACCGCGCCGAGGAGGTCGACCGGGGCATCGTGAAGAAGCTCGGGGCGCTGGGCTTCCTGGGCCTGACCATCCCCGAGGAGTACGGCGGCTCCGGCGGCGACCACCTCGCCTACGTCCTGGTCACCGAGGAGCTGGGCCGCGGCGACTCCTCCGTGCGCGGGCTGCTGTCGGTCTCACTGGGCCTGGTCGCCAAGTCGATCAACCACTGGGGCACCGAGGAGCAGAAGCAGCAGTGGCTGCCGCGCCTGTGCGCCGGCGAGGCGCTCGGTTGCTTCGCGCTCACCGAGCCGGGCACCGGATCCGACGCCGGCAACCTGACCACCCGCGCCGTGCGCGACGGGGACTCGTGGGTGATCAACGGCGCGAAGATGTTCATCACCAACGGCACCTGGGCCGAGGTGGCGCTCGTCTTCGCCCGCACCGGCGAGCCGGGCAACGAGGAGCAGGCCGGTCACAAGGGCGTCAGCGCCTTCCTGGTGCCGACCGACACCCCCGGCCTGACCCGCACCACCGTCCACGGCAAGCTCGGCCTGCGCGGCCAGCCCACCGCCGAGCTGGCCTTCGAGGACGTGCGCGTGCCCGCCTCCGCGATGCTCGGCCCCGAGGGCAAGGGCTTCAACGTCGCCATGTCGGCGCTGGCCAAGGGCCGGATGTCGGTCGCGGCCGGCTGCGTCGGCATCATCGCCGCCTCGCTCGACGCGGCCGTCGCCTACGCCACCCAGCGCGAGCAGTTCGGCAAGCCGATCGCCGCGCACCAGCTGGTCCAGGAGATGCTCGCCGACATCAAGGTCGAGCTCGACGCCGCCCGCCTGCTGGTCTGGCGGGTCGCCGACCTGATCGAGCGCGGGCTGCCGTTCCAGACGGAGTCCTCCGTCGCCAAGCTCTACGCCTCCGAGGCGGCCGTCAAGGCCGCCAACACCGCCCTGCAGGTCTTCGGCGGCTACGGGTTCATCGACGAGTACCCCGTGGGCAAGTACGTCCGCGACGCCCGCGTGATGACCTTGTACGAGGGCACCAGCCAGATCCAGAAGCTGCTCATCGGCCGCGCCCTGACCGGCGTCAACGCGTTCTGAACCAACGAACCCTCCTCCACCCGATCACCCAGGAGCCCGACGATGCGCCCTGTGTACTTCGCCGCCGCCAAGCGGACCCCCATCGGCCGCCTGCGCGGCGCGCTGTCCGGGGTCCGCCCCGACGACCTCGCGGCCACCGCGCTGCGTGGCGTGCTGGACACCCTGCCCGGCCTGGATCCGGCCCGGATCGACGACGTCTACTGGGGCGCGGCGAACCAGGCCGGCGAGGACAACCGCAACATCGCGCGGATGGCGGTGCTGCTGGCCGGTCTGCCGGAGACCGTGCCCGGCGCCACGCTGAACCGCCTGTGCGCCTCCGGCCTGGAGGCCGTCACCACCGCCGCGCGCGCCATCGCCGCCGGGGAGATGGACATCGTGGTCGCGGGCGGCTCGGAGTCGATGAGCAGGGCACCGTTCGTGCTGCCGCGCGCGGAGGACCGGCTGCCGCACGGCCAGGAGATCTTCGACACCAAGCTGGGCTGGCGCATGGTCAACCCGCGGATGAAGGAGCTGCACGGGCTGCTCTCCATGGGCGAGACCGCCGAGGAGGTCGCCGCCCGCTACGGGGTCGGCCGCGAGGACCAGGACGCGTTCGCGTTCCGCTCCCACCAGGCCGCCGCGGCCGCGCGCAAGGACGGCCTCTTCGACGCCGAGACCGTGCCGGTGACGCTGGGGGACGGCAGCGTCGTCACCCAGGACGAGTCGATCCGCCCCGACACCAGCCTGGAGAAGCTCGCGACGCTGAAGCCGGTCTTCCGCGCGGGCGGGACGGTGACGGCCGGCAACGCCTCGCCGATGAACGACGGCGCGGCGGCGCTGGTGCTGTGCAGCGAGGAGGCGCTGGCGTCGCTGGGCCTGGAGCCGCTGGGCCGCTACGTCGGCGGAGCGAGCGCGGGCGTGCACCCGGACGTCATGGGCATCGGCCCGGTCCCGGCGGTGCGACGGGTGCTGGCGCGCACCGGCCGCACGCTTGGATCGGTGCAGACGGCCGAGTTCAACGAGGCCTTCGCCGCGCAGGCGCTGGCCTGCGTGCGCGAGCTGGGCATCGACCCGGAGCTGGTGAACCCGCAGGGCGGCGCGATCGCGATCGGCCACCCGCTGGGCGCCTCCGGCGCGCGCATCCTCACCACCCTGCTGCACCGCATGGCCCGCACCGGCGACAGCCGTGGTCTGGCCACCATGTGCGTGGGCGTCGGCCAGGGCACCGCCGTCCTCGTCGACCGCGACTGAGCTCGATCCCGATCCCGTTCCCCTCCACTTCCCCCTCCCCTTCCGCTTTCCGCTGACCCGTCATGCCGTGCGACCCCGCCGATCCGGGGTCGCACGGCCGGGAAACCTCGCTGACCGCACCCGTTGTTGAGGAGTCACCCGCATGAGCCGCTTCACCGACCGCGTCGCCGTCGTCACCGGCGCAGCCCAGGGCATCGGCGCCGCCACCGCGCTGCGCCTGGCCGAGGAGGGCGCGAGCGTCGCCGTCGTCGACCTGACCGCCGAACGCGCGCAGGCCACCGTCGACGCGATCACCGCCAAGGGCGGCAGCGCCCGCGCCTACGGCTGCGACGTCACGGACTACGAGGCCGTCGACGCCACCTTCGCGGCGATCGCCGACGACTTCGGGGCGATCCACATCCTGGTCAACAACGCCGGCATCACCCGGGACAACCTGTTCTTCAAGATGCCGAAGGCCGACTGGGACGCCGTCATCACGGTCAACCTGAGCAGCGTCTACAACTGCTCGCACGTGGTGCAGAAGTACATGTGCGCGCAGAAGTACGGCAAGATCGTCTCGCTGTCGTCGCGCTCGGCGCTGGGTAACCGCGGCCAGGCCAACTACGCGGCGGCCAAGGCCGGCATCCAGGGCTTCACCGCGACGCTCGCGATCGAGCTCGGCCCGTTCAACGTCAACGTCAACGCCGTCGCCCCGGGCTACATCGCCACCTCGATGACCGCCGCCACCGCCGAGCGCGTCGGCGCCTCCGCCGAGGACCACCAGGCGGAGGTCGCCGGGCGCACGCCGCTGCGCCGCGTCGGCCAGCCCGAGGACATCGCGGCGGTCGTCGCCTTCCTCGCCTCCGAGGACGCCTCCTACGTCAGCGGCCAGACCCTGTACGTCAACGGCGGCGCCCGGTGACCGCACTCTCCCTCGCCTCCGTCCTGGCGGAGAACGCACGGCGGCGGCCCGAAAAGCTCGCGCTGGTGGAGGGCGAGACCCGGCTGACCTTCGGTGAACTGTGGCGGCAGTCGCTGGCGCAGGCCGCGGCGCTGGTCAAGCTCGGTGTCAAGCCCGGCGACCGCGTCGCCCTGATGGCGCCGAACGTGACCGAGTTCCCCCGCGCGTACTACGCGATCCTCGCGGCGGGCGGCGTGGTCGTCCCGGTCCACCTGCTGCTGACCGGCGAAGAGGTCGCCTACGTCCTGCGCGACTCCGACGCGACGCTGCTGGTCGCCCACGTGGCGAACGCCGCGGTAGCGGCGGGCGCGGCGGCCGAGACCGGCGTTCCGCTGGTCGCCATGGGTCCGGCCGTCGCCGAGGTCCCGGGCGCGCTGGGCCGGCTGGAGGACTTCGCGGACGCCGAGGGCACGCAGCCGCTGACGCACTTCGTCTCACGCGAGGCCGACGATCCGGCCGTCGTCTTCTACACCAGCGGCACGACGGGGCAGCCGAAGGGCGCGGTGCTGTCGCACCTGAACCTGGTGATGAACGCGACCGTCAACGCCTTCGACGCCAACCACGTCGAGCCCAGCGACGTCGTGCTGGGCTCACTGCCGCTGTTCCACACCTTCGGGCAGACCGTCAGCATGAACTCCACCTGGCGTGCGGGCGCGGCACTGGTCCTGCTGCCGCGCTTCCAAGCCGGACAGGCGATCGAGCTGATGCTGCGGGAGGGCGTCAACACCTTCCACGGCGTGCCGACCATGTACATCGCGCTGCTGGAGGCCGCCAAGGGCAGCGACGGCCCGCTGCCGCGCCTGCGCCTGTGCATCTCCGGCGGCGCGTCGCTGCCGGTCCCGGTGCTGGAGCGGTTCAACGCGGCGTTCGAGGCGAACGTCTTCGAGGGCTACGGCCTGTCGGAGACCTCCCCGACCGCCTCGGTGAACCAGCCCGACCTCGGCACGCGCGCCGGCACCGTCGGCCACCCCGTGTGGGGCGTCGACGTGGAGATCGCGCGGGCGGAGATCGAGGAGTCGGTCGAGCTGCTGCCGGTGGGCGAGCTGGGCGAGGTGGTCGTGCGCGGCCACAACGTCTTCCAGGGCTACCTGGGCCGCCCCGAGGCGACCGCGCAGGCCCTGGTCGACGGCTGGTTCCGCACCGGCGACCTCGGCGTCAAGGACGCCGACGGCTTCGTCTCGATCGTGGACCGCAAGAAGGACATCGTCATCCGCGGCGGCTTCAACGTCTACCCGCGCGAGGTCGAGGAGGCGCTGCTGCGCCACCCGGCCATCGCGGAGGCGGCCGTCATCGGCCTCCCGGACGACACCCACGGCGAGGAGGTCTGCGCGGTCCTGGTCCTGGACCCGTCCTACGCCCCCGCGCCGTCCGCGCAGGACGTCATCGACTGGTCCAAGGAGCACCTGGCCAAGCACAAGTACCCGCGCCGGGTGGAGTTCACCGACTCCTACCCACTGGGACCGAGCCACAAGGTCCTCAAGCGCGAACTGCGCGCCCGCTACCGCTGACCCCCGCGCCCGCGGTCCGGCGCGCTCGTCGCCCGGGCCGCGGCGGCGGTCGTCTCTCCGCTGCCCGCCACGACCGACACCGACACGAAGCCACCGCCGTCACGGACCGCGGTCACGCCGGCGGGACTGTGCGTCGCCGACCACGGAGCCAGTCGTAGACCGCAACTCCGAGGCCGCCTGAAACACCCCCAACGACGACCACGCCCACGCGCTATGCGGCGGTCTTGGCGTCGACACGGACCACGGTGGCGACGTGCACGGCCGCGCGGAGGCTCTCCGCCGCGTGGCGTGCCTCCGCCTCGCTGCGGAGCCCCGCCAGGGTGAACAGCAGGGTGTCCGTGTCCTCGCGGAAGAGCGTGAGCGTCCAGTTCCGCGGCCCCGCGTGGGCGAGTGCGAAGACGAGTTTCATGCGCGACCCCGCTCCTCACTGAGGTCTCCTGCCTCCAGCGTGCGGCGGAACGGGCGGCTCGGCATCTCGGGGCGGTTCGGTCAGCCTCGCCGGTGGTGTGCCGATCCACGTGACCCGGCGGTGGCCGGCATGATCCGCTGGAGGCAGCGGGAGACGAACCCGCCCCCGCTTCCCGCCTCGCGCGCGTACAGGCCGGCGACCGTCGATGACGAGGCTGCCTCCAGGCGGACCGCTACAGACCCACGTCTTCACCACCCGCGAGCCCGGCGACGATCGGCGATTCGTCGTGAGATCAACCGACCTGGCCGGCCGGTCGCACGACGAGCTGGTTGACCTCCACGCCTTCGGGTTGGCTGACGGCGAAGAGGATCGCCTCGGCGATCTGCTCGGCGGTCAGCGTCGGAGCCGCCTGCGGGCTTCCACCGCGCTCGTCCCAGAACGGGGTGTCCACGACACCCGGGGCGACAAGGGTGACGCCCACGCCGTCCTGGGTCACCAGGAGCCGGACGTTCTCCGCCAGGGCGTGTGCGGCCCACTTGGTGACGGAGTAGAGGTTGCCCGGCGTGTTCCTGGTGCCCGCGACCGAACCGACGATCACGATCCGGCCCTTGGACGCCCTCAGGTGCGGCAGCGTCTCGCGGACCAGCAGAGCCGGGCCGAGGACGTTGGTGAGGATCATGCCGCGCATGGCCTGGGGGTCGTGGTCCTCCAGGGTGCCGGGCAGCGAGAAGCCGGCGTTGGCGATCACCGTGTCCAGTCGGCCCCACCGGTCCACGACCTTGCTCACGGCGGAGGCGACATCAGCCTCGTCGGCGGCATCACCGCTGAGGGTGAGCAGCCGCTCCCCCGCTGCGGTGGAGGTGGCGAACGCGGCGAGTCGATCAGCGTCGCGGCCGGTGACGGCCACGTGGTGACCTCGCTTGAGCAGGGCACGGGCGGTGGCCGCACCGATGCCGCTCGAGCCGCCGGTGATCAACGTGACGGGCTCCATGGGACGGTCTCCTCGTTCACAGCGGTGTCGGCAACGCGCCCGACGCCAGGCGCCAGGTGTCGGTGAGCACGGGTGTGGTGCAGGCAATCGAGATTCCGGAGCCTACAGTTCGCTCATGTCACTGCGTGCGAAGAAGTGGGCCATCGCCATCGCGTTCATGCTGGGCGCGGTCCTTTGTGTGGGCCTCTTCGGTTCGGGTCTCGCGGCGCTGGCCGGTTGGCACGCGAGCTGGATGGTGCCGTTGGGCCTGGCCCCGTGGTTGTTGATCGTCGGGCGGATGGTCGCGGAGTGGGTCTGCGGCGCACGCCGTCACGGCGGGAAGAGCCCGTCATGACGAGGTCGCGCTCGTCGGCGAGCTGACCGCGGACCCGTCGGAGGCCTGGGAGTCGAACGTGATCACGGGTGTTCCGGCGTTCCGTGCGAGGAAGTGCAGCAGGTTGGCGAAGCCGCGCGCGTCGTCGATCGCCTTGTGTGTGTGCTCCACGTCGCCGAGCCAGTGCGAGGGCAGCTCCGGTGCGGGGAGGTCTGCGGGCGGTCGGCCGGTCAACGCCGCCGTGTAGGACCGCAGACACAGGGCCGGCCCGTGAAACAGGCGATCCGATTCGTACGGGCCCTGGTGCAGCCCGTAGGAGGTGAACCGGCGCAGGTAGTAGTCGATCCACACGCCGTCGAACGACAAGGGTGCCGCGGCGAACGCCCGCCGCCCCGGCAGCGCCTGGACCCACTCGACATACCTGCGCATGACGTCGACAACGGGCTCCGGATCGGTGGTCGCGGCCGCCCAGGTGCCCGGCTCGGAATCGAACCACTCCTTCGTGCGCGGGTTCGGCGCCGAGCCCGGGAGGGGTTTGAGCACGGCCTCGAACTCACCGAAGGTCCGCCCGTCCATCGTCGTGGCGACCGACGCGAACGAACGCATGGAGTTCGGGCCCGCCCACGGACCGTCGACCTCGATGTCGGTCACCACGTAGGTCCACTCGCTCTGCTCCGTCATGCGGTGACCGTACCGCCACCGGACATCAGGCACGCTCGTCCCAGATTTCCGGGCCGCCGCCGAACCACTCGACGACGCCGGGTTGGTCGAGCAGCTCGGGGTCCATGCCGCACCGGACCATGAGGGCCTTCACGTCCTCCGTGCCGTAGGCGCGGCCGACCTCCAGGCCGAAGAAGTCGACCTGCCGGTAGTGCTGGCCGGCGGCGTCGGTGTGGGGGCGGTGGACCACGATGCGGGAGTCGTTTTGCCCTGCCGAGAAGATGCTCACGGTCTCAGGGTGGGCGCGCGGCTGGATGATCGCATCCGGTGACCGGCCTGGGCGTAAAGGCTTCGCCAGGAGGGCGGACCCGCCGTACAGTTGCGCGCTGTGAAGCCGAGAACGATCATCGTCGCCGCCGGTGCCGCACTGACGGTCCTCGCCGCCGGCACGGGCTGTGGCGACGCGGCGCCCGCCCCCGCCGTGCCGAGCCGCGCGCCGGTGGCCCTGCCGTCCGTCCCCGCCGTGACGGTCTCGGCGTACCTGCGGGCCCTCCAGGACGGGTCCACCGACGCGGGGAGCGACCACCGGCTCGTGCCCGGCCACACCCCGCAACCGGTCCTGCTCGCGGCCGGACGGGACGCGTGCACCGGGTTCCATCGTCGCGGGAACGCGGGCGACGCGTGGGCGCTGCTGGAGCAGAAGGGGTGGTCCCAGGACGACGCCATGTCGATCTCGATGGCCGCGGCGATCTCGCGCCTGTGCGACGCGCTGCACCTGGGCCCCGGCGCGTAGGAGCGGAGTCCGGTTCGTCCGGTGGCCGGCCGTCCCGGGTGCTCCACCCGGGGGTGGAGGGCGGTGGGTCCACCCGGGGTTGGGTGCGTTCGGGGCGGTGCTCGGGGACCGTGGAGGCAGGTGCCGTGGTCGTCGAGTGTGGGGAGCGTTTTCCATGGAGCTGACCGGACTGCTGTCCGTGCTGGGCATCCTGAGCTGGGTGGGTTACGAACTCGTCCTGCGGCGGCGGGAGGACGCCGACGCGGCGAGCTGGCAGGCGGACCGGCGGGATCGGGGGTCGACGCGGCTGCTGATCTCGGCCTATGTGGCCGCGGTGGTGGTGAACGTGGTCTTCGGAGCCGCCTCGGTCGGGATGGTGCCGACGGCCGTGCGGTGGTGCGGTGTCGTCGTGCTGGTCGGTGGGCTCGCGCTGCGGGCGTGGGGGATGCGGACCCTGGCCGGCTACTACACGAGGACGCTGCGCACCGTCGAGGACCAGCGGGTGGTGCAGGAGGGACCGTACCGGGTGATCCGTCACCCCGGGTACTGCGGGAGCCTGATGGTCTGGATCGGCTACTCCCTCGGCCTGGGCAGCTGGCCCGCGACGGTGGTCGTCGCGGCGCTGCTCGCCACCGCCTACGTGTGGCGGATCGGCGCCGAGGAGCGGCTGCTGCTCTCCGCGTTCGGGCCCGCGTACGCCGACTACCGGGTGCGGACCAAGCGCCTGATCCCCTTCGTCTACTGATGAGCGACGGTTGAGTAGCCGACCGTCGCGGGCTGAGTAGCGCAGCGGATAACCCGGCGCGCCGCGCTCGCCACACTCGGACCATGACGAGCGCACCCTGGATCCGCCCCGCGGCCCCCGAGCCGGTCAAGGGGACCTTCACCCGGATCGTGCTGCCCATCGGTCTGGTGCTCACGGTCGGGGCCGGGTGCCTGGCCTGGTTCGTGGCGGCGATGATGCCGCTGGTCTGTTACGGCGACCGGGACATCCCGGAGGCCTTCAGCCGCCATTTCGACCACTACTTCCAGGAGTCGACAGGAGTCGCGGCCGCTGTCGTGCTCGTGCTGCTGGCGGCGTCCCTGGTACTCGGGCGGCTGCCGCGCGGGTCGGCACGGGTGCTGGGATCGGTGTGCCTCGCGGTCGCGATCGTGGCGCCGTGGGTGTGGATGGTCCTCAGCTACTCGCAGGCACGGCACTGGGCGAGCCTCGCTCCCTGAACCTGACCCTGGAGCCGAGCCCGGTCACCACGGGTCGCCGTCGCGCCAGTCGCAGGTGAGCTCGTCGGTGAGGTCGAGCGGCGCCGTTCCCGGCAGGACGAAGACGCAGTCGTCCGCCTCCGGGGTGCGCACGACGCCGCGGGTGGGGGTGAGCGCGGAGGTGGGGCCGTGCCAGGGCTGCCAGCCGAGCGCGCGGTAGAAGGGCAGGCCCTCGTCGGAGGAGGCGAGGGCGCCGAACTCGTGGGCACGGGAGATGAGGCGGGCGGCCTCCCGCATCACGGCGGCGCCGTGACCGTGGCGTCGCAGCGGCGGTTCCACCGCCACGCCTTCGACGTAGCCGACGCGCCAGGCCCGTCCCCGGTGCAGCAGGCGTCGCTGGACGACGGCCGCGTGGGCGACGACGAGGCCGTCTGCTCGCTGCACCAGGACGTGGAGTCCGCCGAGGCAGTGCTCCCAGTCGTCCTCCGTCATGTCGTCGAAGGCGCGGTACAGCAGGGCTCGTGCGGCGAGGAGGTCGTCCGGGTCCAGGTCGGCGGTGTGGGCGACACGAAGGCGGGCCGGGCGGGCATCGGTCATGGCTCCAGCATGCGCCCGGGGTCGGTTCCCGGCCGGGAACCGACCCGGCGCAGCCGCCGCGCCGGAACCGCCGCGCCAGAGTGGCGGGCGGCCCCGGCGTGGCTCAGGCCCGCCGGGCGAGTGAGGCGAAGCGGGAGGTGACGCGGCCGAGGGCGCGGCGTGGTGCCTGCCGGGCGCGGTGCTCGCGGGCGAGGTCGGCGACGACGTGGGCCGCCTGACGGTGTGCGGGCAGGGGGTCCAGGTGGACGCGGCCGCGGGCGGCCTGGGTGGTGAGCGCGTCGGCGAGGGCCTGCGGGTCCCGGGGCCAGGGCGCGAGCCCGGCGGCGGCGAGGGTGGCGGCGTTGGCGCGTCCGTGGCCGGAGATGACCTCGTAGCTGACCGCCGGGAGGCCCGCGACGAGGGCCTCGGTGAAGGAGAGGCCGCCCGCGTTGTGCACCAGCACGTCCGCTGCGCCCATCAGGGCCGGCACGTCGGTGCGCCAGCCCAGGGCGACGACGCCGGGGAGGGCGGCGAGCCGGCGGCGCAGCCGGTCGTTGCGGCCGCACAGGACGACGGGGGTCGCGCCCTCGACCGCGCGCAGCGCGTCGACGCTCGCCGTGACGTCGCCCAGGCCCATCGACCCGGTGACCAGGAGGACCATCAACCGGTCCTCCTCCACGCCGAGTTCGGCGCGGAGCGCGGCGCGATCGGACGCGGGGAGCGGGACGGCGAAGCGCTCCGGGGTGAGCGGTCCGGCCGCCGCCATGGGGACGCCGTAGCGCGCGGTGCCCTCGGCGGCGGTCGCCTCGGTGACGGTCAGGTGGACGCCGATCCGGGGGTGCAGCCAGAGGCGGTGCGGGGCTGGGTCGGTGAGGTAGCAGACGGTCGGGGCGTGGAGGGCGCCGTCCTCGGTGAGCATGCCGAGGCTCTGGGCGGCGAAGGGGAAGGTGGTGACGACCACGTCCCAGCCCTCGTCCGTCCAGCGGCCGAGTTCGCGGGTGGCGAGCCGGCACAGGTGGAGCGTGAGGGAGCGCACCACCGAGTCGTGCTCCTCGTTCTGGAAGAGCCACTCGAAGAAGCGCGGCAGCCTGCCCGCGCTGAACTCGTAGCCGTCCTGCAGCAGACGGCGGTAACGGCGCGGGAGGGTGTCGAGGAAGTCGCGGCAGCTGACGTCCAGGCCCAGCGCGGTCAGTCGGCGGGTCAGTTCGTCGGCGGCGCCGTTGTGCCCGGCGCCGACGCTGCCGGTGACCACGAGGGCGCGCAGTGGCCGGTCGGACGTGCCGGGGTGGGCGTCGCAGCTCTCGCCGCCGGCGCGAGCCCGGCCCGTCCGGGTGGGCTGCGCGGGGATGCCCGGGGGGATCCCCGGACGGGTGCGCAGGGGCGGGCGCGCCGGGGTGGGCGGGGCGGCGGTTGGCGAGGGGGGCTGCAGAGCCTGCATGGTTCTTCCGCTCGACGATGACGCCCCGGCGGGACTTCCGGGGCGTCGACCTGATGGGTCCGGGAGGGGAGGCAGGACGTGGACGACACCCGTGGTCCGGGTTCCGCGTCACGTCTCGCGCCGTACCCTAGGCGAGATCCGGAGGGGCTCCCTCCTGATTCGGGTGAGCGTCGAACGGCCAGTCGGTGAACTCGTGACGTCGTGCGGCGCGACACCCTCACGCCGCGCCGCACGACGGGATCGGGGCGCCGGTCAGCCGGCGAAGAGGTCCCAGATGCCGTTGCCGCCCTCGGACTGGCAGACGTAGGCGGTCCACCAGCCGTTGTAGACGCCGTAGGCACCGTTGGCGTCACAGTCGAAGTAGCTTGCGTAGCTCCCCCGGTAGATCAGGTCGCCGGGGGCGTCGGGCACGAGGATCTGCCAGCCGACCGCACGGGCGGCGGGCGCGCCCGTCGCGGCGGAGGCCGGTGCGGCGGCGACGGTGAGCGCGGCGAGGGCGGCGAGGACGACCGCGAGCAGACGCTTGGCGCGGAGCTTCATGGGGACTCCCTTGCAGGGTTGATTACTTTCCGCGCTCATGACATTACTCAGCGCAATGGTCCGTGCACAGACAAGACACGCGCAACCACTCCGTCGAGTGGCGGCGCGCGCTCCGGGATCGGACCTGTCAGTCCGTCAGTTCCCGGGCTCCGGTGCTCCGTAGCGGGCCAGGGCGGCGAGGACGGCCTGTTCCATGGTGGGGCTGCCGGTGTGGCCGGAGTCGTCGATGACCTGCAGCTCGGCGTCGGGCCAGGCCCGGGCGAGTTCCCAGGCGGTGCGGAGCGGGCTGCCGAGGTCGAGACGGCCGTGGATCAGGATGCCCGGGATGCCGGCCAGGCGGTGGGCGCCGGTGAGGAGTTCGCCGTCCTCCAGCCACGCGTCGTGGGAGAAGTAGTGGGCGCACATCCGGGCGAAGGCGACCAGGTCGCGATCCGCCTTGGCGCTGTACGAACCCGGACTGCCGAGGACCTCGTGGGAGATGACCGCGTCCTCCCAGGCGCACCAGTCGACGGCGGCCTTCATCCGGACGGCCTCGTCGGGATCGCCGAGCAGTCGGCTGTAGGCGGCCGGCAGGTCCCCGTCGCGATCCTCGGGCGGCAGCGCGTCGCGGAAGGCGGCCCAGGGGCCGGGCAGGAACCGGCCGACGCCCCGGTAGAGCCAGTCGGTCTCATCGGGCCTGGTCATGGTGACGCCGCAGATCACGATCTCGGAGACCCGGTCCGGGTACCGCTCGGCGTAGGCGAGGATCAGCGTCGAGCCCCAGGAGCCGCCGTGCAGCAGCCACCGCTCGATGCCGAGGTGCTCGCGCAGGCGCTCCATGTCGGCGATCAGGTGGTGGGTGGTGTTCTGCTCCATCGAGGTGTCCGGGTCGGCCGCGTGCGGCAGGCTCTCACCGCAGCCGCGCTGGTCGAACAGGACCACCCGGTAGACCTCCGGGTCGAACCACCGCGCCTTGCCACGGCGTCCCCCGCTGCCCGGCCCGCCGTGGACGACCAGGGCGGGCTTGCCGTCGGGCCGGCCGCTGACCTGCCAGTGGATCCGCTGGCCGTCGCCGACGTCGAGCAGGCCCCGGTCGTAGGGCTCGATGGGCGAGAACAGGTCGGCCATGGCGGGCTCCTCCTCGGTGGGTCGCCGACGCGGTCGGGTCGGCGAACCCACGGGAGGACAGACGCGGTGGCGGCCCTGGGCGAGCGGTTTACCCGGCCGAGGCCGCCCAGCGCTCAGCCGAGGCCGAGGGTCGCGGCGGTCTGGTCGGCCATCGCCTGCTCGCCCGTCGCGTTGGGGTGCACGGGGACGTAGTTGGTGCCGAACAGGATCGGCTCGATCCACCGGGTGCCGACCGGCTCGCAGGCGTCGTGCCCGTTGGAGACGGCGGACATGTCGACGTAGGTCACGCCGTTGTCGGCCGCGGCACGCTGGATCGCCGCGCTGAGGTGGCTCTCCAGGTCGCGCAGGTAGGGGATGTCGCCGGAGGCGATCGGCATCTTGGCGTAGCAGCCGGAGACCGCCTGGGCGGGGACGATCCACGGGTAGCCGAGGATGGCGATCCGCGCGTTCGGGGCCTTGGCCTTGACGGCCGCGAGGGTCGCGTCCAGGGACGCGTAGGTGGTGGTGTCGATCGTGTTGTCGAAGGTGGAGCCGTAGATGCTCTGGCAGGGGTGCCCGAAGCCGAGCGTGGCGATACCGGCCGAGCCACAGGCGAGGATCGCGTCGATGAAGGTGTTGCTGTCGTTGCCGCCGATGGTCATGGTGACCAGGTTCGTGCCGTCGTTCAGCGCGTCGAGCTGCGGGGCCACGCCGGGATACTGGGAGCCGCTGTAGTCCTGCGTCTTGGCGCCGCCGCAGGTGACGTCGTCGAGGTCGAGGCCGAGTCTGTTCGCCAGGTCGTGGGGGTAGTTCAGGGACGAGCGGGCGCACTCGAGCGGCGCGCTCAGGTCGAGCGGCAGGATGCCCGAGCCGGCACTGTAACTGTCGCCGAGCGCGACGTAGTTGACCGACGAGTCGGCCTGGGCCTGCGCCGGGAGCGCCAGTACGGCACCCGCGACGGCACTGACGGCGGCGACGGCCGCGGCGAGGCGACGCGAACGGGGGGTGAGCGACATGCGGGGTCTCCTTGAACCGGGGGTGGGGCCGTGACAGGAGAAAACGCCGCGACGCCCGGTCGTCCGGCCGGTGTCGCGCACGTTTCCGCTAAGTTACTGGCCGGGAAGTTACCCACTGGTTCTGCAGAGAGCAAGAGTCCTGACGCGATTCATGACACGCCGTCCGCCCGAACGGCGGAACGCCGTCACCGGAACGCCGCGAGGCCCCGGCGAACCGCCGGGGCCTCGCGCGCCGGACGCGCCGGACGCGTCGCTCGCGTCCGATGGAGTGTCAGCTGCGGCCGATCGCCGGGTCGCTCGTGGTGGCGTGGCCGGTCTCGACATGGCCGGCCAGACGGCGCAGGGCCGAGGGGTGCTGCTCGGTCAGGACGGATATGTCGTACCAGCCCGAGGTGCGGCCGGTGTCGATGGAGTACTCCACCTTCGCACCCGGGCGCAGCTGCACCGTCGCACCGTGCCGACTGCCGTAGGCGTCGACCAGCACCGCGCGCAGCGGGGTGCCGGCGTGGTTGGTCAGCGTCAGCCGCAGGTGGCCCGAGGCACCCTCGTGGCGCGCCGTCACCTCGATGCCGCGGTCGCTCGGCTCGCCCCGGAACTGGCGCAGGAAGCCCGACGGGCCGTGCACGGTCAGCTCGTACGGGCCGGAGGCGGGCGCGGTCCAGGTGTGCGACAGGCTGCGGCCGGACTCGACAGTGAAGCTCCACGGGCCGTCGGTGCGCGTGGTGGAGGTGACCAGGAACTGCGCGCCCGCGCGCCCGTGGCCGGCGAAGGCGAGCGTCAGCGCGCCCTGCGCGTCCACCGAGCCGTCGACGGAGAGGTCGTAGGGCAGCGGGCGGGCCGGACGGGTGCCGGGCTCCTGTGTCGGCAGCGCCGGATTGGCGGGCGGGGTGGGCACGTAGTCGGGGTGGCGGTTGGCGTCCTTGGGCACGTACGCGGCCGTGGAGGGCAGCGCCGGGGTGCCCGTGCGGTGGTGGCGGAAGTCGAACGCGGTCGTCAGGTCGCCACAGACCGCGCGACGCCAGGGCGAGATGTTGGGCTCGTGGACACCGAAGCGCTGCTCGATGAACTGGATGATCGAGGTGTGGTCGAAGGTCTGCGAGCAGACGTAACCGCCGGTGCTCCACGGCGAGACGACCAGCATCGGCACGCGCGGCCCGAGCCCGTAGGGACCGGTGACAGAGCCGCCGCCCGCGGTGTACAGCTCCTGGCTGATGTCGGCCGTCGAGGCGCCCTGCGCGGCGCTCTCGGGCGCGAACGGCGGGACGACGTGGTCGAAGAAGCCGTCGTTCTCGTCGTAGGTGATCAGCAGCGCGGTGCGGCTCCACACCTCCGGGTCGGCCGTCAGCGCGTCGAGCACCTGGGAGAGGTACCAGGCACCGTAGTTGACGGGCCAGTTGGGGTGCTCGGTAAAGGCCTCGGGCGCGACGATCCAGGAGACCTTGGGCAGGTTGCCGGCCTTGACGTCGGCGCGCAGCACGTCGAAGAAGCCGTCGCCCGCGCTCGCGTTGGTGCCGGTACGGGCCTTGTCGTAGAGCGGGTCGCCGGGCTTGGCGTTGCGGTACTGGTCGAAGTAGAGCAGCGAGTTGTCGCCGTAGTTGCCGATGTAGGCGTCGCTGGTCCAGCCCCAGTAGCCGGGTCCGTCCAGGCCGGTGCCGACGTCCTGGTAGATCTTCCAGGAGACCCCGGCCGCCTCCAGGCGCTCGGGGTAGGTGGTCCAGGCGTACCCGGCCTCGGCGTTGGAGATGACCGGGCCGCCGCCCTTGCCGTCGTTGCCGGTGTAGCCCGTCCACATGTAGTAGCGGTTCGGGTCGGTGGGGCCCAGCAGCGAGCAGTGGTAGGCGTCGCAGACCGTGAAGGCGTCCGCGAGGGCGAAGTGGAAGGGGATGTCGTCACGGGTCAGGTGCGCCATGGACGTCGCGCTCTTGGTGGGCACCCACTGGTCGTAACGGCCGTGGTTGAGCGCACCGTGCGTGGAGTTCCAGTCGTGCGGGAGGTCCTCGAGGAACTGCAGGCCCATGTCGGGCGCGTCCGGGTGGAACGGCAGCACGTCCTTGCCGCCGGCGGCGCCGCCGTCGTTCTGGTACCAGACGGCCTTGCCGGAGGGAAGCGTCACCGGGTGGGGGTCGCCGAAGCCGCGCACGCCGCGCAGGGTGCCGAAGTAGTGGTCGAAGGACCGGTTCTCCTGCATCAGCACGACGATGTGGTCGACATCGCGCAGGCTGCCGGTGGTGCGGTTCGCGGGGATGCTCGCGGCGCGCGCGATGCTCTGCGAGAGCGCGGTGGCGGCCGCGGTTCCACCTGCGAGCTGGAGGAATCGGCGGCGGTTGAGCGAGGACATGTCGGCTCCGGTGGGTTGGCGCGTCCGGCTTCGGGTCCGGGCGGATCACCAACCTGTCTGGACAAGTTCGTGCCGCCCCGGAGGATTGTTCACAGTCGAGCCGTAACGGTTCAAGACCGCGTGGGGACCGAAAGACGAAGCCCTGGCGAACGACCGGTGGGTAAGGTGACGGCTCGGCGGACGGCTCGGCGGCGCGGCAGTGCCAGGGCGCCGGAGCGCGCTGGCAGACTGGTCGTCATGCAGACGATCACCCTGAACAACGGTCTGACCATGCCCCAGCTGGGCTTCGGCGTCTGGCAGGTACCGGACGCGGAGGCCCGTGTCGTCGTCGCGGAGGCGCTGCGCGCCGGGTACCGGAGCATCGACACCGCCGCGATCTACGGCAACGAGGCGGGCGTCGGCCTCGCCCTGCGCGACGGCGGAGTGCCGCGCGAGGACCTGTTCGTCACCACCAAGCTGTGGAACACCGAGCACGCACACGACGACGCGCTGCGCGCCTTCGACGCGAGCCTCGAGCGCCTCGGGCTCGACTACGTCGACCTGTACCTGATCCACTGGCCGGTCCCCTCCCGGGACCACTACGTCGACGCCTGGCGGGCGCTGGAGAAGATCGCCGCCGAGGGCCGGGCCAAGGCGGTCGGGGTGTCGAACTTCAACGCCAAGCACCTGGAGCGGCTCTTCGCCGAGACCGGCCTGGTTCCCGCGGTCAACCAGGTGGAGCTGCACCCGTACTTCCCGCAGACCGAGCTGCGCGCCCTGCATGCCCGGCACGGGATCGCCACGGAGGCGTGGAGCCCACTCGGTCAGGGACGCGGCCTGCTGGAGGACTCCTCACTCGTCGCGATCGGCGCCAAGCACGGCAAGACCGCCGCGCAGGTGGTGCTGCGCTGGCACCTCCAGCTGGGCAACCTCGTCATCCCCAAGTCGGTGACCCCGGAGCGGATCCGGCAGAACATCGACGTCTTCGACTTCGCCCTCGACGCGGAGGACCTCGCGGCCATCGCCACCCTGGACCGCGGCGGCCGGATCGGCCCCGACCCGGACACCTTCGATTGGATGGGCTGACCGGGCCGAGGGCCGGTCTCCCTGCGGGGCACGTCCCCTGCGTTTACGAAGAGTTCGCCGCCCGGGCGCGCCCCGGCCGCCCGCGGCGACCCTTCGCACCGTCATGATGCCCAATCGCGAGGCGAGTTCCCCGTCCTCGCGGCGCGGGACGGCTCCCACGTCGCGCACGTCGCACGTTCCCTGCACAGGACAGCACGGCACGGCATCCGACGGCACGGAAGGGAATCGATACCCATGCCCGCTGCGAAAGCGCGCACCTGGTCCCTGGCGGCCCTGTGCGCCACCGGCGCGGTGGTCGCCGGGCTGCTGCAGGCGCCGCAGGCGTCCGCGCACGGCCCCGCCCAGGCTCCGCACGCGCCCGGCGCACCGCACTACGACCACGTGTTCGTGGTCGTCGAGGAGAACCACGGCTACACCGACGTGATCGGCAACCCCGCAGCGCCCAACCTCAACGCGCTCGCGGCGACCTACGGCTCAGCGACGAACTACAGCGCCGTCACCCACCCCAGCGAGCCCAACTACGTGGCCATGCTGGGCGGCAGCACCTTCGGCGTGCAGGACGACAACCCGTACTACGTCAACAGCGTCGGCGCGCCCAGCCTGATCACCGAGCTGGACCGGGCGCACGTCGGCTGGAAGGCGTACCTTCAGGACCTGCCGCACCCCGGCTACCAGGGCATCTGCTACCCCGCCAACTGCAACGGCTCCCCCGACAAGGACCCGCTGTACGTCTCCAAGCACAACGGGATCACCAACTTCACCTCCTCGTGGAACGCCGCAGACCGCGCCGGGCAGGTCCCACTGGACCAGCTGACGCGGGACCTGAGCAGCGGTCACGTGCCGGCCTTCGGCTACGTGATCCCGAGCGAGTGCCAGGACCAGCACGGTGACCCGCCGTTCTGCATCGACTCCGGCACCACCGGCGGCTCCGACCCGCAGGACCAGCGGCTGGTCGCCCAGGGCGACGCGGAACTGGGCAGCCTCGTCGCGCAGATCACCGGCGCCTCGTTCTGGGCGCGCGGGAACAACGCCATCGACATCGTCTACGACGAGGGCGACGACAACGGCGGCGCGGGCGGCGGGCGGACGGTGGACGTGGTCGTCACCAGCCACGGCCCCCGGCACGTCCAGGACCCGACGGCGTACAGCCACTACTCGCTGCTGCGCACCCTTCAGGACGACTTCGGCGTGGCCTGCCTCCAGCACTCCTGCGACGCCTCCACCGCCGCGATGGCGCCGCTGTTCGCGGTGGCCGGCGCGGGCTCCCCCGCGCAGGCGTTCCGGTCGCGGCCGGTCCCGGCGTACGCGACTCCCTCGCCGCTTCCCACCGAGCCGGTGACGATGACGACGGACACCGCGTCCGGCGGCGGCTGGACCGAGCAGCCCGCGCCGATGCTGGGCACCACGGACAACTCCTTCGGGGCCGTCGCCGCCGTGTCACCGACGGACGTCTGGGCGGTCGGCAACTTCATGCCCGACACCTCCGGCAGCAACCAGGACGCCACCTTGAACAAGGCGGCGCACTTCGACGGGTCCCGCTGGACCTCCACGCCGATCGGCGACGTCGGCCCGAACTTCGACACGCTCTTCGGCGTCGCCGCCGTCCCCGGGCACGCCTGGGCGGTCGGCGTCGCGACGGACGGGCACTACCGCACCCACAGCCTGGTCCAGTCCTGGGACGGGCGCGCCTGGCAGCCCGTCACGCTGCCGACGCTCGGCTCCGTGCACGACACCCTCTATGCGGCGACCGCCGTCTCCGCGCACGACGTGTGGGCCGTCGGCGACCGCGAGAACGCGGACGGCTCCTTCGGCACGCTGGTCGAGCACGACGACGGGCGCGGCTGGTCGGTGGTGCGCGTGCCGGACCCGGGCAGCACGGGCGACCACCTCTACGGCGTGACCGCGCGCGGCGCGGACGACGTGTGGGCGGTCGGCCAGCGCGACGGCGCGAGCGGCGACACGCCGCTGGTCGAGCACTACGACGGGCACCGCTGGTCGGCGGTGGACGTCCCGGCCGCCGGGACGACGGGCGCGCTGCTGCAGGGCGTCGCGCTCGGCGCGGGCGGACAGGTGTGGGCGGTCGGCCAGAGCGACGACGCGCGGCACCGGGCGCGTCCGCTGGTGGTGCACTTCGACGGCCGCGGGTGGTCGGCGCGGCAGCCCGCCGGGCTGGGCTCGGGCTTCAGCAACGTGACCGGGGTGGCGGTCTCGCAGGGGGTGCCGTACCTGGTCGGCAGCTGGTACGACGCCGCGTCCGGCAACCAGACGCCGCTGGTGGCCGCGCTCGGCGCGGACGGCACCTGGCGCTCCGTCGGGGCGCCCGACCCGGGCGCCGGAGACACCGTCCTGGGCGGCGTCGCGGCCGCGCCGGACGGCGAGCTGTGGGCGGTCGGCTTCGCGAACGGCGCCAACGGGCGGATCCCGCTCGTGGAGCACCACTGCTGACGCGAGGGCGGACACCGCGCAGGTGGCGGGCGCGCGGCCCGAGCCGGGGGTTCACCGGCCGGGCCGCGCACTCTTTCGAGTGATCGCTCCTGGATTCGTGTGCGGATGGACGGGCAGGGCTGTTGGATCATTGACATGACGGTCGTTCAGAACATCGCGAAACTCGGCGCCGGCCTGGCCCTGCTCGCCGCGACCTGTGCCTTCACCGGCGCCCCGGCCACCGCCTCGGTGCCCACCACTCCCGACCACCATCCCAGCGACGTCTGCTCCGCCGCGCTCGAGAACGGCGACGCACGGCTCGGCCCGGCGCAGCTGCCCACCGCCGGCCCGGTCGGCCACGAGCTGCGCGGCTACCAGCGCACCGGCGGCGCCTCGACCGCGTCCTTCCTCGCCCAGTTCTGGGATCCGACGGCGAACGGCGGCAAGGGCGGCTGGCTCTACCCGCCGCAGAACGGCTACCTGCTCAAGCACGACGGCTCCCCCATCGAGACCCACCAGCACCTGGGCACCGGCCAGTCCCTGGACCGCTTCGGGAGCGAGTACGGCTCCTTCCTCGCCCCCGAGGGTGCGGCCTACTCCGCGCGCTCCATCCCGCCGCAGAGCCTGGTCAGCAGTCCGGCGGCAGGGTGCAACTACCACGCCTACAAGGTGCTCAAGCCGTTCACCGTGGACGGCGGCCCGGTCGCGCCCTGGTTCGACCAGCCCGGCCTGGGGTGGCAGTACCAGTTGGACCCCACCCTCGTGCCGGGGGCTCCGGCGCAGCTGAACGTGCTCTGGCTGGTGCAGAACGGCTTCCTGCAACGGCTGGTGTGACGAGCCGCGCCGGGGCTCCCTGAACGTCGCGCCTGACCGGCCGGGCCGGGTCCGGTCAGGCGCCGCTCCCCGGCCCCCCGGCTCCGAGTGCTCGGGAGGCCCGGAAGGCCCGGCACAGCGAAATCCGCTGGTCCCCGTGGGCCGGGGTTGGTACGAATGGCCCATGAGTGGAAACGATCACGCCCTCCAGGCCGCCGATCCGGCCGAACGCGCGGTGCGTCACGTCGCCGGGCGCTCGGTGGGCTCACCCGTGGACGGCTCACTGCGGGTCACGCTGAACTTCCACCCCGACCGGCTGACCTCCGACGGCGTTCCGCTGCTCCAGCGCCTGGCCGAGGACGGCGTCTACCACTCGCAGTTCGTCACCGGGACGAGCAACGGCGGTCTCACCGCCTATCCGGGCGGGGACCGGTGGCGCTGGGAGAGCCGGATCTTCGGCGGTGCCTACGACACCGAGCCGGATGCGTCGCGTCCGGTCTACGGCGCACTGAACGTGCGCGGGCGCTCCGTCGGCGGCGCGCCCCGCTTCGGCTCGGCCCACCTGCGGCTGAACGCGGCGGCCCTGCCCCGGGCGACGTTCTGCTACCCGGACAGCTTCTACGAGCCGACCACCTTCGGCGTGGCGGACGCGGCCACGGCCGTCGTCCAGGCCGTCCTCACGGGGACGGTCGACACCGACCCACTGGACGGCTATGTCGAGGCCCAGGTCCACGGTCCCGTCATGCTGTCGCGCGACGTGGAGGCGCTGGTGCTGGACCCGTCCTTCCGGGGCACGGAGGTGGAGACCCACGCCCGCCGGCTCCCGGTGCCGCTGGAGTGGCACCCCGGCTTCCGCCTCGACGTGGCCGACCTGCGCCGCCACCCCGACTACCGGGGGCCCGAGATCGTCGACCTGGGGGCGCGGATCGCCGAGAACGGCCACCTCGATCCCCGGATCCTCGGCGCGGCGGTCGCCATGGGCCTCCACGACGCCCAGTCACTGAAGCGCGTCTGGCACCACCTCGCCCACTTCGGCACCCCGAGCACGGACACGGGAGCGGACGCCGACTCCGCCCGATGAGGCGTCAGGCCATCCACACCACGTCGGTGACGCGCAGTTCACGGTGGTCGGGCAGGAGGACATAGGAGACGAGGACCGGCTCGCGCGGTATCACCAGCGACAGGCGGCCGTCGGAGAGGCGGACGCCCGGGGGCTCGCGGCCCGCGTCGAGCGCGGCGCCCGTCTCCAGCGCGAGGGCGCGCAGGAAGCGCAGGACGGAGCGGCACAGCGCCTCCGCGGACTCACCGGACTTGAGCATGTCCAGCAGCACGTCGTCGACGCCCGGTCCGGTGACCAGGGTCCAGCCGCGGCGCGAGGGATCGGCGCCGCTCAATCCAGTCCGCCGACACGGGCGGTGAGTTCCTCCAGCGGCACGCCGCCGCGACGGGCGAGCGCGTCGGCGAGGCGTTCGGCGCGTCCCGGTACCTGGTCGAGCATGGCCTCGCGCCACCACGTCTCGATCACCAGGTTGATGGGATCGCCCGCCTCCGCGCCCAGCACCTCCGCGTAGAAGGCGAGACGCTTCTCGTTGCTCAGCGCGTTGCCGACGGCCTGGATGCTGCGGGGGATGGCCGCGACGCGCGGGTCGTCGTCGGCACCGTGGACCGGCTGTGCGCTCAACGCCTGCCTCCTGGGTCGGGGCGATTGCTCCCACCAACGTACAGCTCCGCACCCCGCCGTGGGGCGGGTGCGCGCCGCCCGCCTGTCGGGACCGATCACGGCCGTGTCATGCTGATCGCCGCTCGGAGCGAGGGAAGGGAACACGACGTGTCCAAGCCGGTGCGCGCCGCCATCGGGGAGAAGTGGATCAAGTGCGGTTTCTGCCAAGGGGACGTCTTCCGCGACCGCGAGGTGAAGCTGGAGACGATGGGCTGGTCCAACGAGTTCGCCACGGCGCTGATCTGCTGGGACTGCGGACAGGTGCAGATGTTCACCAACGACAGCCTTCAGCTGTTCCGGGCCTGACGCCGTGCTGAGCCGCGTGGCCGTGCTGTCCGACGTCCACGGCGTGCTGCCCGCCCTGGAGGCCGTCCTGGCCGAACCCGAGGTGCGCGACGCCGACCTGATCGTGCTCACGGGCGACATCGCCTGCGGCCCGCAACCCACCCAGATTCTCGACCGCCTGGTCGCACTCGGCGAACGGGTCGCCTGGATCCGCGGCAACGCCGAACAGGACGCCTTCCTGATCTTCGCCCCGCTCGACGGGCGCGACCGGCCCCGGGACTGACGGACGACCGCTGCCTCCGCCCGTCGGGGTGGGGCCGGTCAGGGTGACGCCGGGTCCTTGGGGCGGGCCGCCGCCCCGTCCTCGTCGTCGAGGTGGACCTGGCCGGTCGCCACGACCGCGGCACGGTTGCGGCGCCACAGGACGGCCAGGAGGACCAGACCCGCGGCCATCCAGACGCCCGCGACGGGGCCCGCGTAGGAGACCGGCGCGGCAAGCTTGCTGACGAAGGAGAACGCCGGGATTCCGGCCGCGGTGAGCAGCGCGGGCACGAACGCGGCGGTGCCGAGCAGCGGGAACAGCAGATGCCGGACCGGCTTCAGCTCGTGGCGCCGGTGGCGCAGGAAGTAACCCGCGCAGGCGGCGTTGGTGACGATGTAGACACAGACCACGACGATGACGACGAGGGTGGCGACCAGGTTGAACGCCGTCGTCGGGTCGTAGGCGAGACCGAGGCCCAGCGTCGCGCTGACAGCGATCACGGTCTGCGCGGCGACCGCGACCACGGGCGAGCGGTGGCGCGGGTGCACCCGGGCGAGGGCGCGGGGCAGGACACCGATGCGGCCGAGGGCGTAGGCGGTGCGGGTGGACACGACCAGGCCCGCGTTGGCGTTGGCGATGGTGGAGTTGACGACGGCGAAGAAGACCAGCACCCAGAGCAGCCCGAACGAGGCGCGAGCCACCCCCTCCCAGGACGCCGCGCCGGTGGTGCCGAATCCGGCGAACTTGCCCGGACCGACGTAGACCGCCATGGCGTAGGTGGTCAGGACGTAGACCAGCCCGATACCGATCGTCGCGCCGAGCACGGCCCGACGCACCGTGCGGCGCGGGTCGCGCGCCTCCTCGGCCAGGGGCGCGGCGGCCTCGAACCCGGCGAAGGCGAGCACCGTGTAGACGGACCCCGCGACGACCCCACCCCACGCGCTCTGTCCGGCGGCGACGTGGCCCGTCCCGAAGACGGACACGGTGTTACGACCGCCGGCGTTGCCGATCAGCAGGACGGCGAAGAAGAGGAAGACGGCGATCTCGAAGACGCCGAGGACGGTGCCGAGCCGCGCCGAGGCGCGGATGCCGTAGAGACCCGCCAGCCCGATGATCAGCGCGCCCAGCAGCGCCCAGGGCCACCACAGGTCGGCCGGATAGCCCGGCCACTCCTGGTGGAGGGTGCCGGCGGTGGTGAAGCCGAGCTGGAGCAGGAGCAGGGTGGGGATGAGCGCCTCGACGAAGACGTACCCCCAGGCCACGACGAAGCCCACGGCCGGATGGAGGCCGCGGGCCGCGTAGACGGACACGGAGCCCGCCGCCGGCAGGTGGCGGGCCAGTTCGGCGACGCAGGAGGCCGTGAACAGGCAGGCGACCAGGGCGATGAGCACCGACAGCGGCAGGCTGCCGCCGGCGAACGCCGCACCGGCGGGGATGGACGCGGCGATGGCCGCGCCCGGGGCCATCGAGGTGACGCTCTGGAACAGCACCTCCCGCAGCCCGACCGCCTCGCGGCGTAATCCCGGAGCGGCAGAACGGGTCGAGGTCGAGGGGGACGGCGGCGTCGTGGACAAGATCTGACTCCTCGCTGGGCCGGGCCGGATGGTGCGGAGAGTCGCGCGGCGTGCAGCGGGGGTGGTGGACGCGTCAAGGGTAGGGCGCGCCGGAACGTCCCCGGAAGGGTCGTGCACGGCGGGTCAGCCGGCTGCCTCCGAATCGGAGGTGACGGAGGTGACGGAGACGAAGAGGTCCACGTCACGCATGGCCTCGCTGAGGACGTGCGCGGGCACGTCCGGCAGGGAGGCGGGCTGCCAGGCGCGGCCGACGCGGCGGTCGAAGCGGACCTGGCCGGTGCGTGCCTGGTCGGGGCTGTCCACGAAGTCGGTCTCGGCGGGCTCGTGGTGGAACCAGGCACGCCAGGTGCCGTCGGCGAACTCGGCGTGGGCCCGGCCGTCGTGGCCGCCGTCGTGGTGGCACAGGTAGTTGGCCTGCCAGCCGCGTTCCTTCAGCAGGGCGTAGAGGCGCGGGTAGTGGACGATGTGTCCGGCGAAGCGGTTGGAGTGGCCGCCGGTCTCCTGATCGGCCGGGGTGAGCAGGTGGACCTCCCGGAAAGCCTGCTTGAACGGCTGGTGCAGCCGGTCGGTGACGATCCGCTCGCGCCAGGCGGTGATCTCCGCCTCCGAGGCGCGGATCGGGTGCCACAGCCGCACCCGCGCGGCAGGACCGGCCTGGCCGGCCGGCAAGGTGCCCGGCGCTTCTCCCGGCGCGCACGTGTGCCAGGTGCCGTCGGCGTCCGTGCCGTCGGCGCTGTCGGTGTCGCTGAACTCCCAGATCAGGCCGCGTGCCAGGGATCCGGTGATCGAGTGGTCCCGGTAGTGGCGGCGCCAATCCGCGTACGGCCAGGTGCGGTCCGTGGACAGCAGCGCCTCGATCCGGACCCGCTCACCGGCCAGCGTGGCCCGCACCTCCTTGGCGAGGGCCTTGAACTGCGCCAGCTCGGCCGCGCCCTGCTCCTTGACGGCGGCGGGCGCGGTGCGGCTGGTGCGGCCGTCCGGCGTGGTGTAGGTGAGCCGGACCGCCGTGCCCTCCTCGATGGACAGCCGGAGGCGGTGCCCACTCGTCAGCACGCGGTCGAAGGACCCGTCCGGGGCCAGGCCGTGGTCGGGCACGCTGCGCTCGACGAGCTGCTCCGGGGTGATGCCGAGCCGCCCGGCAGCGGTGATCAGCGCGGTGTCGACCTGCTTGCGCAGGGCGCGGTGCTTGATCCGCACCTGGAGGCGCCACAGCGCCTCCAGCGCCGACTCGTCCTCGACGTCCGCGAGCGCGTTGATCGCCGCTCCGGCGAGCTTGGGATCCTCGAACACACCGCTGCCCCGGACGCCGACCCGCAGCGCGAGCGATGCGAGGTGCGGCACGGCCGCCGCGCCGCCCGTGAGGGCGGCGGCCCAGACCAGCCCACGCGCCAGGTCCCCGTCGTCCTGGCGGACGAGGTAGTGGTAGTGGAAATCGCTCCCCATGTGGGCGTCGTGGGGACCGCTCCTGCGGCTGCACAACGGCTCGTCCTCGGCGAGGGCCCGCAAAGCCTCGGCGACCAGCCCCAGTGCTGACGCACCGACCGCGAGTTGCCGGCACTCCCGGCGCCACTTCTGCGTCGGACGCGGGCCGGAGAGGCCTGCGAGGTGGTTGGTGAGCGTGGCGAACTCCGGTGTGGGCGTGGTGTGGACGCGCTCCCGCAGGGGCGCCGCCCAGGCGGCCTCCGCCGGGATCAGCACACCCGGGACCACCACCCCGTCCACCCGGCTGAGCAACGCCCGCAGCCGGGTGAGGAGCCGGGCGCGGCGACGCCCGTCGCCGACGAGGGTCCCCGCGCTCGCGTGGACCCGTTCCAGCCACGGCGCGATGGCGCGGCAGCCGTCCAGGTCCAGGCGTTCGGCGGCGTCGAGCGCCAGGGCCACGTCCTGCTCCCCGAGGAACGCGTCCGGCCGCGTGCAGGCCCGGCGCAGCAGGACGGCCACCTCGGCGGCGGTCCAGCCCTCCACCGTCGGCAACAGCGCGGCGACCAGGGCGCGGGAG
Organism: Streptacidiphilus sp. MAP12-33; assembly: GCF_041261265.1. NCBI lineage: Bacteria > Bacillati > Actinomycetota > Actinomycetes > Kitasatosporales > Streptomycetaceae > Streptacidiphilus > Streptacidiphilus sp. MAP12-33. Next base: position 125,185 of record NZ_JBGCCA010000021.1, read on the forward strand.
GGCCCCGAATCCGGCCCGGTGAGCAGCGTCGTCGCGAGCACGGCCACGACCGCGGCGCGGCGCTCCGCCTCCTCGCTCCCCGCGAGCCGCTCCCCGGCCTCGGCCCACGCCGCCTCCTTGCGGGCGCGGAGCTCCCGGTACGCCTGCTCCCCCGGCCAGTCGGCGAACCCGTACCGCGGCTCGGCCGTCCGCTCCCGCAGGAACCCGGCGAACCAGGGCACCCGCGCGAGCGCGCCCGTGTGGGCGGTATCGAGCGCGGCGTCGTCCAGCCCTGCGGGGAGGGGAGCTGCGGCGACGGCTTCATCTGCTTCGAGCATGGCGCGATCCTGGCAGACGCCACAGACACTGCCGGAAGGCCGGCTGCGGCACGGGTCCGCAGGCGGGCTCCGGCAGCGCGGCAGCGCGGCAGCGCGAGCTGGTGAGCCGTCAGGCCAGGCCCGCCAGGTGGGCCAGGACCGGGCCGTAGCCGTCCTCGGCGCGGATGAGGGTGCCGAGGTGGCGGGCGCGGTCGCGGTACGGGGTGGTGTGGGCGGCCCGGGTCAGCAGCGGGGTGAGGGTGACCGCGTCGAGGGTGCGGAGGGGGACCGCGCCCGGGGAGACGCCGAGGGAGGCGAGCCGGGAGGCCCAGAACGCGGCGTCGAACTGTACCGGGACCGGGACCGCCGGGACTCCGGCCCGCAGCGCGGCGGCCGTGGTGCCCGCGCCGCCGTGGTGGACGACGGCGGCGGTGTGCGGGAAGACGAGGGAGTGCGGCAGCTCGTCGACGGTGAGCATGTCGTCGCCGTCCGCGTGCAGGCCCGCCCAGCCGCGCTGGACCAGCCCGCGCAGTCCGGCGGCGCGCAGGGCCGCGACCAGGATGGCGCTGGTGCGGGCCGGATCGGGGACGGTGGCGCTGCCGAGCCCCACGAACACCGGGGGTGGACCGGAGGCGATGAAGTTGCGTACCTGTTCCGGCAGTTGTGCGCTCGGCGGGGTGTAGGGCCACCAGTAGCCGCAGATCTCCAGACCCGCGCGCCAGTCCCTGGGGCGCGGCACGACGAGGGGGCTGAACCCGTGCAGGACCGGCCACCGCCGGCGCTCGAAGGCGTGCCGGGTGGCGCGCACGCCGCCGGGCGGCAGCCCGAGGCGGCGCCGCAACGTCCTGGCCGACTCGACGAAGATCAGGTCGAGGGCGGCGTTGACGGCCCTGCCGCTGAGCCGGTTGCCCGCCGGGCCGAGGGAGCGGGTGCCGGTGACGGGTGCGACGAACTCGCCCGTGGGGGCCAGCGGCTGGAGGTAGACGCCGAGACTGGGCAGGCCGAGCCCCTCCGCGAGGACGTGGCCGAGGGGCGCGAGCACCGCGGAGAGCAGCAGCACGTCCGCCTGGCGGGCGGGCGCCACCATCGCGTCGGCGAGTTCGGCGACATGGGCGCGCGCGAGCGCGATCATCCGGGCGAGCTTGCCCGCTCCGGACTTGCTGCGGTGCAGCCCACGGCCGGCCGCGGACTCCAGCTCGGCACGCGGGTCCACGGGCAGCCCGTGGAAGCCGAGGCCCGCCTCGGCCGCGAGCCCGGCGAAGCGCTGGTGGGTCACCAGCGTGACCTCGTGGCCGGCCCGGGCCAGGGCATGGCCGAGGCCGGTGTAGGGGGCGACGTCGCCCCGGGAACCCGCTGTCATCAATGCGACACGCACACGAACCAGTATCACGCGTCCGCGGCGCGAGAACGGTGAACGCACCGGCGGATCCCACCATCGGGCGACTCTTGACTTCTCGTCCACCCCGCACCACCGTACCGTCTGACACTCCGTCAGGTTTTATCGGCTTCCGCAGTCAGCTGACCGCACACAGCCCGGCGCGGCCCGTCAGGAGGGACGGCGACGCAACCATGGGACAGGTGCGCAACGCCCCGGACCACCCCGCAGGCTCGAACACCACCGACACCACCGATACCGGCGACGCCCCGGACCCGCTCTCGCGCCGCGCCCTGCTGGGCGCGGGCGCGGCCGCGCTGGCCGCCACCGCGATGAGCTGGACGCCGCTCGGACGGATCGCCGCGGCGAGCGCGGCCACGACGATCCCGGCGCCACCGCAGTTCCCCGCAGGGATCGCGCTCTACCAGCAGACCTTCCAGAACTGGTCCGAGGAGGTCGTCGTCGAGGGGCTGTGGAGCGCCTCCCCCGCCTCCGCCGCGGACATGGTGACGCTCGCCAACTGGGCCCACGCCAACGGCTGGCGGCTGCGCCCGCGCGGCGGCGGCTACAGCTGGTCGCCGATCGTCGCGGCAGCCGGCACCCCGGCGAACGTGCTGCTGGTCGACACCACGACGCACCTGACCGGGATCAGCGTCAACGCCGCCGGCGCGGCCTCGGGACAGGCCAGCGTCACCGTCCAGCCGGGCGCCACGATGGACAACGTGCTCGGCACGCTGAAGTCGGCGGGGCTCGGGCTGACCGGCTTCCCGGTCCTGGGCGCGGCCACGGTCGGCGGCGTGCTGGCGACCGGCGGGCGCGGCACGGGGGTGCCGGCCGTCGGCGAGTCGCGGCTGCCGGGGCACACCTACGGCTCGGTCAGCAACCTGATCACCAGTCTCACCGCCGTCGTCTGGGACGCCACGCAGGGCGCCTACGTGCTGCGCACGTTCCAGCGCACCGACCCGCAGATCCAGGCGCTGCTGGTCAACATCGGCCGGGCGCTGGTCACCGAGGCGACCCTGCGGGTCGGACCGGACCAGCGGCTGCGCTGCCAGAGCTGGTTCAACGTGGCCGCCACCGACCTGTTCGCGCCCCCGGCATCGGCCGGGTCGAAGTCGCTGGCGTCCTACGTGAACCAGTGCGGACGCGTGGTGTGCATCTGGTTCCCGTTCACCAGCTCGCCGTGGCTGCGTCTGTTCACCCCGACGCCGAGCCAGCCGTGGGTGTCGCGGGCGGTGACCGGCCCCTACGACTTCACCTTCAACGACATCGTGCCGAAGAGCGTCTCGGACCTGCTCTCCCAGATCGTCGCCGGGAACGCCTCGGCCACGCCGCAGTTCACCGCCGCGCAGATGGACGCGATCAGCGCGGGCCTGGTGTCGACGGGCACCTGGGACATCTGGGGCTGGTCCAGCGACGTCCTGCTCTACGTCCGGCCGACCACGCTGCGGATCACCTCGACCTGCTGCAACGTGGTGACCTCGCGGGCCAACGTGCAGCAGGTGGTCAGCGACTTCTTCGCCCAGTACAGCGCCAAGCTCGCCGCCTACGCGGCGCAGGGCCTCTACCCGATGAACGCCCCGCTGGAGATCCGGGTGACGGGGCTGGACCAGACCGGCGACTGCAACGTTCCCGGCGCCCTGGGCGCGCAGCTCTCGCCGCTGCGGCCGCGCCCCGACCACCCGGAGTGGGACACCTCGGTCTGGTTCGACATGACCACCGTTCCGATCACCCCCGGCTGCCACCAGTTCATGGGCGAGATGGAGGCCTGGGTCCGCTCGCACTACGCGGGCGTCGGCGCGGTCCACAACGAATGGCCGAAGGAGTGGGCCAACAGCGCCTCCGGCGCGTGGACCGACTCCGCGACGATCGCCGGTGCGATCCCCGCCTCCTTCACCACCGGCCAGGCCTCCGGCGACGGCTGGAACGCGGCGGTGGCGACGCTGAACGCCCTCGACCCGAACGGCGTCATCGGCAGCCCCTTCCTGGACGGCGTGCTGGTGCCGCAGTCCTGAGCCCTCGCGCGACCGCCTCCGGGACACATGGCCGAAAGGCTACTTGTGCTCGGCCGGAGGCGGTCGAATCTCCCCAAACGAGACGACTCGGTGCGCGTGCGCAGCATCTCCACGGCCGACGCACCGGTTCTCCGCACCCCGGGTCGCTGAACAGCGGCTTTGCTTGGATAGAGTGCGCGGATGCACGACACCTCGCACTCCCCCATGACCCCCGCCGAGGCCGCGTCCCTGCGCGACGCGTCGCCGGTCGACGAGGCCCTCCTGCAGCGGATCCGCGCCGCGCTCGTCGGCCGGAACGCCGGCGCTGCGACCACTGACGTCCCGCGCGCCGACGTTCCGGAGGCCGAGCCCGACGACAGCGGCGGCGGCGCTGAAGACGGGGCGGATTCAGCCACCGGGGAGTGAGAGGCGGCGATCGTCCTATCGTCAGACCGTCAACTCCGACCGGGTGAGGTTCACTCGTGTCGCGCGGTCGTTCGCGTGCCCCCGACCAGCAAGATTTGACCGATTCCTCGCATTGCTCCCGTTGTTTCTCCTGAGAGGTCTAGGTCATGATCCGTCGTCTTGGAACCGTGCTGGCGGGCGGTCTGCTGCTGACCATCGTCGGCCTGACCACCCTGCCCACCACGGCCACGGCCGACTCGGGCGACGCCCGCCCGCAGGCGCAGACCTACGTCTGCAACGTCGGCGACTCCGACTCCACGGCCACGGTCCAGACGACGGACATCAACGGCGCGTCGGCGATCATGCCGTCCTTCCTGGGCATGCGCCTGACCAACTGCCACCCGGCGTCCTAGACCCGGGGCCGGAGGGGGCGCGGCGCGCACTGCCGGCGCCCCCTCGGCCGTGCGGCTACGAACGCGAGAGGACCCCGCGGGCCACCTGGGGAAGCCGGGCGGTCTGGAAGGCCGCGTAGCCGCCGCCGGCGAGGAGCTGGAACTTGACGCCCTCGCGGCCCGCCGGGCGTTCGTAGCCCTCGGGCTGGAACCGCTGGTAGTGCTCGGCGGCGCGCTGGAAGAAGCGCGGCCGCTCGGAGCGGGTGAGGCAGCCGGACAGGCCGAGCAGGAAGAGGTACTGACGGATCATCCGGGTGAACAGGCACGGCGCGGCATCGGCGCGCCCGTGCTCGGCGAGCAGGGCGAAGCTCTCCTCGTAGCGGGTGAACACGTCGAGCTGACTGCCCTGCGGCCCGCCTGCCGGGTGGGCGGTGTGGCGGCGGCGCAGCTGCACGCAGTCCCACTTGAGCACGGCCACCGTCGTGGCCCGGAGCATGAGGCGGTGGACGACGGCGATCTCGTCGTGCTGGCCCTCCGGGAAGGCCGCCGCGCTCGCGGTCCAGAGCTCGCGCCGGATCAGCCGGTCCCAGATGTAGGCGGGGACGCCGAAGAGCTCGGGCTGCTCGGCGGGGGAGAACGGCTTGGCCCCCTGCCCGGAGAGCAGTTCGGTGGCGCTGCCGGGCCAGGAGCGGCCGCGGTGCAGGCGGGTGTGCCCGAACAGCAGCACGTCGGGGCCGTCCAGCGAGCGGACCCGGTCGGCGAGGGCCTGCAGGGTGCCGTCCCACAGCACGTGGTCGCTGTCGAGGAAGAGCAGATAGGAGCCGGTCGCCTGCCGGGCGCCCGCGTTGCGCGCCGGGCCGATGCCGGCGGCCGCGTCCAGGCGGACGACGGTGACGCGGTCGTCGTCGAGCTCGGCGGCTCCGACGACTCCCGCGGGGCACTCCGGCGAGGGGTCGGCGACGAGGATCACTTCGATGTCGCGGAAGGACTGCCCGAGGAGCGACTGCAGGCAGGTCGCCAGACCTCCCTGAAGGTCGTGGGCGGCCACGATGACACTGATGAGGGGTGAGCTGAACACGACATCGGAACCTAGGACTCCGCCACCGGGCCCCACAAGATCCTTACCGCCCGGTAGGCAGCATTGTTATGCAAGCTCCCGCAAACCTCCACAACCGCGCGAACCCTCTCCGAGCATTGATTGTGCATTACGCACACCATATGTACTGTGCATATCGCTCACGCATGCACCGTCGCACCTCATCGCAAGGAGAACCGCATGGACGGCTCACAGCCCGCGCCCCGCCCGGGCGTCGTCGTCGGTGTGCTGGCAGTCGCAGGCATCGTCGCGGCCCTGATGCAGACGCTGATCGTGCCGCTCATCGGCGCCCTGCCGACGCTGCTGCACACCTCCGCCGACAACGCCTCCTGGGCGGTCACCGCCACGCTGCTCGCCGCCGCCGTCACCACGCCGGCGATCGGCCGCCTCGCCGACCTGTACGGCAAGAAGCGGATGCTGCTGGTCTGCACCGTCCCGCTGGTCGCGGGCTCGGTGGTGTGCGCGACCGCGGGCTCGCTGGCACCGATGATCGTCGGCCGGGGGCTGCAGGGCATGGGCTCGGGCATGATCCCGATCGGCATCAGCATCCTGCGCGACCTGCTGCCGCCCGAGCGGCTGGGCGCCGGGATCGCGCTGATCAGCTCCTCGCTCGGCATCGGCGGCGCGCTCGGCCTGCCGATCTCGGCCGCGGTCGCGCAGCACGCCAACTGGCACGTGCTGTTCTGGGCGGCGGGGGTGCTGAGCCTGATCGTCGCGGGTCTGGTCCAGGCGCTGATCCCGGCCGTGCCGCCGCGCGCCACCGGCCGCTTCGACGTCCCCGGCGCGCTCGGGCTCGGCGCCGGTCTGGTCTGCCTGCTGCTGGCCATCTCCAAGGGGGCCGACTGGGGCTGGGGCAGCGGTACCACCCTCGGGCTGTTCGGCGTGGCCGTCGTCGTGCTCCTGATCTGGGGCTGGTGGGAGCTGCGCTGCGCGTCCCCGCTGGTGGACCTGCGGGTGACCGCGCGGGGCCAGGTGCTGCTGACCAACGCCGCGTCCGTCGTCGTCGGCTTCGCCATGTACGCCGCGGCGCTGATCACCCCTCAGCTGCTGCAGCTGCCGAAGGCCACCGGTTACGGCCTGGGCCAGTCCATGCAGGCGGCCGGCCTGTGGATGGCCCCGGCGGGCCTGATGATGATGCTGGTCTCGCCGTTCGGCGCCAAGCTCTCCGCCGCCCGCACGCCGAAGACGACGCTCGTGGTCGGCAGCCTCGTCATCGCGGCCGGGTACGGCTCCTCCGTCGCCCTGATGGGCTCGGTCTGGGGTCTGCTCGCGGTCTCGATCGTCATCAACAGCGGTGTGGCGCTCGCCTACGGCGCGATGCCCGCACTGATCATGGGCGCGGTGCCTCTCTCGGAGACGGGCTCGGCCAACAGCTTCAACACGCTGATGCGGTCCATCGGCACCACCTTGTCCGCGGCGGTCGTCGGGGTGGTGCTGTCGCACATGACGACGCACCTCGGCGCGTTCACCCTCCCCTCCCGGGAGGGCTTCCGCACCGGCATGCTGATCGGCTGCGGTGTGGCGGTCGTCGCGGCCGCGGTCGCGGCCTGCATCCCCCTGCGACGGTCCGCGGCCGGCACGGACGCCGGCGCGCCGAACGACGTCACGCCGGTCCCCGCGCAGGCCGGCGAGGGCCACTGAGCTGCCGCCTTCCCGGCTTCCCGGCAACCCCGCCCCACCTCCCACCCCGCATGCCGCACCAAGGAGCACCCCCACCATGAGCACCTCGGGATTCCAGAACCGCACAGTCGTCGTCACCGGCGCCGGGTCCGGCATAGGCCGCGCCGCCGCCCTCGCCTTCGCCGCCCGCGGCGCGCGGGTCCTGGTGGCGGACCTGAACGAGGAGGCGGCCGGTCAGGTCGTCAAGGAGATCGCCGACGCGGGCGGCACGGCCCGCGCCGTCGTCGGCGACCTGAGCGACCAGGCCGTCGTGGACCGGGTCGTGGCCACCGCGGTCGACGCCTTCGGCGGCGTGGACGTGCTGGTCAACAACGCCGGGGTGATGGACCGCATGTCAGCGCTCGGCGAGACCGGCGACGCCGAGTGGGAGCGGGTGATCGGGGTCAACCTCACCGCCCCCTTCCGGCTGACCCGCGCCGTCCTGCCGCACATGCTCTCCGCCGGTCGCGGCGCGATCGTCTTCACCGCCTCCGAGGCCGGTCTGCGCGGCAGCGCGGCGGGCGCCGCCTACACCGCGTCGAAGCACGCGGTGGTCGGCCTGGTGAAGAACCTGGCCGTGATGTACCGCGGGCAGGGCATCCGCACCAACGCCATCGCCCCGGGCCCCACCCTGACGAACATCCAGGTCCAGGCCGATCCCGAGGCCCACGGCCCGAAGGTCGTGGGCGCGCTCATCGGCGCGGCCATCGGCCGCATGGCCTCCCCGGACGAGCAGGCCTCGGCGATCCTCTTCCTCGCCTCCGACGCGGCGATCGACGTCAACGGCGTGATCCTCCCGGTCGACGACGGCTGGTCAGCGGTCTGAGACCCCGCCACGCCGGGGCGCGCGGCACCCCGGCCCGGGCAGGGCCGCCCGCCCGGCCCCGGCCCGCCAGGGAGTCCAGCGCGGCGCAGAGCCGATCGCCGGAGGGGCCGGTGGCGGCCGGGGACGGGCGAGTGCGGGCAGGGGCTGTCGGGTCGTGGTCGGTCATCGCTGGACAGCCTGCACCCTGACGGTCGCGGGCCGCGAGCCCTTTTGTGGCGGAACAGGCGGCTTCGGGTGGCACCGGCCACCGTCGCACCTGCTCACCGGGGCGGTGGGGTTCGGCGGGCCGGGAGGTGGTGGTTATCCTTCCGTATCGTTCCGTCCACCGCTGCCCCGTGCAGCGTCCGACCATCGGGGGTCCCACCGTGCGCAGGCTGCTGCGGACGATCCAGGCGATCGCGCTGCTTCTCGGCTTCTACGCGATGGCGCTCGCCATCCTGGCGGTGATCGCGCTGGTCGACGACGCGGTGATCAGCGCGGCCATGCGGAGCGAGCAGGGCCTGGGGTTGTGGTCGGTCCTGGCCGTGAGCGTGCTGCTGGCGTACCCGCTCGTACGCGGGCTGCTGATGGGACACCCCGGCAACCGTCACCGGCCGCCCGGGATCAGGGTGAGCCCGCAGGAGCAGCCGCGGCTTTGGCAGCGGGTGCGGGCGGCGGCGGAGGCCGCCGGGGTCCGCCCGCCGTCCGGGCTGTGGCTGGTGGACGTGCCGAACGCGAGTGTGTGGCAGGGGTCGTGGCTGCTGGGCCTGATCCCGGGGCGGCGCCGGATGATGATCGGCCTGCCGCTGCTGAGCGGGCTGACCGTGGCCGAGCTGGACGCGGTGATCGCCCACGAGCTGGGGCACTTCGCCAACGGCGACACGCTGCTGCTCGGCCTGACCGCGCGCAGCCGGGCCGGTCTGGGGCAGGTCGTCTCCGGCTACAGCGCGAAGGAGGGCGGACTGGGCCACGGCCTGAACGGCCTGTTCACCCGCTACGCGCGCTTCTGCCTGCGCGTCACCCAGGCGGGCGCCCGACGGCAGGAGCTGGCGGCGGACGCGGCGGCCGCACGACTGACCGGGCCGGAGACCGTGATCCGCGCGCTGCGCGCCACACCACTGCTGACACGCGCCCACGAGCGCTACCGCAGCGAGTACGTCGAGATCGGCGCCCCGCAGGAGCTCGGCCCCCGGGCCGAGGAGATCCAGCCCGGCTTCCGCCGGTTCCTGGAGACCGCGTCCTGGCGCGAGGAGGCGGCGGCGCTGCGACGGAACCCGTCCCGGGAGCGCCGGTCCGTCTACGACTCGCACCCGCCGGTGAGCGAGCGCATCGCGCATCTGCAGGGCCTGGGCGAGGTCGCGCGCGAGCCACGGGCGGAACTCCTCGAACCCGCGCACACCCTGCTGGACGACGCCGACGCCACGGCCGGCCGGGCCTGCGCGCGACGGCGGGGCGCGGCCGGGCTCCGCCAGGTCGACTGGGACGCGCTCGCGGCGGCCTGCGGCAACGCGGAGCTCGAGAAGGAGTCCGCCGCGCTGTGGGCGGCGGTGCGTGCGGCGCTGCGCCGCAAGTCCGACCTGCCGGAGCTGCTGGACGCGATCGACGCCGGTCGTTGGCGGGAGATCACCGGGTGGATGCCGCGCGAGGGCATGTCACGCACCGTCACCTCCGACGCGGCTCGGTCGATGGGCTCCGCCGCCGCGTCCGACGCGCTGTACTCGCTGCTGCTGGCCCAGCTGATCGCCCAGGGGCGCGGCCGCTGGACGCTGGACTGGGAGCAGGGCGGCAAGCGCCTGGACCTCGACCCCGGCCTCGACGCCCTGCTGGGCCCCGCCGTCGACGCGGTGGCGGACGCCGAACCGCCCTCCGCCGCCCCGCTGCGCGCCCTGCTGTCCGCCCCGGTCCCGGCCGCACGCGCCGCGCAGTAGCCCGAAGCAGTGGAGCGAAGCAGTAGACCGGAGCAGTGGACCGGAGCGGCCGGCCGCTCAGCCGAGTCGCTCGCCGACGAGCCGCTCCTCGCTCACGTGGCCGGACGCGTCGGAGGTGATCCGGTAGGCGGCGGCGTCCGGGCGCGTGGTCACGACGTGCGGGGCGGCGCCGGGGCGGAAGACCAGGGCGGCGCCGTCGTCGGCGGCGTAGCCGGCGCGGTGGCCCTCGGCCGCGGCCCAGGCGTGGAAGAGTGCGCGACGGCCGGGCTCGTCGTAGTGCGGGCAGAGCCCGCCGGGCAGGAGGCCGAGGCCGTCCTCGAAGACGGCCAGGTCGCCGAAGGAGTCGGTGACGCCGCCCTCGAACCAGCACATCGCGCCCGCGCTCACCCCGGCCAGGACGGCGCCCTGGGCATGAGCCTCCGCCAGGATCCGGTCGGCCCCGTGGGCGCGCCACACCGCCAGCATGTTGGCGGTGTTGCCGCCGCCGACGTAGATCACGTCCTGCTCCAGGAGCTGGGACCGCAGATCCCCCTGACGACGGAAGAGGGAGACCTCGGCGGTCGACCCGGCGCGCGCGCCGAAAGCGCGGTAGAACCGCAGCAGGTAGTTCTCGCTCTCCCCCGACGCGGTGCCGAGGAACGCCACCCGCGGCCGCGGGCTGCGCCGCGTCGCCTCGGCGAGGACGTAGTCGTCCATCCACGGCGTGCTCTCCATCGAGAAGCCCCCACCGCCCATGGCGATGATCGTCATCAATCCTCCTCGGGCGTCTCCGCGACCGGCCGCTCCGGCAGGGAGGCGGTCAGGTCCAGCTCGACGAGCTGGCCGGGGTAGCCCAGTTGGGAGACGCCCAGGAGCGTGCTCGCGGTCGTGAACGCCGCACCGATCACGGAGTCGGTCAGGCGGCCCCACACCTGCGCCAGCGCTGCCCGGTCGTCGCTGCGGACGTAGATCACCGACCGCACCACGTCCCGCGGCTCCGCGCCCGCCGCCCGGAGCGCGACCAGGGCGTTCGCCGCCACCTGGTCGGTCTGCTCCAGCACCGAGCCCGCCCCGACGAGTACCCCGGCCGCGTCGAGTGGGCACTGCCCGGCCAGATGGGCCGTTCGCCCCGCCTCGACGACGGTGACGTGGTGGTAGCCGGGTGTCGGATGCAGGTGCGGCACCGTCAGTCGGTTGATCTTCGAATCCACGCCGCCAGTCTGGCCGGATCGCCCCGCGCGCGCAGCCGATTTCCAGGCTTGCCCCGCGCGGTGGGACTTGACGCGGGCTTGACGGGCGTTCGTGCACACTGGGCCCATCGTCGACCGCTGGGGAGGTCACATGCAGGAGGACGACTGGGACGCGGCCGTCCTGGACGAGGCGTTCGTGCGGGGCGCGCAGGAGCGCGAGCCGTCGGCGCGGGCGCGGATGCTGGCCGCACGGTGGCGGCGCGAGGCACCCGCGCCGCAGCCGTGGCGGTCGGACAAGCCACCGACGGGCTGGTTCTTCAGTCGGCGCAAGCGACGCTGAGCACGCCCTCCCGTCGCTCAGGCCCGGGCGCCGGTGACGAGCCGCTCGCGGTGGAACATGGCCGCCACCAGCCGCCAGGCGACCAGGTCGACCAGGAGCAGCCCGGCGCCCAGGCCCAGGGCGAGGGTGACGCTCGGCTTGATGACGTCGAAGCCGATCAGTGCGACGACCGCGACCGGCGGCAGGCTGGCGAGGGAGCCCAACTGCTGCGCGACGCGCACGTCGCTGGTGCGGGTGGAGATCGCGACGGCGGCCCAGATCGACCAGCCGGCCAGCAGCGGGGTGAACAGGAGCTGGGCGAACACCCGCGAGGGCTCGAAGATGTCGTGGGCGATGTTCGGGTGGGCGAAGACGCCGACGGCCGCCAGGAAGATCCCGTACATCACGTACGCGAGAACCAGTGTGGGCAGGAACGCGGCCAGCGCCTTGCCGAGCAGGAACTCGGCCGGGCGGATCGGGGTCGTCAGCACCGGTTCGAGCGTGCCCTGTTCGCGCTCGCCGACCACGGCGTAGGAGGCGACCACGGCCGGGATCAGCGCGGGGATCAGCATCAGTTCCAGCGTGGAGACCCCGACGAGGGCGTCGAGCTTGCTCGCCGGGGCGTCGGCGGGGAGCTTGAAGACGGAGATGACCGGCTCGATCATGAACAGCAGCGGCAGCACCGCCATGGTGGTGGCGATGAAACGGTTGCGCCGGAAGTCGTTCACCTCCTTACGCACGAGCGCCCGGACGCGGGTCCAGCTCAGGGTCTTTTCGGTCGTCATCGCGCCTGCGCCTCCACGTCCTCGTCGATGAGCCGGAGGTAGACGTCCTCCAGCGAGTGCCGGGACGGGCTCAGGGCGAGCAGGTCCGCCCCGGCGCCGATCACGGCGCGGGCGACGGCCGGTGCGGCCAGGTCCGGGTCCGACACGGTCAGCACGTACCCGCAGGCCTCGTCGGCGCTCGGGTGCCAGCCCTCGACACCGGGCAGGCCGGCGAGGACGCGCTCGGGTTCGGCGAGCGGAGCGGCCGTCCGCAGCTGAAGGGTCTTGCTGAAGAGCCGTTCGCGCAGTTCGTCGGGGCGGCCGATGGTGCGCAGCGTGGTGTTCATGATGCCGACGCGGTCGCACAGCGCCTCGGCCTCGGCGAGGCGGTGCGTGGTGAGGAAGATGGTGACGCCGCGGCGGCGCAGGCCGTCGATCAGCTCGTGGACGTCGCGGGCGGCCAGCGGGTCCAGGCCCGAGGTCGGCTCGTCCAGGAAGAGGATCTGCGGGTCGCTCAGCAGAGCACGCGCCAGGCCGACACGCTGGCGCAGGCCCTTGGAGAGCGAGCGGCAGGGGTCGTCGGCGCGGTCGAGCAGGTTGACGGCGCGCAGCGCCCGCTCGATGCGGGACCGGCGGTCGTCCAGCTCGTAGAGGCCGGCGAAGAAGTCGAGGTTCTCGGCGACGCTGAGGCGCAGGTAGAGCCCGGGCTGCTCGGGCATCACGGCGATCCTGCGGCGGATCGCGACGCCGTTGGCCTCCGTCAGCGGCAGGCCCGCGACGGTGGCCGTGCCGGCGCTGGGCGCCAACAGGGTTCCGAGCGTGCGGACGGTCGTGGTCTTGCCGGCCCCGTTCGGCCCGAGGAAGCCGAACACCTCGCCGTACTCGACCTCGAAGGTCACGTCGGCGAACGCGGTGCGCTGCCCGAAGCGCTTGGTCAGTGCGTCCACGACGATCGCGGGCCCGGTCGGGACGTCCCGGGTGCGCGGCGCGGCGCTGTCTCGTTCAACGGTCACAATTTAAGTGATATCACTTTAGCGGCGGAGGGTCCATGGCCTGCCGCCACCGATCACTCCTCGCCGCCCGGCTCCTGCTCCTCCGCGGCCGGCCGCTTGGGCGGGCGGCCGCGCCGGGGCAGGCCGCCGACATTGCCCGGCAGCCTGCCCGCGTCCGCGAGGGCGCGGCGCAGCAGCAACTCGATCTGGGCGGTCGTGCTGCGCAGTTCGTCGCCGGCCCAGCGGGTCAGCGCGTCGTGCACCGCCGGATCGAGCCGCAGCAGGATGTTCTTGCGCTCCCCCACGGTCCCGCCTACTGGTAGAGCGTGCCGGTGTTGACCACCGGCTGGGTCGCGGACTCGCTGCACAGCACGACGAGCAGGTTGGAGACCATGGCCGCCTTGCGCTCCTCGTCCAGATCCACCAGGTCCACCTCGGCAAGCTGGTCCAAGGCCATCCGGACCATGCCGACGGCGCCCTCCACCACCCGGCGCCGGGCGTCGACCACGGCCTCCGCCTGCTGGCGCCGCAGCATCGCCTGGGCGATCTCGGACGCGTAGGAGAGGCGGGTGATCCGTGACTCGACCACCGACACCCCACCGAGCGCCACCCGCTGCGCGATCTCGGCGGACATCCGGGTGGTGATCTCCTCGGCGTTCTCCCGCAGCGAGAGGCGCTCCTCGCCGCGCGCGTCGTAGGGGTAGGCACCGGCGACGTGCCGCACGGCCGTCTCGGCCTGGGTGGCGACGAAGGAGACGACGTTCTCGACGTCGTAGACGGACTTGGCGGTGTCCGCGACCTTCCAGACGACGACCGCGGCCATCTCGATCGGATTGCCGTCGGCGTCGTTGACCTTGAGTGTCGCCGTCTCGTGGTTGCGGATCCGGGTCGAGACGCGCTGCCGCTTGGTCAGCGGGTTGACCCAGCGCAGCCCGGCCGTGCGCACCGTCCCGTCGTAGCGGCCGAACAGCGAGACCACGCGCGCCTGTCCCGGCGCGACCGCCACCAGGCCCGCGAGCACCAGCACGCCGACGAAGACCAGCACCCCGCCGACCGGTCGCGAGGTCGACAGCAGTGCGACCCCGACACCGCCCACGGCCAGCCCGACGGGCAGCATCACGGCCCCGGTCACACTCCGGGCCACCCGCTCGCTGATCGCCCCTGCCCCAGCCCCGTCCATCCCGGACCGCCTCGCTTCCACCGCCCGCCCACGCGCTCGGATGCCGCGGGCCTCCATGACGCCAGTATAGAGATATCACTTAAATCGGGCACCACCCCGGCCGCCGGCGCCGGCCGCGCCGCGAGCGTTGGTTTTGCTGATAATCCGTAGTTGCGTAGTATCAGGGCATGGAGCTTGCGGAGCGGGTCGCGGAGCTGGAGCGGCGCGTCGCCGATCTCGAGGCCGCGGGCAGCCGGGAACAGCCCACGGCAGTGGCGGCGACCCCGGCGCAGGACGGCTTCTGGGCGCTGTCCGCCTGGAAGCAGCAGTTGGCAGAGGCCGAACTGGACGGCGGCGGGGTGCTGTTCGTGGGGGCCGTCGGCCTGCCGTCGGGCAAGCACTACGACTGGCAGATGGGCTTCGGCACGAAGGACCTGATGGAGAGTGACCTCTCCAGCGCCGCGGAGACACTGTCCGCCCTCGGCAACCCCGTGCGCCTGCTGATGCTCCGCGAGATCCTGTGCGGCCGAAGCACCGTCAGTTCCCTGGCGCAGGTCGCCGACATGGGGTCCAGCGGGCAGATCTACCACCACCTGCGACAGATGACGGCGGCCGGCTGGCTGCATTCGTCGACCAGGGGGCACTACGCCGTACCGGCCGAGCGCGTGGTTCCACTCCTCGTCGCACTCGCCGTGGCGCGGCGCTGAGGCAATCCGCGTCCGGCCTTCCACCCCTCCCTTTTGTTCGTTCGGTTCGGCCGACGGTCGCGGACGACGCGATGAACTACGAGGTGAAGCAGCATGTCCCGGCCTGACCGCCACGCGGAGATCGCCGCACTGTACGGGTTCTTGTGCGCGGATCCCGCCGACTGGGCGGAGCTCGCTCCCCTGGCGGTGGAGCGCAGCGGCCATGACCGGCTGTACCGGATCGTGGACGCCACCCGGGCACGGCTCGGCGGCATCGACGAGGTGCGGGATTCCCCCCAGGGGCTCGTCGTCTCGGGGCCCTCCGGGCAGGTCCTGGCCTGGGCGAGGACCGATTCCGCCGGGGCGCTGGTCGACCTGATGATCGCCCGGGACGCGCAGGGGTACGGACGGACCGGGCAGTGGCGGCGCCGACTGGCGATAGCCGTGTGGTTCGCCCTGGGCAGTTACTGGATCGCCGAGTGCTGGGAGGCCGCGAGCGTCACCGGCTGGATCGGCTCACTGGTCGTCGCCGTGGCCGGCTACGTCCTGCTGGAGGGCTTCTCCTTCGTCACCGAGGAGCCCTGGTGGATCCGCCGCCCGATCGAGGCGGGAGGCCTGGTCGCGCTCGGGTCGGCATGGCGGTTGCCCGGCCTGCACGGTGGGAACAGCGCCGCCGACCTGGTGGTCGGAGCGGCGCTGCTGTGCTTGGCGACCGGAGCGCTGTTCCGGGCCCGGCGTCACCGGTGGGGCCTCGCCGTGACCGCGTCGACCCGGTTCCCGCTCAGCGGGTCCTGGTACATCGGCCAGGGCGGGGGGCGCCTGCTCAACCACCACTACGGCGTGCCCGAGCAGCGCGGCGCCCTGGACCTCGTGCGGGTGGGGGCGACCGGCAGCCGGCGGGGCGCTCCCGATCGCCTCGACGCCTACCTCGCCTACGGGGCCGACGTGTACGCCCCGTGCGACGGACAGGTCGTCGCCGTCGTCGACGACGTGGAGGACCAGGTCCCGGGCGTGATCCGGTACGGGCCGCGCTACGGCAACCTCGTCTTCATCGACACCGGCACCGAGACGGTCAAGCTCGCCCATCTGCGGCCCGGCACCGTCACGGTGACCCCGGGCCAGTGGGTCCGCGCCGGAGACCTGCTCGGCCAGGTCGGCAACTCCGGCAACAGCAGCGAGCCCCACCTGCACATCCACGCCGAACGCGACGGCGTCGGGCTTGACCTCCTCTTCGCGGACGTCCAGGGCACCCTGCACCGGGGCCGCACCGTCCGGACCTGACCCGCCGTCACAGCAGGCGGAGACCTGCCGTCGCTCTGGCCCTGCGCGGGCTGGAGCACGGGCCGGGGCTGCTCACCCGGGTGAACAGGGAACTGTCCCCCCGCACCCCGTGGCCGCCGTACCTGAGACCGCGGGAGCGGCCGCCCGGCGAGGGAGCGTTGGTGGTCGCCAGGCTGTGGCTGCTGTCCGGATCTCACAGCCTGGCGACCGGTTCAGGGGTGCGGCGCTCAGTCCGTCTCGGGCCGCTGCGGCTCCGGCATATCCGGCCCCGGCGGCAGGAACGGCGCCACGGCCGAGGTGACCAGGAGGCGGTGGACCAGGCGGGCCGCCGCGCGGGCGGTGCGCTGGTCGGTGTCGAGGGACGGGTTGAGCTCCGCCACGTCGACCAGCAGCGGCTTGCCGCTCGCCGCGACCGCCGCGCAGACGCGCTCGACGGTTCCGATCGGCACGCCGTAGGCGGCCGGGGCGCTGACGCCCGGGGCGGAGGCCGCCGGGAGGACATCGAGGTCGATCGTCAGATGGACGACGTCGCAGCTCGCGAGGAACTCCTCGACGAACGCGTCGACCTGCTCGCGGTCCAGCGCGCCGCACTCGGTGTCGGTCAGGTACCGGACGCCCAGGCGGTCGGCGGTGCGGAACAGGGTGGTGGTGTTGCTGGGCTGGCTGACGCCGAGCACCCAGTAGTTCAGCCGCCGCCCGGCCGCCTGCTCGTCGCGGGCCATCTGCAGGAACGGCGTTCCGGAGCTGGGCACCGGCTCGTCGCGCAGGTCGAAGTGCGCGTCGAGGTTGAGCACGCCCAGGCGGTCGTCGTCCCGCAGCAGTCCGCTGCCGGTGAGCCCGAGGTAGCTGCCGTAGGCGACCTCGTGGCCGCCGCCGAGGACGACGACGCGCAGGCCGTCGTCCAGCAGGTCGGCGACCGCCCGGCCGAGCCGGGCGTGGCCGCCCTCCAGGTCGCCGTCCGCGACCTCGATGTCGCCCGCGTCCAGCGCCCGCTGACGCGACGGCAGCGCCATCGACGCGAGCGCGGCGCGCAGCGCGCGGGGGCCGTCGGCCGCGCCGGTGCGGCCCTTGTTGCGGCGCACGCCCTCGTCGCTGCGGAAGCCGACGAACGCGACGTCACCGGCGGTGACGGCGGCGGGGTCGGTCGAGACGACGTGGTGCCACCGCAGGTGCTCGGCGCCGGAGCCGTCGTCACGGCCCGACCACGCGGTCGGGGCGACGTCGACGGCCACGGCCGCCAGCTCGGTGGGCATCACGCCTCCTCTTCCCGCATCGGGATGCGGACGTCGAGCTCGTCGGCGACCTCGACGGCGTGGTCGTAGCCGGCGTCGACGTGGCGGATGACGCCCATGCCCGGGTCGTTGGTCAGCACCCGGCGGATCTTCTCGCCCGCCAGCTTCGTGCCGTCCGCGACCGTCACCTGACCGGCGTGGATCGAGCGGCCGATACCGACGCCACCGCCGTGGTGGATCGACACCCAGGAGGCACCCGACGCCACGTTGACCATCGCGTTCAGCAGCGGCCAGTCCGCGATCGCGTCCGA